>NZ_CP019445.1:3717598-4027398 GCF_001975225.1 Kosakonia cowanii JCM 10956 = DSM 18146 | reverse complement strand
GCGTTTTATGGGGCTGGAGCTGAGCGAAGAGGGGGCGCTGGAAGTGGCGCGCCGTTCCCGCGGCACACCGCGTATCGCCAACCGTCTGCTGCGCCGCGTGCGTGATTTCGCTGAAGTGAAGCACGATGGCGATATCGACGCGGAGATTGCCGCCCAGGCGCTCGATATGCTCAATGTCGATGCCCAGGGCTTCGACTATATGGACCGCAAACTGCTGCTGGCGGTGATTGATAAATTCTTTGGCGGTCCGGTGGGGCTGGATAACCTTGCTGCGGCGATTGGTGAAGAGCGCGAGACCATTGAAGATGTGCTGGAGCCTTATCTGATTCAGCAGGGCTTTTTACAGCGCACGCCGCGCGGCCGCATGGCAACGCCGCGCGCCTGGGATCACTTCGGCATTACGCCGCCCGAAATGCCCTGATGAGCAGTGCCAGCGCCGGGCGGCGCTGGCACAGGATGAGAATTTAGCTGGCGCTCTTTTTCAACATGCTGAAGATAAACAGCACTGCGGCGCAGAGCACCACAGAGGGGCCAGCTGGTGTGTCGTAGAAGGCGGAGAAGGTCAGCCCGCCGGTGACGGCAATTACCCCGACGCCGACAGCCACTGCGGCCATCTGCTCCGGGGTGCGGGCAAAGCGCCGTGCCGTGGCAGCCGGGATGATCAGCAGTGAGGTGATAATCAGCGCGCCGACAAACTTCATCGCCACGCCAATGGTCAGCGCGGTGACCAGCATCAGCAGCAGCTTCACGCGCTGTAATTTCACGCCATCGACAAAGGCCAGTTCCGGGCTAATAGTCATCGACAGCAGGTTGCGCCACTGCCAGAGCAAGATCCCTACTACCAGAACGACACCAAGGGCGATAACAATCAGATCCTCGGGCGTAACGGCCAGCAGGTCACCGAAGAGATACGCCATCAAATCCACGCGGATGTTGGACATCAGGCTGACCACTACCAGGCCAAGCGAGAGCGCGCTGTGCGCCATAATCCCGAGCAGTGTGTCGATCGCCAGATGGGGACGCTTCTCCAGCCACACCAGGCCCGCAGCTAACAGTAACGTGACGGCAATCACGGCGTAGAACGGATTAACATCCAGCAGCAAACCAAAGGCGACGCCGAGCAGAGACGCGTGTGCCAGCGTATCGCCGAAGTATGACATGCGTCGCCAGACGACAAAGGAGCCAAGCGGCCCGGCGGCGCAGGCGAGCATAACCCCGGCAAGCCAGCCGGGTAGTAAAAGTTCAATCATGAGTGTCCGTTACCCTGGCGTAAAATAATGCGGCCCTGAAGATCGTGGCGGTGATTGTGGTTATGGCGGTAAATGCCAAGCTGCTCCGCGCCGCGATGGCCAAACATAGAGATAAATTCGGGATGCATGGAGACCACTTCCGGCGTACCGGAGCAGCAGATATGGTGGTTGAGGCAGAGCACTTCATCGGTCTTTGCCATCACAAGATGTAGATCATGCGAGACCATCAGCACCGCGCAATCCAGCTCTTTGCGCAACTCGTCGATTAAATTGTAGAGCGAGACCTGGCCATTAACGTCAACGCCCTGGGTTGGCTCGTCCAGCACAAGCAGCTGGGGCTGATTGAGCAGGGCGCGGGCAAGCAGCACGCGCTGCGTTTCACCGCCAGAGAGTTTCTGCATCGGCGCATCGATCAGGTGGGCTGCCTGTACGCGTTTCAGCGCCGGGATGAGATCGGCTTTACGCGTGCCTGGGCGCAGACGCATAAAGCGGCCTACAGTAAGAGGAAGCGTAGCGTCGAGCTGCAGTTTTTGCGGCACATAGCCGATGCGCAAAGCTTTATCGCGCTTGATAACCCCCGCGTCGGGTGCTACCAGGCCAAGTACGACGCGCACCAGCGTCGATTTACCCGCGCCGTTAGGTCCGAGCAGCGTCAGAATTTTACCTGGACGCAAATTTAAAGAGATGTCAGAGAGCACGCGGCGTTGACCGAAAGCGACGCTGACATTTTCAAGCGTTATAAGATTCGTCATAGCATTTAAGGGGTTGCAGAAGTTGTCGAATGTTATAATATCACATTCCACACACTCATTACGATGAATAGACGCATTATGTTACATAAAAATACGCTTCTTTGCGCAGCGCTTTCCGCTGCGTTTCTCACCCTAACAGCACAATCCGCTAACGCCGCCGTCGTCACTTCGCTTAAGCCGCTGGGCTTTATTGCATCCGCCATTACAGATGGCGTGACCACAACCGAAGTTATCCTGCCAGACGGTGCCTCCGAGCATGATTATTCTCTGCGTCCTTCTGATGTAAAACGCTTGCAAAACGCGGACTTACTTTTTTGGGTTGGCCCGGAAATGGAAGCCTTCATGGTGCGATCTGCTCAGCAGGTACCTGCGCAAAAACAGGTGGTGATGGCGCAACTCGACGGCGTGAAATCGCAGCTGATGAAAGGCGCGGATGAAGATGAGCATGAGGGTCATGAAGGTCACGATCACGACGAAAATAGTGAGCATCATCACCATCATGGCGAATACAACATGCATTTGTGGTTAAGCCCAGAGATTGCACGGCTTTCGGCGGTTGCAATCCACGATAAATTAGTGGAAGTTATGCCGCAAAGTCGAGCTAAGCTGGACGCCAACCTGAAGGCATTTGAGGCATCATTAGCCCAGGCCGATAAGCAGGTCGGTAACGAGCTGGCACCGCTGAAAGGGAAGGGGTATTTCGTTTTTCATGACGCCTATGGCTACTTTGAAAAACAGTACGGTCTGACTCCGCTGGGTCACTTTACCGTCAACCCTGAAATTCAGCCTGGTGCGCAGCGTTTACATGAAATCAGAACACATTTGGTTGAGCAAAAAGCGGTCTGCGTTTTTGCTGAGCCACAGTTCAGGCCAGCGGTCGTTGAAGCTGTTGCACGAGGAACCTCCGTTCGCATGGGAACGCTGGATCCACTCGGCATCGGTATCAAGTTGGGTAAAGAGAGCTATCCCCAGTTCCTTACACAACTCTCTTCCCAGTATGCGAGCTGCCTGAAAGGAGAATAACGAGGAAGTGAACACGTGCAACAGATAGCCCGCTCTGTCGCCCTGGCATTTAACAATTTGCCGCGACCCCATCGCGTGATGCTGGGGTCGCTCACCGTACTGACCCTCACGGTCGCCGTCTGGCGGCCCTACGTTTATCACCCGAAAATAACGCGCCGATTGTCAAAGCCATCGAGCTGCCTAAAAGCGAAATCCGCTCGTTGCTGCCTGAAGCCAGTGAACCAATTGACCAGTCCACGGCGGATGACGTTGACGATATTCCGCAAGATGAGCTGGATGAGAAAACCGCCAACGAAGCTGGTGTACATGAATATGTCGTCTCGACCGGCGATACGCTCAGCAGCGTCCTGAACCAGTACGGCATTGATATGGGCAACATCAGCCAGCTTGCCGCTGCGGATAAAGAGCTGCGTAATCTGAAAATCGGTCAACAGCTCTCCTGGACACTGACCGCTGATGGTGATTTACAGCGTCTGACGTGGGAGATGTCACGCCGCGAAACCCGCACCTATGACCGCACCGAAAACGGCTTCAAGATGTCCAGCGAGATGCAGCAGGGCGACTGGGTCAATAAGGTGATGAATGGCACCGTCGGCGGCAGTTTTGTTGCCAGTGCGAAAGAGGCGGGCATGAGCAGCGGCGAAATCAGCTCCGTTATCAAAGCGATGCAGTGGCAAATGGATTTCCGCAAACTGAAAAAAGGCGATAAGTTCTCAGTATTGATGTCCCGTGAGATGCTTGACGGTAAGCAGGAGCAGAGCCAGTTGCTCGGCGTGCGTTTGCGTTCTGACGGTAAAGATTACTACGCGTTCCGCGCCGAAGATGGCAAATTCTACGATCGTAACGGCACCGGCCTTGCGAAAGGGTTTATGCGTTTCCCGACCGCGAAGCAGTTCCGCGTCTCCTCTAACTTCAACCCGCGTCGCCTTAATCCGGTCACCGGGCGCGTTGCGCCGCACAAAGGCGTCGACTTTGCCCTGCCGCAGGGTACGCCGGTGCTGGCCGTCGGTGACGGTGAAGTGGTGATTGCGAAGCGCAGCGGCGCGGCGGGCAACTATGTTGCTATCCGCCACGGGCGCACTTATACCACGCGCTATATGCACCTGCGTAAACTGCTGGTGAAACCGGGGCAAAAAGTGAAGCGTGGCGATCGTATCGCGCTCTCGGGCAACACCGGGCGTTCCACCGGGCCACATCTGCATTATGAAGTATGGATCAACCAGCAGGCCGTGAACCCGCTGACCGCTAAACTGCCAAGAACGGAAGGGCTGAGCGGTTCGGATCGTAAGGATTACCTGGCGCAGGTGAGAGAGGTATTACCTCAACTGCGACTCGAGTAATTCGCGTAATAATCAGGCGTTCAAAGCCGGTGCTTGCTTAGCATCGGCTTTTACTTTTGTGCGAAAGATAACGCATCGCTACACTATCCCCTTATCTTGTTGAGATTTTTGACCAGCGGACGATGCATGGAAACCAAAAAAAATAACAGTGAATACATTCCTCAGTTTGAGAGCGAGTTTCGCCATCCGCGCCACTGGGGCGCCTGGCTTGGGGTGCTGGCTTTTGCCGGCGTCGCCCTGATCCCGCCCTCCGTTCGCGATCCGCTTCTGGCGAAACTGGGCCGTTTTGCCGGACGACGCGGAAAAAGTGCCCGCCGTCGTGCGCAGATCAATCTCTACTACTGCTTCCCGGAAAAGAGTGAAGCCGAGCGCGAAGCGATCATCGATCATATGTTTGCCACCGCGCCGCAGGCGATGGTGCTGATGGCCGAAATGGCGCTGCGCGGTACGGAAAAAGTTGCCTCGCGGATTGAGTGGCAGGGCAGAGAGATTATCGATGAGATGCACCGCAACGATGAACGCGTCATTTTCCTCGTGCCGCATGCCTGGGGTGTCGATATTCCGGCGATGCTGATGTCCTCTCAGGGCAAGCGCATCGCGGCGATGTTCCATAACCAGGGCAACAAAGTTTTTGACTACATGTGGAACAAGGTGCGCCTGCGTTTTGGCGGTCGCTTACATGCGCGCAATGACGGCATCAAGCCCTTTATCCACTCGATACGCAACGGCTTTTGGGGATATTACCTGCCGGATCAGGATCACGGCCCCGAGCAGAGCGAGTTCGTCGACTTCTTCGCCACCTACAAAGCGACGCTGCCGGCGATTGGCCGCCTGATGAAAGTGTGCCGCGCCCGTGTGGTGCCGCTTTTCCCGGTTTACGATGCCGAAACGCACCGCCTGACGATTCTGGTGCGCCCGCCGATGGACGATCTGCTGACGGCGGATGACACCACTATCGCGCGGCGGATGAATGAAGAGGTGGAGAACTTTGTCGGCCCGCATCCGGAGCAGTACACCTGGATCCTGAAGCTGCTGAAAACGCGCAAGCCGGGTGAGATCGAGCCCTATAAGCGCAAAGAGCTCTACAAAAAGAAATAGCCAAAAAAAGGCCTCTCACTGTGAGAGGCCTTTTACTTTCTGAGCAATCCGTTATTCGACGGTCAGAATGCGCGTGGTGTTAGTGGTGCCGATGGTGCTCATCACGTCACCCTGCGTCACAATCACCAGATCGCCAGAGAGCAGGTAGCCTTTATCACGCAGCAGATTCACCGCGTCGTTGGCCGCAGCAACGCCGTCGTTATGGCTGTCGAAATAGACCGGCGTCACGCCGCGATAGAGCGCGGTCAGGTTAAGAGTGCGCTCGTGGCGGGAGAGGGCAAAAATCGGCAGGCCGGAGCTGATACGCGAGGTCATCAGCGCGGTACGACCCGATTCGGTCATCGAGATGATCGCCGTAACGCCTTTCAGGTGGTTGGCGGCATACATCGCTGACATGGCAATCGCCTCTTCGACATTGTCGAACTGAATATCGAGACGGTGCTTGGAGACGTTGATGCTTGGGATCTTCTCTGCGCCCAGGCAGACGCGTGCCATCGCGGCAACGGTTTCTGAAGGGTATTGCCCGGCGGCAGTTTCCGCAGAAAGCATCACTGCATCAGTACCGTCGAGCACGGCGTTCGCCACGTCCATCACTTCCGCGCGGGTCGGCATTGGGTTGGTGATCATCGACTCCATCATCTGCGTTGCGGTGATCACCGCACGGTTCAGCTGACGGGCACGGCGAATCAGCGCTTTCTGGATGCCGACCAGTTCCGGGTCACCAATTTCAACACCGAGGTCGCCACGGGCAACCATCACCACGTCAGACGCGAGGATCACATCGTCCATCGCATCCTGGCTGCACACCGCTTCTGCTCGCTCAACTTTGGCGACAATCTTCGCATCGCAGCCTGCATCACGTGCCAGACGACGTGCATAGTTGAGATCTTCGCCGCAGCGTGGGAAGGAGACGGCGAGGTAATCGACGCCAATCAGCGCGGCGGTCACGATATCCGCTTTATCTTTATCGGTCAGCGCTTCAGCAGAGAGGCCGCCGCCCAGTTTGTTGATGCCTTTGTTGTTGGAGAGCGGGCCGCCGACGGTCACTTCGGTAAACACCTGCATGCCCTGAACTTCCAGCACTTTGAGCTGCACGCGGCCATCATCCAGCAGCAGGATGTCGCCCGGCACCACGTCAGCAGGCAGGCCTTTATAGTCGATGCCGACTTTCTCTTTATCGCCTTCACCTTTGCCAAGGTTAGCGTCGAGCAGGAATTTGTCACCGATGTTAAGGAAAACCTTACCTTCCTTAAAAGTGGAGACGCGAATCTTCGGTCCTTGTAGATCGCCAAGGATAGCAACATGACGTCCCAGTTTTGCCGCAATCTCACGCACTTTGTCCGCGCGTAATTTATGATCTTCCGGTGTTCCGTGTGAGAAGTTCATCCGCACCACGTTAGCGCCAGCAGCGATAACCTTTTCGAGGTTATTATCGCGGTCGGTGGCCGGGCCTAAAGTGGTGACGATTTTGGTTCTGCGAAGCCTTCTGGACATGTAATACTCCGTTGACTGAAATAACGAGGTGTTGCGTGAACATGAATTCGGGTTACGCGCGCCGTGACGGGCAAGGCCGCTAACCGAATAGCGTAAGTAACTACCGTTTTTGTTATGGTCTCTTAATGATTATCGTCTTTGATAAGCAGTTCCTTATCAAAGCGCGATTCTTTGAGTGCTTCCTTGACTCGCTTCAAGTTATCCCGGAATTTTGCGCCGCGGCGTAATGTGAACCCGGTCGCCAGCACATCAATAACCGTCAGTTGCGCAAGACGGGACACCATCGGCATATAGATATCTGTATCTTCAGGGACATCCAGCGTGATAGCAAGGGTTGCTTCACGCGCCAGCGGCGTACCCGCTGAGGTCAGTGCAATCACCATGGCATCGTTTTCACGCGCCAGATGCGCCAGCTCCACCAGGCTTTTCGTGCGCCCGGTGTGGGAAATCAGCATAACGACGTCATCATCGCTACAATTCATACAGCTCATGCGTTGCAGCACAATGTCATCGGAGTAGACCACCGGCACGTTGAAGCGGAAAAACTTGTTCATCGCATCGTGGGCGACGGCCGCAGAGGAGCCCAGACCAAAGAAGGCGATTTTTTTCGCCTGCGTCAACAGATCGACAGCGCGATTAACCGCAGCCATATCAAGAGACTGGCGCACATGGTCGAGGCTTGCCATCGCCGACTCGAAGATTTTGCCAGTGTAGGCTTCTACACTGTCATCTTCATCGACATTTCGATTAACATAGGGCGTGCCGTTGGCGAGGCTCTGGGCCAGATGCAGTTTAAAGTCGGGGAAGCCGCGCGTGTCCAGACTGCGGCAAAAGCGGTTTACCGTCGGTTCGCTGACCTCCGCTTGTTGCGCAAGCGCGGCAATACTAGAGTGGATAGCCAGCTGCGGCGCGGTAAGGATCACTTCCGCGACTTTTCGTTCTGATTTGCTAAGGTGTTCCAGTCGGGACTGGATTTTTTCCAGCATATTCATAGGCGTTAATGCGCTCCTGGTGAAACGATTACACTGATTGCGCGAATCGTTACGCAGTTTGCGTCGATATTACGCCTGCGCAGGGTAGAAAGGTAAGTGATACGCTGAAATGTTGTTGTTTTTTTTCATAACATGATCAGAGTCAGATTTTCGCCAGCGGCTGGTGGGCAAATAAGTCGCGCAATCGGCGCAAATATGCGCATTTTTCATGACAACCCAATAACGCACTTCCTGACAAGGCCTGATAGTTTCGGGAATTACGTAAAAGCAGTACAGTGCAGTGTAATAAAATTACAACTGAAGCGCACGATAGCTTCAGGATAGCTAACTGAGGAGAGTGACATGGCGGTAGTCCAAACAGCCCAGGCGTGTGACCTGGTCATTTTCGGCGCGAAAGGCGATCTCGCACGCCGGAAATTGCTGCCTTCCCTGTACCAGCTGGAAAAAGCCGGTCAAATTCATGAGGAGACGCGGATTCTCGGGGTCGGCCGCGCCGACTGGGACAAAGCAGCCTATACCAAAGTGGTCCGTGAAGCGCTCGAAACCTTTATGAAAGAGAAGATCGACGAAAGCTTGTGGGACAAGCTGAGCGGTCGTCTCGATTTCTGCAATCTCGATGTAAACGACACGCCTGCCTTCAAACGCCTCGGCGCGATGCTGGATCAGAAAAACCGCACCACCATCAACTACTTCGCGATGCCGCCGGATACTTTTGGTGCCATCTGTAAAGGGCTGGGCGCTGCGAAGCTCAATGCCAAACCGGCTCGCGTCGTGATGGAAAAACCGCTCGGTAACTCCCTTGAGACCTCCCGTCAGATCAACGATCAGGTGGGTGAGTATTTTGAAGAGTGCCAGGTTTACCGTATCGACCACTATCTCGGTAAAGAGACAGTGCTCAACCTGCTGGCGCTGCGTTTTGCCAACTCCCTGTTCGTCAATAACTGGGATAACCGCACCATTGATCATGTCGAGATCACCGTGGCGGAAGAGGTGGGTATTGAAGGGCGCTGGGGCTATTTCGATCAGGCCGGGCAGATGCGCGATATGATCCAGAACCACCTGCTGCAGGTGCTGTGCATGATCGCGATGTCACCGCCGTCCGATCTCACTGCCGACAGCATTCGCGACGCGAAAGTGAAGGTGCTCAAATCCCTGCGTCGTATCGATCGCACTAACGTGCGGGAGAAAACCGTGCGCGGTCAGTACACCGCCGGTTTCGCCCAGGGTAAGAAAGTGCCGGGCTACCTGGAAGAAGAGGGCGCGAACAAGTCGAGCCATACCGAAACATTTGTTGCGATCCGCGTTGATATCGACGACTGGCGTTGGGCGGGGGTGCCGTTCTACCTGCGTACCGGTAAACGTCTGCCAACCAAATGCTCAGAAGTTGTGGTCTACTTCAAAAACCCGGAACTCAATCTGTTTAAAGAGTCCTGGCAGGAGCTGCCGCAGAACAAACTGACCATTCGCCTGCAGCCGGATGAAGGGGTGGATATCCAGATCCTCAATAAAGTGCCGGGCTGGATCATAAACACAATCTTCAGACCACGAAGCTTGATCTGAGCTACTCCGAAACCTTCAACGAAACCCATCTGGCGGATGCCTACGAGCGCCTGCTGCTGGAGTCGATGCGCGGTATTCAGGCACTGTTTGTGCGTCGCGATGAAGTGGAAGAGGCGTGGAAGTGGGTCGACTCCATTACCGAAGCCTGGGCTGCGGATAACGACTCACCGAAACCGTATCAGGCAGGCACCTGGGGCCCGGTAGCCTCGGTTGCGATGATCACCCGCGATGGTCGCTCCTGGAACGAATTCGAGTAACCATCGAGACTGACGTTGCGCAATTTTACCGGTAACATGATCTAACACAGCTCTGCGAACAATTTTTCTTTTTCAAAGCCCTGCTGGATTCACCAGCGGGGCTTTTTTTATTACACTGGCTGCAGTGATTTTGCCTTTGGGGCGCGGCGCTCAGGTGTTTTCAGCTTGTTACGCATAATGAAACGCACGGTTAGCACGCTCTCCCCGAACAGATAAATTTCAGGAGCCTCTATGAATCCAGTAATGTTACGCGTAACAAATCGCATTATTGAACGTTCACGCGAAACCCGCTCAGCCTACCTGGCGCGCATTGAGCAAGCCAAAAGCAATACCGTGCGTCGTTCGACGCTGGCCTGCGGGAATCTGGCGCACGGTTTTGCCGCCTGCCAGCCCGAAGATAAAGCCTCGCTCAAAAGCATGTTGCGCAACAACATCGCCATTATCACCTCCTATAACGACATGCTCTCCGCGCATCAGCCTTATGAAGTCTATCCCGACATTATTCGTAAAGCGCTGCACTCGGTGAATGCGGTCGGGCAGGTAGCAGGTGGCGTACCGGCAATGTGCGATGGTGTGACGCAGGGTCAGGATGGGATGGAGCTATCGCTGCTGAGCCGCGAAGTGATCGCCATGTCCGCAGCGGTGGGGCTCTCTCATAATATGTTCGACGGTGCGCTCTATCTTGGCGTTTGCGACAAAATTGTCCCGGGGCTGGCGATGGCGGCGCTGTCGTTTGGTCACTTGCCCGCGCTGTTCGTGCCGTCAGGCCCGATGGCGAGCGGCCTGGCTAACAAAGAGAAGGTGCGTATTCGCCAGCTCTACGCGGAAGGCAAAGTCGATCGCATGGCGCTGCTGGAGTCGGAAGCTGCTTCTTATCATGCCCCAGGCACCTGTACTTTTTACGGCACCGCCAACACCAACCAGATGGTGATTGAGTTTATGGGCATGCAACTGCCCGGCTCCTCCTTTATTCACCCGGATGCGCCGCTGCGTAAAGCGCTGACCGAAGCCGCTGCCCGTCAGGTGACGCGTTTGACCGGTAATGGCAACGAGTGGATGCCGCTCGGCAAAATGATCGATGAAAAAGTGGTGGTGAATGGCATCGTCTCTCTGCTGGCAACCGGCGGCTCCACCAACCACACAATGCACCTGGTGGCGATGGCGCGCGCGGCGGGCATTATCATCAACTGGGATGACTTCTCCGAACTCTCCGAGGTGGTGCCGCTGCTTGCCCGTCTCTACCCGAACGGCCCGGCTGACATCAACCACTTCCAGGCAGCAGGCGGTGTGCCGGTATTGATGCGCGAACTGCTGAAGGGCGGTTTACTCCATGAAGAGGTGAATACCGTGGCCGGTTTTGGCCTGACGCGCTACACCCAGGAGCCGTGGCTCAACGATGGCGAACTCGACTGGCGTGAAGGCGCTGCCGCGTCGCTGGATGAGTCGATTATCGCCACCATTGATAAGCCATTCTCGCAGCATGGCGGCACCAAAGTACTGAGCGGTAACCTTGGGCGCGCGGTGATGAAGACCTCCGCCGTGCCGGTAGAGAACCAGATCATTGAAGCGCCAGCGGTGGTGTTTGAGAGCCAGCATGACGTATTACCGGCCTTTGAGGCGGGTCTGCTGGATCGTGATTGTGTAGTCGTGGTGCGTCACCAGGGGCCGAAAGCCAACGGCATGCCAGAATTACATAAACTGATGCCGCCACTTGGTGTATTATTGGACCGCCGTTTCAAAATTGCCTTAGTTACCGATGGACGGCTGTCAGGGGCATCAGGTAAAGTGCCGTCGGCAATCCATGTGACACCTGAAGCTTACGACGGTGGGTTGCTGGCAAAAGTGCGTGATGGCGACATTATCCGGGTTAACGGGCAGACAGGCGAGTTGACCCTGCTGGTTGCTGACAACGAACTTGCCGCACGTCAGCCGCATATTCCTGACCTTAGCGCAATGCGCGTGGGCACAGGCCGTGAAATGTTCGGCGCGCTGCGAGAGAAGCTCTCCGGCGCAGAGCAGGGCGCAACCTGTATCACTTTTTAAGACGACAAGATTTTATTCTGGCGAGAGAAAAGATTGATGAAAAACTGGAAAACAAGTGCAGAAGCCATCCTGAAAACGGGCCCGGTTGTACCGGTGATCGTGGTAAACAAACTGGAGCACGCTGTTCCGATGGCGAAAGCGCTGGTTGCAGGTGGCGTTCGCGTACTGGAAGTGACGCTGCGCACCGCATGCGCGATTGACGCTATCCGCGCCATTGCAAAAGAAGTTCCTGACGCTATTATCGGCGCTGGCACCGTGTTGAATCCGCAACAGCTGGCGGAAGTTACCGAAGCGGGCGCGCAGTTCGCTATCAGCCCGGGTCTGACCGAGCCGCTGCTGAAAGCCGCCACCGAAGGCACCATCCCGCTGATCCCGGGCATCAGCACCGTTTCCGAACTGATGCTGGGCATGGATTACGGCCTGAAAGAGTTCAAATTCTTCCCGGCGGAAGCGAATGGCGGCACCAAAGCGCTGCAGGCGATTGCCGGTCCCTTCTCCCAGGTGCGTTTCTGCCCGACCGGCGGCATCTCTCCGGCTAACTACCGCGACTACCTGGCGCTGAAAAGCGTGCTCTGCATCGGCGGTTCGTGGCTGGTTCCGGCCGACGCGCTGGAAGCAGGCGATTACGATCGCATCACCACACTGGCACGCGAAGCCGTTGAAGGTGCGAAGCAGTAATCAGCAGGCGGGTATGAAACCCGCCTGATAACAAGCCCGGACGCACTGCGCACCGGGCTTTTTTTTATCCGTTGACCTGCACCGCAGCAACAGCGGCCACGGCGCGCTCGACCGCACTCTCAACATCCTCAGCCACCGCCAGCGCGACGCCCAGACGGCGCGATCCTTCAATCTCCGGTTTACCGAACAAGCGCAGCTGCACGCCTGCGCCAACGGCGTGGTGGAGATTATCAAAGGTGACGTTCTGGCTGTGCAGCTGCGGCAAAATCACCGCAGAGGCGGCCGGGCCGTACTGGCGGATCGCGCCAATTGGCAGGCCTAAAAAGGCGCGTACATGCAGGGCAAACTCGGAGAGATCCTGCGAAATCAGCGTCACCATGCCCGTATCGTGCGGGCGCGGGGAGACTTCGCTGAAAATAACCTCATCGCCGCAGACAAAGAGTTCGACGCCGAAAAGACCATGTCCTCCGAGCGCCAGCACCACCTCACGGGCGATCTGCCGGGCGCGCTCAAGCGCTGCGGCCGACATCTGCTGCGGCTGCCAGGACTCACGATAATCACCATCCTCCTGGCGGTGGCCAACCGGCGCGCAGAAGTGAACGCCATCCACCGCGCTGATGGTCAAAAGGGTTATCTCAAAATCAAACTTCACTACGCCTTCGACAATCACGCGACCGGCTCCGGCGCGGCCACCCTGTTGCGCATAGGCCCACGCGCTTGCCAGCTGGTCGGCAGATTTAATAAAGCTCTGCCCTTTACCTGAAGAGCTCATTACCGGCTTCACAATGCAGGGCAGGCCGATTTCGCCCACCGCCTGGCGGAAGCTCTCTTCGCTATCGGCAAAACGGTAGCTCGACGTAGGAAGCTGCAACTCCTCTGCCGCGAGGCGACGGATCCCTTCCCGGTTCATCGTCAGTTTTGTGGCGCGCGCGCAGGGAACCACACGCTGCCCGGCTGCTTCCAGTTCAATCAGCGCGTCGGTGGCGATAGCCTCAATCTCCGGCACAATAAAATGCGGTTTCTCCCTGGCGACCAGCGCTTTTAACGCCTCGCCATCAAGCATGTTAATCACATGGGATCGGTGCGCGACCTGCATTGCTGGCGCGTCCGCATAGCGGTCAACCGCAATCACTTCGATACCGAGCCGCTGACATTCGATAGCCACTTCTTTGCCCAGCTCGCCTGAGCCTAATAACATCACACGCGTGGCTGCCGGACGCAGCGCAGTTCCTAAAAGAGTCATAGCGAAGTACCATTAGAAAAAAGTGGGCGCAGTATAACGAAAACGTTTGCGTCTGTCTTTTTCACTTGCGGTGGTTTTTTCATCGCGCTATTATACTGTACAAATACACAGTAAAACGAGGCTGCATCATGGCGGTAGAAGTTAAATACGTAGTCATTCGCGAAGGTGAGGAAAAGATGTCTTTTGCCAGCAAAAAGGAAGCCGATGCTTACGACAAAATGCTCGACCTGGCGGAAGTGCTGGGCGACTGGTTAGGCACCGGTCCGGTCACTCTGGAAGAAGAGACCCGTGAACGCATGGCGATGTGGCTCGCCGAGCAAAAAGATGCGCTCAACGGCATTCTGAAATCCGGCAAACTGCCCGGCACAGAGAGCGAAGAGGGCGCACCATCGGCAAAAAGTGTTGAAGATGAAGCTTCTGACGCGGTCGACATTAAAAGCGCCAGCAAGCGGGCGAAAGTCGCCTGATCTTGCACCGCCAGCAATTTGTACCATGCTTTGAATGGGTATTAACCAGGAGATAAGCATGAAAATAGCAGGGGTAGTAACCGGTCTGTTTTTGCTGGCGGGCAGCATGGCGGCAGATGCCGCCGCGCAGAAGGTCGTGAAGTTTCCTTCCTGTGAAGGGCTCAACGCTGAGGGCATCGCCGCCAGCGTTAAGCGCGACTATCTGCAAAACCGCATTGTGCGTTGGGCAGACGATCAGAAAAAAATTGGTCAGGCGGATCCGGTGGTATGGGTTAATCCGCAAGAGGTCACCGGCAAAGGTGATAAGTGGACGGTGCCGCTCACCGTGCGCGGTAAAAGCGCCGATATTCACTACCGCGTGATGGTCGACTGCCCGGCGGGCAGCGCGGCCTACAAAACGCAGCCATAGCGCCGAAATTTTCCTGATCTTTCCAGATACAGACACTTCCTGACATCTCCCTCGCTTACTCTTGCCTGACGAAAGCGGTTAAGCGAGGGAAAATCATGAACTGGTTAAATCAATTACAGTCGCTGCTGGGTCAGAAAAGCGGCGCATCGACGTCCTCCTCCTCAGAGGGTCAGGGCTTAAATAAGCTTCTGGTGCCGGGAGCACTGGGCGGTCTTGCCGGGCTGCTGGTTGCCAACAAATCATCACGCAAACTGCTCGCCAAATATGGCACTGGCGCGCTGCTGGTCGGCGGCGGGGCAGTTGCCGGTACGGTGCTGTGGAACAAATACAAAGACCGTATTCGCGAAACCCATCAGGATGAGCCGCAGTTTGGCCAGCAGCAGTCGCCGCTGGACGTGCGCACCGAGCGTCTGATTCTGGCGCTGGTCTTTGCGGCGAAAAGCGACGGTCATATTGATGAGCAGGAGCAGGCGGCAATTGAGTTGCAGCTGCGCGAAGCGGGCATCGAAACCCAGGGGCGGGAGCTGGTGGCGAAAGCGCTGGAGCAGCCCCTCGATCCGGCGCGGCTGGCACAGGGTGTCAAAAATGAGGAGGAGGCGCTGGAGCTCTACTTCCTCAGCTGTGCGGTTATCGATATCGATCACTTTATGGAGCGCAGCTATCTTAACGCGCTGGGCGATGCGCTGAAGGTGCCGCAGGACGTCCGTGAAGGCATCGAGCAGGATCTTCAGCAGCAAAAACGCGCCCTTACACCCTGAGCGCGATAACGTTTCGCTTGCAACGCGCGTTTGTTTTGCCACCCTTATAGGTATGGAAAACAGAAAAAAGATAAGTGCTATGTTGCCGAAAGCAAAAAAGATCCCCCACGCCATGACCGTTCATGGCGATACCCGCGTCGATAATTACTACTGGCTGCGGGACGACACGCGCTCTCAGCCAGAGGTGCTTGAATATCTGCATCAGGAGAATGATTACGGGCGGGAAGTGATGGCCTCCCAGCAAGCGCTGCAGGATGACCTGCTGCAGGAGATTATCTCCCGCATTCCGCAGCGTGAAGTTTCCGCGCCCTATATTCGTAACGGCTATCGTTACCGGCATATTTATGAGCCGGGCAATGAGTACGCCATCTATCAGCGCCAGTCGGTGCTCAGCTCTGAATGGGACGACTGGACAACTCTTCTGGATGCCAACCAGCGCGCCTCGCACAGCGAGTTTTACACCATGGGCGGCCTCGACATCTCGCCCGACAACACCATTATGGCGCTGGCGGAGGATTTCCTCTCCAGGCGCCAGTATGGTCTGCGCTTTCGCAATCTGGAGACCGGCAACTGGTACCCGGAGGTGCTCGATAACGTCTCGCCAGATTTTGTCTGGGTGAATGACTCCGAGACCGTCTACTACGTGCGTAAACATGCCACCACGCTGCTGCCTTATCAGGTCTGGCGCCACACGGTCGGCTCGCCGACGCAGCAGGATGAGCTGGTCTACGAAGAGAAAGATGACACCTTTTACGTCGGGCTGAGCAAAACTACCTCACAGCACTACATCACCATTCACCTGGCCAGCGCCACCACCAGCGAAGTGTTGCTGCTCGATGCTGAACTGCCGGATGCGCAGCCGCTCTGCTTTTTGCCACGGCGCAAAGAGCATGAGTACAGCCTCGATCACTACCAGCACACCTTCTATCTGCGCTCCAACCGCGATGGCAAAAACTTCGGCCTCTATCGCACCAAAGTGCGTGATGAGCGGCGCTGGGAAGCGTTAATTCCCGCCCGCGATCACATTATGCTGGAAGGCTTTACATTGTTTACCGACTGGCTGGTGGTCGAAGAGCGGCAGCGCGGCCTGACAAGCCTGCGGCAGATCAACCGTAAGACCCGTGAAGTGGTCGGCATCGCTTTTGACGATCCGGCTTATGTCACCTGGCTTGCCTACAATCCCGAGCCGGAAACCTCGCGGCTGCGCTACGGTTACTCCTCAATGACTACGCCGGATACGCTGTTTGAGCTGGATATGGACACCGGCGAGCGGCGCGTGCTGAAGCAGACGGAAGTGGCGGGCTTTGACGCCAGCGACTATCGCAGTGAGCATCTTTGGGTAATCGCTCGTGACGGCGTTGAAGTGCCTGTCTCGCTGGTTTACAACCACAACCATTTCCGCAAAGGCGAGAATCCGCTGCTGGTCTACGGCTACGGCTCCTACGGGGCTAGTATCGATGCGGACTTCAGCAGCAGCCGCTTGAGCCTGCTGGATCGCGGTTTTGTCTGCGCGATAGCGCATATTCGCGGCGGCGGCGAGCTGGGTCATGCCTGGTATGAAGAGGGGAAATTCCTCAACAAGCAAAACACCTTCAATGACTTTATTGACGTTACCGACAGTTTGCTGGAGCAGGGCTACGGCTCGCCGCAATACTGTTACGCCATGGGCGGTAGCGCGGGCGGCATGCTGATGGGCGCGGTAATCAATATGCGTCCCACTCTCTACCATGGCGTGATCGCCCAGGTGCCGTTTGTCGATGTGGTCACCACCATGCTTGATGAGTCGATCCCTTTAACGACTGGCGAGTTCGAGGAGTGGGGCAATCCGCAAGATGAGACCTATTACCACTATATGAAGGGCTACAGCCCGTACGACAACATTGGCGCGCACCCCTATCCGCATATGCTGGTGACTACCGGGTTGCACGATTCTCAGGTGCAGTACTGGGAGCCGGCGAAATGGGTGGCGAAACTGCGGGAATATAAAACCGACGATAATCTGCTGTTGCTCTGCACTGATATGGATTCCGGGCACGGCGGTAAATCGGGGCGTTTTAAATCCTACGAAGGGGTGGCGCTGGAGTACGCGTTTTTGATCGCGCTGGCGCAGGGGACACTGCCCGGCAAAGGGTAATTACCCTTCGCCAAGGTAGTGTTTAAGCGTTAAACGCAGTTCCGGGCTCATGCTGTTGAGGTTGTTAAACAGCCAGCGCAGGTAGCCCGGATCGCGGTCAGCGATCTCGGCAACCGGTTTACCGCGGTATTTACCAAAGGTAAAGGTGGTCATCAGCGCCGGGCGTCCGGTGATGGTGGCCATCTGCTCCGCTGTCCAGCCAGAGACCTGCATGATGTCAATCAGCAAAGCGGCGGTGATATAGCAATCATAGAGCGCGCGGTGGTGATGCAGACCGGCTGGTGTCTCTACGCTGAGCTTGCGGGAGTTATAGAGCGCCATATTGCTGTATTTGATCCCCGGCCATAAACGCCGTGCCAGCTTCATGGTGCAGATCCACTCGCCGGACATCTCCGGCAGCACGCGGCGGTCAAAGCTGGCGTTGTGCGCCACATACCACTCACTGCCGTGATAATAGGGCACCACCTCTTCGATCCATGGCTGATCCGCCACCATCGCTTCGGTGATGCGGTGGATGGCCATCGCCTGCTGGCTGATGGGACGGTCGGGGCGCACCAGGTGGCTCTGGGGATTAACGATTTGCCCGTCTACCACGTCCACCGAGGCGATCTCGACGATACCACCCTGCAAATCGCAGGTTTCTGTATCGATAACACGTAACATAGTCGGCTCCATTATTTCACTTTCGGCTCATAGGGGAGGCGAGAGAGCGAGACGGAGGCCAGCCGGTGGGCAATCAGACGTTCGCGAAACCAGCCGCGCAGATGTTCGGGTTGTTCGCGCTCAACCGCTTCGGCAATAACAGGCATATTGTAGCGCTCTTTGAAGGCAACGCCTGCGGCGGCCAGATCGACATTCACCTTATCCATCTCTTCTTGTTCGAGCTGCGCAAGATTGGTCATTATGAAGTTCTCCTCAGTTCAGGCGGCAAAAGTTACTAAGGCTGTCGCAGAAAGACAAGCGTGGCGGCGATGAGACTCGACTCAACTATTGTACAGGTTTATC
Source organism: Kosakonia cowanii JCM 10956 = DSM 18146 (assembly GCF_001975225.1). Lineage (NCBI taxonomy): Bacteria > Pseudomonadati > Pseudomonadota > Gammaproteobacteria > Enterobacterales > Enterobacteriaceae > Kosakonia > Kosakonia cowanii. The sequence continues at coordinate 4,008,895 of NZ_CP019445.1, read as the reverse complement.
CTCTATATCGTATGCATAACAAAAAGGAATGCTTCTATGCTTATCTCCCCGACGCAGCGCTTACGCGCTTTTGCCCTCATTACCACCCTTTTTGTCACCCCGGCAGTGCTGGCGCATGCCCACCTCAAAGGTCAGTATCCGGCTGCGGATGCTGATGTAACGGCGGCACCGCAGGCACTGACGCTCAACTTTTCAGAAGGGATTGAGCCAGCGTTCAGCGGCATTAAGGTGACAGACGCGCAGCAGAAGGCGATCAAAACCGGGGCGGTAAAGCGCAATGAAAAGGATAAGACTCAGATGATCGTGCCGCTTGAACAGCCCCTGACTTCCGGGAAGTACACCGTCAGCTGGCATGTGGTCTCGGTCGACGGCCATAAAACTCACGGGCAGTACAGCTTTTCTGTGAAGTAATATGCTGTCATCGCTCTTTGTCGGGCTGCGCTTTATTCATTTCGCCGCCCTGATGCTGTTATTTGGCAGCGCGCTGTTCAGCGCCTGGCTGGCACCGCGCGATCTGCGCCGGACACTCACTCAACACTTCCTGCCGCTGCAGCGCGTCTGCCTGATCCTTACGGCATTGAGCGCGCTGTTGCTCTATGCGGTGCAGGGCGGGATGATGGCCGGTGGCTGGCCGGAAGTGTGGCAGCCCGCGATCTGGCGTGCGGTTGCCGGTACGCAAGCGGGTTCACTGCTGGCCTGGCAAATCTTCCTCGCGTTGCTGACCCTCTTTGCCGGGTTGATGCAGCCAGCGCAGCAAAGGAAGTTGCTGCTGCTGACGGCGCTGCAGTTTCTGTTGGCGGCGGGTCTCGGCCACGCAGCGATGCGCGAAGGGTTGCCTGGTGTGCTGCAACACATCAACCATGCGCTGCATCTGCTGTGCGGGGCGATGTGGCTGGGCGGCCTGCTGCCGGTACTGTTTTGTATGCAGCTTACGCGTGAGGGGAGCCACCCTGCGGCTATTGGCGCGATGATGCGCTTCTCCCGTTATGGTCACGTAGCGGTGGCAGGCGTTATCCTTACCGGCATCGTTAATGCGGTGTTGATTCAGGGGCTGGCATGGCCGTGGCAGAGCGCCTGGGGGCGCATGCTGTTGCTCAAATGTGCGCTTGTCGCGCTGATGGTGGCAATCGCGCTTGTGAACCGGTATGTTCTGGTGCCACGCTTGAGCCTGGTCGATAGCGGAGCGCGGCAGCGCTTTATAACGTTAACCCGGGCAGAATTGATAATCGGTGCGCTGGTGCTGGCAGCGGTAAGCCTGTTTGCCACCTGGGAGCCTTTTTGAATAAATCTGGTGAAAAGAATGAAAAAGAGTGTGATTGCAGTATTAATGCTGACCAGCTCAGCCGCCGCGCTGGCTGCGCCGCAGGTTATTACCGTCAGCCGTTTCGAGGTTGGCAAAGAGAAATGGGCCTTCAATCGCGAAGAGATAATGCTCACCTGCAGGCCGGGCAATGCGTTGTTCGCCATTAACCCGAGTACGCTGGTGCAGTATCCGCTCAATGATATCGCGCAGAAACAGGTCGACAGCGGGAGAAGCACCGGTCAGCCTATCAGCATCATTCAGGTTGACGATCCAGAACATCCCGGCCAGAAAATGAGCCTCGCCCCCTTTATCGAGCGCGCGAAATCCCTCTGCACGGGCTGATGAAAATCACATGATTCAGCATAAAAAAACGCAGGTCCGGTTAACACCGCCTGCGTTTTTTTATGATAAACGTGACAATTACCGGATTTTTCTGACCACATTTGTCGCGGACTGGAAAAGCTGGTGTCGTCATCTATTCTTAAGGTGCAAGGCGACTAAGCCTGCATTAATGCCAACTTTTAGCGCACGGCTCTCTCCCAAGAGCCATTTCCCTGGACCGAATACAGGAATCGTATTCGGTCTTTTTTTATATGCTTGAATAATAAGGGTTTTTTAGGCGTTCACACTAAAATCCACCAAAATTCCACCAAATCCTTATATTCAGTCTAAACCGTAACATACTCTGCCCCACGGGAGTCCAGGTATTTTTTGGTCATTGATAAATTTTTATGACCCAACAGCCGCTGCGCAAATTCTTCGCCTTTTTCCTTCTCATAAAGCCTACTGGCCAGACTTCTAATTTCGTGAAATGACGGCGGGTAAGGGCCAAATTTAAGCACAGTGACATCACGGGTATCTGAGAATGCCTGGGTTAACCCGTCCGGCGTCAGTGGTCCGGGCTTTCTTCCACCCCGACGCACCGGCGAGTAAAGCAGGAACTCAGATGGATTGTTCACTCTGCAACGTTCTATCACTTCTTTTAAATGAAGATCGGCCGCTTCCAGTTTCAGGTCTAAAGGGATGGCTAATTTATTCCCTGTTTTCTCCTGTATGACAAACAATCTGTCTTCCCGGATGTCAGTGAATTTCATCATGGCTATATCCTCGCGTCGCTGAGCAGTGACAAGCGCAAGATCAAATGCATTTGCCGCCCATACTGAATTAGCAGCTGCTGTTTCTCGTATCGTAAAATACGCTTCGAGCAGTAGACGTTCCCGCTTAACTTTTGGTGCCGGGGTGCGAGTAGGTTCTGCCGGGTTCCTTTCTATATGGCCCTCCACGAGCGCCTCTCTGAATACATCGAGCAGTACAGATCTCAGACCTGCAGCCATGCTTTTTTTATCGCAGGCAATGTATGTTTCCAAAAATTCCGCAATGTCTTTTGTTGTAACTGCGCTAAGAGCGATAGTGCCGAACTCTTTTCTGATCGTCTCCAGCTGGTTCCTGCGAACTTTCATTGTGTTTGGTTTTAATTCCCTTCGCTCGAGAATAACGTCATACCTCTCCAGCCATTTAGCCATAGTCAGGGTGGGCGTTTCTTTAATGCGCTGAAGTAGACTGGAGGGGATATAGTTTTGATCAAGATAGCTGTTGGCTTCAATGGCCTGGGCTATCGCTTCCCTGCGATCAATGCGGCCCAGATAGATTACCTGGCCGGTTATTGGGTTGCGCCAGGAATAAAGCTTATCTCTCTTGCGAAAGGTCAGGTTACGGGGCAGGTTAGCGTCGTAACGGGCTGGCCTCTGCATTCTGTAATCTCTCCAGTAAAGTCCCTTTGGACGGAATTTTTAGATGCTGCGGTTTTAAGCGCAAATTCTTCTTGCTCGGATCAACATAGATAGCATCCGGGCGGAGCTTATACTCTTTACCGTGTAGCTCGGGGGCAGGATAGATCTTGCCTTCACGTACCCATCTGCGAAGAGTAGAAAGCGATGGCGGTGATGAATACACTTCAGCGGCCCATTCCTGCAAATTAAGAAGCTTTGCCATTTTGTTCTCCTGCGCCCACCACCCGATTATAGGGACGGAAGGCGCTGTTTGATGATAATTCGATATCAAGACATCCGGCCGACGAGGGCACGCAGACGCCGAGCGCCCATGATCGCTGTGGCCACGTAGCTGGTGCTGCGGTTTTCCACCTCTACCGTTACCTTCATGCCGTCCACCAGCACTGTGTATACGCTGGTCATGGCCCGGCTGGCATAATCACCGAACCGTTCAACATGCCGGGCCAACGCTGCATCGCACGCTCTGCGGGCCATCGGAGAATCTTTCCTGCTTCGGTTAATAAGTCTCATTCGGCACGCTCCGGGTCAAACACGTCCCAGCAGTTTCGCTCGATATTCGCCAGCAAGCGGCGATCTTCTATCTCGGTCAGAGGACGGCCGGTCAGCTCTGCCACTTGCTGGTTGTTATGCGTCAGCAACATGTTCAGCTCTTCAACACTCCAGCGGGCTTGTTTCTCGCTCATATCATTACCGGGAGGGACAACCCTCCCGCCTCCCTCATGCCACGTATTCGGGCTTCATATCGAGCAGGGTAACGGCAAACTGGTCATACAGCTCGTCACCCAGATGGCGCTTCGCAGCAGCCAGTGCCTGCTCTGCTTTGGTGAACTGCTCTGCAGCATCCGGTTCGTCAGGCTGGGGCAGGGAGTTGATCGCCGCTTCCACCTTGTTGCGGGCGTCTACCAGGTAGTAGCGCCGTACGGCTTTGTTTTTCAGCTCAGTGAACAGCGCCGAACCGAGAGTAGTTTTGGCTGCTTCAATATCAACCCGCACGGCTTTGGCCTGGTCCACGGATTGAGCTGCTTCAATGCGATCGCGGAACTCGTCGGCCATGCCATCAATATTGGTACCGGACTCCTGCGCGCTGTTAGTTGTCCATTCAGCCGGGATATCAGCAACGCTTATGCGCTGCTGCGGTGCTGGGTTGATTTCTTTTTCCTGACGATCTTCAAGCTCATCAGGTGTGTAAACGCCCAGGATCACATCCGGACAGAACAGACGCGCCCAGCGTTTTACTGCCAGATAGGCGAGTTGCTGGCGGGGATCGTCAGCCCACAGTGTCGAATTACGGGTGCGGGCCTGAGCCAGCAGCAGATCCAGCTCACGGGGGTGATCTTCGCCTTTGAGCGTTGCGCGGATGATAATGCCGATACCTGCTTCGTCCGCCATGGTCCAGCCCGGAACGCGGTATTCGCCTTTTTCACCTTTGCGGATGTGAAATTTTCCGACCACTTTTTCCCATGGGCCGTACCACTCATACTCAAAGCGATTCGCCAGCACGCCGCTGCGTGAAATCACTGCGTTTACCAGCTGGGCCTCATATCCCAGCACGCCGTTAATCAGATGGGTTTTCTGCGCCACGGCGAAAGGGTTCATTTGCCACTGCGCCGCCTGCATTGCAACGGCCATACAGTCGGCCTGGTTGCCCTGAAGGTGTTTCGGTACTGTCGCCGCACCCTGCGCCATAATCTGGGCGAAAGTGCTGATGGCATTAAGGTACTGTGAATCGAACAGCGCGATGTTTGAGTTAATGACAGCGTTCTGGTCGGCTACTGCTACGTTTGTGTTCTGCATTCTTGTTCTCCTTAAGCCGCGCGCAGCGCTTCAAGGCGGCGCAGATCGTACTCGGTGAGTTCGTCGGTGTAGTCGGTGGTGATCGGCGCTGGCCACTCGCCGGTATCGAATGCGTTGGCAATGGCGCGCATCGTGGCGCGGTACTCTAGGATGCCCAGCTCCACCAGCTCCTGCGAAGCCTCAACAATGGCAATCCAGTGATATCCCTCGTCCTTGTTGACGAAGATCCAGAAGAATTGGTCGAGGCTTGCCGTCTCCATGTACATACCGGCGCTCAGGTGGTAATCGCGATCGATGATTTCACGGTGCAGCTTCGCCCGCAGACCTGACTGCTTGATGTTCCACATAGAAATCGTTTTGAGGTCGGCACCGATGCGCACGCCATCCACGTCCAGCTCAAGGTCAGGGCGCACACGGATTTCAAGGCCGGTCTCTTCGTCGATGCCGAAATAGCTAGTCTCAACGGCGCGATCAGGATGCTGCAGCAGCTTTCCGGCGGTCGGGTGCGCATGCAGCGCTTTCTGTATAGCCAGCGCGGTTTCCAGCTGCTGGCGGGTCACCAGCACCTTGCCTTCCGGGTTCTCACGCCATGCGTCCAACAATTCGTCGGCGAACACGGTATCCGGGCGGACAGCCTTGAGCGCCTGAATCAGATCCACTTTGGTGCCGCCCACTTTCAGCGGCGCGGGCTTCTGCGCCTCCTGCGCAACCAGGTCAGGATTGACGATCGCCAGCTGCTCCAGCAGCGCGTCACGGCTGCCGCTGGTTTTCACCGGAGCGGGCAGGGTGGCGTTGTACTCTTTTATGCAGGCTTTCATAGCTGCAGCGGTCTGCTTCTTATCAGACTCGATGCGCTGGAACTCTTCCGGCAGCGCCATATAGCTTTCTGCGGTTTCGTCTACAGCTGCGCCAAGCGGCAGCGGCGCGGGCAGGGTGGCGTTATGGGCCTCCAGCAGCGCTTTGATATCATCAGCGCTCAGCTGCGGCGGCAGGCTGGCGTTGTACTCGTCAATGCACTCGCGGATCGTCGCCGTGGTGGTGAGTGCACCTTCCGGGATCTCCGGCTCAATGCTGAACTCGGCGGCCAGCGTCTCCGGCTGCAGCGCAAGCGCATGCACCAGATTGCCCATGTCGAGAACCTTCGACCGCTCCTTCTGGATGGTCTTGGAAACATGGCGCGCTTCGAAATACATCAGGGAGACACGGGCATCCTTCACCTGCGTGCTGCTGATGCCGTTCGCGGCGTGGTAAACGTCGTTCGGCAGACCTTCATAACGGCCTGGCTCGAAGTAAGCTGGCCATTCCTTAGCTGCAGCCTCTGGCTCGGAAATATCCGCTACCGGTCCTATTTCTGTCGTTTCTGGTTCGGTTGGAGATAATTCCGGCTCATCCTGGCTAAGAGCATTGATATTCTGGTCCAGATCGGCGGCAACGTTGCTCGTCAGGTCCGTTGTGGCAGCGGCGAGATTATCCGCCGGGCTTACGCTAACTGTTTGCGCAGCAGCTTCATCAACGACTTCGACTGCTGGTAACGCATTACAAGCTTCGACTTTGCTCGGGTCAGTCTCTTCCGTCTGCACACTGCCAACGATCTCCACTTCCTGTTTTGCGACTTCGTTTGAGGGGGTATTGATGACCGGGTTTGCTTTTTCACCCAGCAGACCATCGAAGGAGAACTTGCCGCCGCCGAGGTTGGATACTTCTGGCTGCGCGGTGGTGACGCGCTGGTGTGACGGCTCGGTGCCCTGAATGACTCCGGCAACCACGGCCGCGCTATCAATCTGACGCGCAGCGGCAAGGATTCTGGCCTCAGGTGTATCATGCTTATATTCATTGAGCGTCGCGCAGATATAGCCAGTCATGCGATCCGGAAACTGTGTTATGCCTGACGATGCTTCACGAATGAGCGCAAAAATTGCAGCGCGCGAGTAATCCAGGATACCTGCAGTTTTACGCAGTGCTGCGGACCACTCCTTCCAGGGACTTTCTTTTGCAGCAACGATGTCTTTAGCCCGGCGGTGAATAGAGCCGGGGATATTGTAGATATCAAAATCCATCGGCAGAGTTGCGCAGGCGATCTCAATGTCCAGTGTGTCCAACGTATGCTCATAGTCTGCATTACGGTCTGTTTTGATGCCGCCGCCCGCGTTCGTGTCGATATCGGTGCGCTGAATGGTTGAAACCCGGTTACCGTTAATCCATTCCTTAGCGAGCAGGCCGCGATCGATATAGTCCGTTGTTTTCCAGGCCTTCATGAACTGGAGCATCAGGGATAAATCAGGCGTCGCTTTGTCAGAAGGAAATACGCGCTTAACAGCATCGGTAAGCCTCCAGAACTCGAAGTCACGAAGCTTTTTCATCCCCTCGACATTCTCGGCGGCCAGCAGCAGGTTTTGCACGTAGGAGTTATCAGTGTCCATTTCCAGCTGGCGCACAGTATTCAGTTGTTCATTGTCAATGTGGTACGCGTACTCCTTCTCGGTAATAAACTGCGCGAGGAGGCGGTGACGGAACGACAGCGTAGGAACAGCGTGCAGTTCGGTAATGTCCCTATCGCGAAATGCCTGTACGTGGGCCTGGGCAACCTCTTCGGGCGTAGCATCCTGCTGATCTTCTGCATTGGAAACAGGCACCTCATCACCAGGTTCGCTGGTGGTGATGAGTTCAGGGACTGGCAGTTTGCCGCTGAGCCAGTCTTCAATAAGCTGGGCGCGGTCGCTGACTTCTGCTTTTACCCAGCTCGACATGAAAGCAGCCAGCAGCGCGGGTTCGTGTTCTTTATCCTGCGGGAAAACGTCTTTGACAGCCTGCACCAGTTTCCACTCAGCGTGAAGGCTGAGTTCGTTCATATCAGGAACTTCATTTTTGGCCTGCAGCAGGTTTTGGAAATAAACATTTGCCTCATCCAAAGCCAATTCGTTGGCGACGATCTGCTGTTCTTGGCTGATCTCCGAATGGTATTTGTCGCCCAGCAGATGGACGGCGAAGCGGACAGCCGGGGTGCGATTTTCAAGCAGGGAGGTTGTGCCCACATCTGCGGTATCAGGGGCAGTTATAGCCGCGGCCGGCTGATACTCATCGCTGATGGCGCTGTCCGGGGCGATAGTGGTTTCGCTCTGAGATGCGGCACCCGGGATCACATTCCAGGTGCGGCCGTCTTCGGCCAGGGCGTAGCGCTCGCACCAGGTGTAATCAATCACGCCTTCTTCTGGCAGGTCGCCAACAACAGGCATGTCGGTACGGATCGGCTTGGCGTAATCTTTACCACGGCCGGTTTCGATGCCTGCGTCTTCCAGCTCGACATCCAGTTGCAGGTTTGCGCGCGCTGCAGTTTTCGCAGTGAACCAAATCACCGCATCTTTCTTTCCAGACTTCTGACTGGCTTTAAGCAGATGGAAAAATTCCATGTGAGATCCTCTTTTTTGGATGTAAGATCCCCGGGCCAGAGATAGCGCCCATTGGGTGAACTTTGGTTTTTTAAGTAGTTTTCCGGTGTAACTTTGGTCGGGAGCACCGGACGTACGGGCCGCCTTGCGCGGCTTTTACGTTATGCCTCGTGGGCCATCTGGTCGTACGAAGCACAACGTTCAGAGCAGTATTCTTTTTCTTTGCGCGCCAGCTGTGAGCCGTTGCGATAGAGAAGGGTACTTTTAACTTCTTCCTCCGGTTCAACCGGCTTGCCGCAGTACCCGCATTTTGTTGAGTTACACATCTGGATTCCCCTTTTGCGCCAGCAGATAGCACAGGCGGCGAAGAATCACCTCGAAGAAGTTCAGCTTTACGGCTTGCTGCCGTCCTGGTTTGCGTGCGAAATCAATCATTCTCACCCTCGTTTGCCTTATCGCCGGCCAGCGGAACGTTTACACCTGATGCGCGTTAATCTCTCCACCTCATCCGACTCTTCATATGCCGTCGGCGGCTACTTCGTGGGCGTCCTGCCTTGGTGGTTCGTAGTGCGTCTTGGTAATAGCATATTAAGCCTTGGGCTTAATGCGTGTCAAGCTTTGGGCTAAATCAGGGTTTAAGTTCTAGGCTTAATCGTGATGAGTGCTGTAATTTTAAGGAATGAAAATCCCTACGCTTGGTCGGGATCGAGATGTTCACGATGGGGAAATCATTGTCTGTGGTTAAAGCTGGCGATTTAGGAATACAAAAAACCCGGCGCGAAGGCCGGGTTAGACTCTGGATGTACTTGTTTAGTGGCACTGTAGCCCAAGGTGTGCCGGGTCTACCCGGTCATTCTTCAATTGCGTCGATAATCGACTGGACTACAACGTCTCTAGATTGATCATTAAGACAGTTAATAGCCCATGATGTACATAATGCATGCCATAGAATTTCACCGCCGATATTTAGCGTGTTTGCAGCATAATCAATCCAATCGTGGTGATCTGAGTTGGTCATTGCATTGTTCAGTGCATCAATTGATTCTGACGGTTTTCTACTGATTTTTTCTGATATACCGGGCCAACCAATATCTTGGAGTGCCTCAAAAACAACGATCTCTGGTGCGTCATCGCCAGGCAATATCTTGCATCCTATCGCTTGAGACTGATCACCATCTAAAAATACCACTGAAGAGCGAGGGAACCTTTTATTGGCCGCCATTTGACCTAGGGCCATGCCAACTGATGCACTACCAAATGGTATGATTTTTACTCTAGAAAGAAGCTCCCTTTCTTGCGAGGACGCGATAATTTCTGATACTAATGTTGCTGCAACAACATCTTCAACATAGACATCACACTCAGGGTGATTTTCTTCATCCATTTTAGTCATTGCAAAATCGGGACTAACACCTGTTACCACTGTCCGACCTTCGACACCATTCATCAAATATATTCTAGCTTCAGGAGGAAGCTCGGAAAGAATATATGGGGAGTGTGTTGTTATAATAATCTGTAATTCTCTTTCCCGGGCCACGTGTGCCAAGTCACGCATTAACCGGCGTTGTGCTCTTGGATGAAGGGACGTTTCAATTTCATCAATTAACACGATTCCGTACTTTGGATAATCAGCTGCTAAAAGTTCGGCGGCAGTAATCTCTCCGGCCCCTTGGTGAAAACCAGAGTATCTTGCTTCGCCATTTGATACTACAGTGATAGGCCTTTTTGCATCAGAATTAGTTATCGAAAGCCCTGCTGAGACATAAGACTTCCCCATAATGTTATTGAGTCTATCAAGCTTTTGTTGATCAAACGCATCATGAGCGCCTTCAGTTACACCGCTTTTTAAAAGTTTGGAATAGCCTAGTCTGGCGTTTACTGGTTGTAACCTGCTGAGGTCAACATATTCAACTCTTCTATCAGGCCGTTCAGGGTTTCCTCGCCATCTCGTGGTCTGCTTTCTAATAGATTTAACGAATGAGTTAGCTCCTTCTTTATATGAAAATCGGATATAAGCATTTTCAATTTTTTCGAAGGGAGTATCTGGGAAATAATAGGAGGCATATCTTTTTTTAACATCTTTGTAAACTGAGGCTGCACATTGCAACACCGTGCTTTTACCAGATCCATTTTCACCGACTAGAGCAACAATAGGGAATTGCACGTCAACCCTCTGACCTGACCAGCCACGTATCCCTTGAATTTCAATCCATTCAAGACGTTTAGGCCATGAGTTACCCGTTTTCCACTTGTTAATCAACTTCCTCATTTCTTTAGAAATTGCCATATTGTCCTCTATAATATTTTTATTTAATCCCAGAATAAATTGCGGTGATAACAGTCTTCGTGAATCGAGAAAAAATACTAACTCCGTAAAATCTATAAAACTTAATCCTTCTGGGGTCGGATACGCCCCTTCATATACTTTTCATAAAGCTCATCAAGTTCCTTCAGGCGAAGCGAGAAGATGCGTAGCATATTCTCTCGTTCTTCCTCCGGCAGTTGACGATAGAGCTCCAGCAAACGCTGTTCATCAGCTTTCAGACCATCCTTCTCGCCGACATCCTCACCGAGCAACCACGGCACGGAAACACCCGCTGCGTCAGCAACAGCAAGAGCGGATTTCTTGCTAATCACTCCTTTCTTAAACCAGCCATTAACTGATTGTGGCGTTACCCCAGCTATCCTGGCCATATCGGATTTAGTAATGCCCCGACCATTCAGCTCGGAAAGGCGATCGACAAGTGTCGGATTAAGTACGTTTTTCTCTTTCATGGATAAAAGAATAAGCCTTTTGCTTAAACTTGAAAATGAGTCCTGGACTTGACTTGAAGTTAAGTCTAAGGCTTAATTTCATGTGCAATCTAATAGGAGACGACGATGAACGGGTTAAAAAAAGCAATAGAGTCAGCAGGTACTGCAACAAATCTCGCCAGTATGCTTGGGATTAAGCCAATGTCGGTTAGCCGATGGAAAAACCGTTACCAAGGTGTGGTTCCCGCCGATCGTGTTTTGCAAATTTATACAGCTACAGGTGTAACACCCCACGAACTACGCCCAGATCTCTACCCAAATCCCACTGATGGTTTACCTAAACAGGAGCCTTAATAATGCAAACTTTTTCATTTCAACAGAGTAGCAGAGCTTGCTCTAATCCACTGATATTCCCATGTCATCAAACCGAATCGGCAGAGCGGGATATTGATCATCGAGATATTTGTTCTGCAGTCCGGGCGTGGGCAGCGGCAGAAGGGCGCGTAGCTGTTGCGCTTCAAATCCAAGAAGCGGCGGAAAAACTTCAACTTGATGGTGTGGATTTCTCAGGCCAGGCCGATGTCTGGAACGTGAAGCTGTTCCGCTGGCTCGACAACAAAGAAGACTCCGCTTCGTACCGAAAGAACGTCGAACAACTCGTGCCCGCGATCATGTCTGTCTTACCGCTTCGATACCGCGACCGTGTCGTTAAAAATGACTCGTTTGCCTACCGCATGGCCAGGTTGGAAAAGGAAGTGAGTGAGGCGAAGCAAGCTCTGATGCTCGATGCACCGAAGAAGGAAAAGCTGAAGGAGTTAGGCGAGGGGATTTTCGAAATGTTCAGAGTCGATCCTGACCTTACTGCGCCGCTGCTGGCGATGGTGACAACCATGCTGGGGGCAATGTGAATACTCTTGAAAAGGCGAAAGCCGGTCTGCACGAACAGAACCGACTTTCAGGTGCAAAAACGGAGTGTAATTGCGGAGCTAAGTATGTCAAACACAGCTGAAATTTTCAATTTCCCCAACAGAACCGAACAACCGGGAGGTCGTATGGCCGACCTGTCGAACGGGTATACCAAGGTCGCTAACGAGATCCAACAGCTCAAGCCACGTCTGAGAATGTCAGGCCGGGAATGGCAGTGTTTTGAGGCGGTGATCTGGCTTACCTACGGCTGGAACAAGAAACAGGACCGCGTTACGAACACGGTGATCGCCGAGCTTACTGGGCTGAGTGATTCCCACGTTTCTGATGCGCTCAAATCGCTCGCAGTACGCAAAATTATCTTTAGTCAAAAGCAGGGCGTGATGAAAATAGTTGGTATAAATACTGACCTTTCCGCCTGGATTTTAGACAAACCGAAAACGGGAAAAGTCTTCCCGAAATCGGGAAATGTGTTACTGAAAACGGGAAAAACCTTCCCGGAAACGGTAGACACCCAAGACTATAACAAGAACAATATTAAAAGATCCTCGTCTCGGAATTCTGACGAATCCCGAAACCAGAAAACTCAAAAGTTTCTCTCACGCCATCCAGAAGCCGCCGATGGGATATACACCCCGGCCGGTAAATCATGGGGATCCGCTGATGATCTCAAGGCCGCACACTGGATTTACGACAGGCTTCTCACCGTCAACGCATCGCTATCTGAACCCAACTGGGCTGAATGGGCAAACACCATCAGGCTGATGCGTGTCCAGGACAAGCGCACGCACTACGATATCTGCGACCTGTTCCAGTGGGCCAACAGGGACGAGTTCTGGAAAGACAACATCCTGAGCCCTTCCAGTCTGCGCAAGCAGTGGGATCAGCTCACTACCAAACGGCTGCGTGCAACCGGAACGGCAAAGTCATCCCGGGGCGGCATTGACCTGCATAACACCGACTGGATTGACGGGGTGCTGGAATGAAAAACCTTGCCGAGAGCATTCGCAATTTTGACCGGGAACAGGCTCGCCGTGTGGCGCACAACCTACCTGAGCAGTACACCGAACGCGAACAAATGCAGCAGGTGGCGCAGATTATCAACGGGCTATTCGTACAGCTGGCAGCTGCGTTCCCGGCAAGCCTGGTTAATCGCAGCCAAGAGGATGTGAATGAGATCCGCCGTCAGTGGGTGCTGGCCTTCAAAGAAAACGGGATCACCAGCATGGAGCAGGTAGAGGCCGGCATGCGCATGGTGCGCCGTCAGGAACGCCCATTCCTGCCTTCGCCAGGGCAGTTCGTCGCCTGGTGCCGTGAGGGCAAGGGGCTGCTCGGCGTGAGTCCGGCGGATGTCATGACCGAATTTTGGAAGTGGCGGAAGCTCGTTTTCAAATACCCCACCAGTGAGCAATACCCGTGGCCACAGCCGCTGCTGTATCACGTTTGCCTAGAGCTGCGCCGCCGGGGTGTTGATCGCCAGATGAATGAGAAAGAGCTGCTCAGTGAAGCCGGGCATCTGCTGGCGCACTGGGAAAAGCGTGTTGCTGAAGGTAAGCCGATCCCGCCGGTCCGCCGTGCACTGGCAGCACCGAACCAGGACCGGGGGCCGACACCCGCAGAAATGCTGATGGCCGAGTACAAGCGCCGCCAGGCGCAGGGGAGGGTTTGACCGTGTGCAACCGCTTAAAATCAAAGCAAAAGGCCATCGTGGAGTTCATCGAGACAAACGGACCGGCAACGCCCCGCCAGATCCGTAAGCTGCTCGGCTGCGACATCCGTGAGGCCTACGACCGTCTCAAGCGGCTGGGTATGGCCGGGATCGTCAAAAATATCGGCAAACCGAAGCATCCGGAATACCAGCTGGTGCAGCGCTGGCAGGAAAAAATCAAGCGGCCAAAGCCGCGGATACCAGCAGCGCCATCCGCCGCCGATGTCTGCCGCCAGAACTGGCAGGGCTACGAAATTCATAAAATTTTTGGGAGTGCGCGGGCATGAGTGAATCCCTTAACAACAAAGAGCTGATCGCGGTTGGCCATGAGTTTGCGAAGGCGCTGAGCAGCGACACGCCGATCATCGACATCGCCAAAATGATGTCTCGCTTGGCCGAACGGCTAGACTGCACAACGGCTGTACTGCGCGAAACGGCTAAACAGCGTGATGCGCTGGCTGCCCTGCAGCAGCAAGATATCACCAAGGTGCTGGATGAATGCTCTGAATATCTCGACAGGGACTGCATCATGGAGTCGAACGGTATTAGCTACGAAGTTGCTGCTCAACGACAAGTAGGGGCAAAGGCTCTTCATGATGCATTAATTCGCAAAGGAGCAGCCCTATGAGCAAGTCACTTAAAGCACGCTGCATCCGCCGTTGGGAAGTTGAGTTCAAAGGCCGTTGCGATTCGAAACTAAGCCCCTGTTGGCGTAAGCACCACCTGCGCTGTTACATCCGCGAATGCGCTCTAATAACTGCTGACTGCATGATAGAGAACCTGGCTTATAACAACGCAATGCATGATTTTTTGCTGAAAACGGCGATGACCGTGGCTGGTCTCCAGAGTTCTCGCTCTGGTACGACAGCAATCGTCGTGAGCAGTATCAAAAAGAAGCACAGAGCTACCTCAATGAAGAGGCCAGCAACGAGGAGATCGACGAAGAAATTCAGAACGAGCTGGAGGCCTGGAATGACTGAGCGAGGCATGATATTCGGTGGCAAAATGGTGCGCGCCATTCTCAACGGCGGGAAGAAGCAGACACAGCGGATTATGAAAAAACAGCCAGCAAAATTGCCATCGTCAGATAACGTATTAATCCTCGACATGTACAGTGGCAACCATGCATCTTTTAGAAATAACCCATGACAGAATAAACAATTAAGCTCTGCAGTTTCCCCCCTACTAAAATTGGTTGGTTAAGTTAATGTAGCTAAAGAAAATCCCCTGCTTGCCGATGCCGGGTAAGGCATATTGCATTAGGGGATTATCATGTTTTCAAAGTTTATTTTTTTATTTGCCATTATCTTTGCTTCATCTATTAACGCTGCTTCGTTTGATTGCCAAAAAGCCACCTCTGTTTCAGAAAACATTGTCTGCTCAAATTATGAACTAAATAAACTTGATGAAGTTCTGGGAAAGAATTATCAACTCATGCTGCGAGCTACAGCTGATAAAGAAACTATCAATGAAGGTCGTAGACAGCAGGTTTTATGGTTTAAAGAAAAAGAAAAATGTTCTGATGCACAATGCTTGCGGAGTGCTTATATTCAGAGAAACGATGAAATTTGCGAGTTTATTCTTGATAGAACAACTGGGCCTTTCGAATGCGTCAGTACTTCGTCTGCAATTCAGTCAATTCAAAAGCAAGAGTACGATGAGTCACACAGCAAGAGTCCAGACCAGGTAGTACAAGAAATTTATGCCCGGCATGCACAGCAGGTTGCTTCATTAGGCTTCTCTGAAAGAGAGCTGTCTTCTTGGCTTTATTTCACAGTTCAGGCGGGCGCACCGTATCGCAAGTTTTCAACTCTTGGACAGTATCTTGCCATGATGTATGAGCTCGACGGATTTAAAAGCATCTCAAAAGTTGATGACGGTGACCATTTTGGTTTTAAGGTTAAAGTGTCTGGGCAACCTAGCTCTGGATTTGTATTCCATCTGGAAGATGATGAATATTATCTCACAGGCATAATACAGGGAGACGAAATTTACGTGGCCCCACAGAACATACAGATATCCAACCTGTTTTATAGCTACGGAGTTTATGCACTTGGCAAGAATGGAGCTGCTCTTTGACCGTAAAGCCCCGGCCAAATAGTGAACGATATTATTCACATAATATCGTTCACTAACTTGGTTGCCTGACCGAATAAATGACAACCTGCGGCAGGACTACGACGTGCTGGTGAAAATTTACAGATGAAGATTTTAATCTTGTTAACATCTGGATGCGCATACTGCCGCCTGTGGAACTTTATCGTGATCAGGGCTTATAGGATTTGTACATCATCGACCGCGACTACATGGACACTCGCCACGCCAAAAGACAAATAGGTTGCGCACTGCGGTAACGCAGTGCCGCCGACGTTCGCTGAGGCGCTGTTACGCGCTAATCAGCCGGAAATGTGTCTGGCAGGGGGGAGGGCGGCCTAATTAGAATTACAATACAAGCGATATGGGGATTCTCATGTCGACAGGAGGGGCCTCTCCGGAGGCCTTTTATACGCGGCGGCAGGGTGACTTAAATATGGTCGTTATTACCGACCGATAGGGTCTAATCGTTCTATTAGTTCGATTAATTAATAGGCGCATAGTAACAACAAACTACCTGCTTCATGCAGCAAAATAAGACACGGCCCACACTACATACGTCGACATAAGCGTCCAACAGTATGACGAGTGATTGCCGATCCGGTATTAACAATCAACATTTTTGACGCTGGCATCTATCCAATAGAAACGATCGCTCCTTAAGCGCTTTTTCCAAGAATAAACATTTAAATCAAAGACATAAGTTCATTTCTTTAAAATGTCTTTGTTGTGCACATTTGAGCCAAAATCATAAGCACTGTTTATTCATACAGTAATTTAATGTAAGGTTATATCACGCCAGAAAAAATTTTCATTTTTCTTCCGGCGAACCTATTAGGAAATTTGCGCGATTTGTTATTTTGGCTTTATGGAATGGATTTCTCCTCGCCGAGAGGACGTATCTGTTGATAACAAAGAAGGGGGTTTTTGTGAAAAAAAGTCAGGGCCAAGGCGACTGGTACGATATTGTCAGGCGTTCAGACGGTAAGCTTATGGGGTCAATGCCGCTCGAAAGCCGCAACCTCGTCTACATCAAAAATGGCATGTTTTCATGTCGCCCTTTGATGGAGGATGAAAGTGTTTTCAATCTGTCGTCCGGAACACGTTTTCTTCGCCGCCTCGGCTACCGCCTCGAACAACCCTCTGATATTATGATATCAACGGACTGAACACCCGTTGACCTGATGCGCCACGGAGAATCCCATGGCGCAGTTACAACTCATTAAGCATTCTTCCAATATCCTGATCCCCGCCACGCCGGAGACCAGCGATTTTCTGCAATCAAAATGTAAGCTCGGCGCCGTGCTGGTGGCCGATTTCAAACAAGTCCGCAACCCGGCCTTTCACCGTCGTTTCTTCGCTTTGCTGAATCTCGGCTTCGAATACTGGGAGCCTACTGGCGGGGCGATATCCTTAAATGAACGCAGGCTGGTTACCGGCTATGCCAAATACCTGGCATCGTTCGGTGGGAGCGAAACCGCGCTTTTAGATGCTGCAGAGCAGTACCTAGTTCGTATCGCCGATAAGCGCACGGGCAGCATTAGCGCCTGCAAATCCTTCGACGCCTATCGTGCCTGGGTGACTATCGAGTCCGGGCACTATGACGCCATCCAACTGCCTGACGGAACCCTCCGGAAACATCCCCGCAGCATCGCCTTCGCCAATATGGACGAATCCGAGTTTCAGCAGCTCTACAAAGCTGCGCTCGATGTTCTGTGGCGCTGGATCCTGTCCAGGGCATTCAGAGACCAGCGCGAGGCTGAGAACGCTGCCGCACAGCTGCTGAGCTTCGGGGGCTGAGCCGATGAAAGAGACTTGGTTCTATCACATGGAATGCACCTCGGAGCAGGCAGAAGAACTGCTGGCGCAATACCGCCGCCGCGGCGTTAAGGTCGAGCGCAGCCTCAACCGTGATCTCGTCACCTGGACCGTCAGCGCCCAGCTGCCGGAGGGCAATCATCCGCCGCGCCCGAGCCGGGTATGGCAAAGCAAGGCGTGGGGTTGAATATGGCTAAGAGACTACGTCGTAAATGCGCAAACCTGAGCTGTCGCCAGTGGTTCAACCCGGTCCGCGAAGGGCAGGTGGTTTGCAGCTTCGAGTGCGCCAGCGCCATCGGCAAAGAACAGACAGCAAAAGCCCGTGATGCCGCTAAGCAGAAGGAACTACAGCGGCTGCGCGCTGAAGAGAAGGCTGGCCGTCAGCGGCGCGCGGCACGTCGTAAGGAGCTGAAGCCGATCCGTCACTGGGTGCAGATGACTCAGCGTGCATTCAATGACTGGCGGCGCGAAATGCTGCTGACCGCCGGGCACGGATGCATCTCTTGCGGTACCAAAACCGCTTTTGCCTGGCATGCCGGGCATTACCGCACCACGGCCGCCGCACCGCAACTTCGGTTTAATCCGGACAATATATGGCTCCAGTGCTCCGCCTGCAACGTCCACAAATCAGGCAACATCGAGGCATACCGCGCCGCTCTTGTCGAACTGATCGGCGAAGAGCGCGTGCTGGCGCTCGAGTCCAACAATGAAACCCACCGATACACCCGGGAAGAACTGGACGGCATCCGCGCCAAGGCCAGGGCAGATCTTCGAGTATTGAAACAGCAGGAGGCTGCATGAAACTTGAATCTTCACTAAAACACTTCAGCCCTCAGGGGATGAATATCAGCGACAGCGTTAAAGGCACCTCTCCTGACAGGCTGACCGGTACAGATGTAATGGCCGCGATTGGCACCACCAGCAGCCGCGCGCGCTTCGGTCTTGCTGCTTTCTTTGGAAAGGCCGGGATCAGCAAAACAGATGAGCAAATCGCAGTAAAGGCGCTGGTACGGCACGCAACTAATGTTGCGCCGAAGAATGTGCGTAAAGCAGCTGGGGGCGAATTTGGCTGGTGCATGCAGGTGTTGGCGCAGTTTGCCTTTGCTGAGTATGCCCGTTCGGCAGCCAGCAGCAGCACCTGCACCACGTGCAGCGGGACGGGCTTTATTCTCAGGCGCGAGGATGTGATCAAACACCCTGGCATCTTCAATGCTGACTGTGTGGAGCTGGTTGCCGCGAAGATTAAAAATGAGCTGGTAAAACATGCATGCACAGCCTGTGGAGGTAAGGGCATCATTCCTGCGCGTTGCCGCTGTGGCGGGAAAGGGGAAGTACTTGATCGCGTGGCAACGAAAGAGCGGGGCGCGCCGGTATTCAAAACCTGTGAGCGATGCTCCGGCAATGGCTTCTCTTCAGTACCATCTACGGCTGCGCACAAGACTATTATCCGGCGCTTGCCAGATTTGCATGTCAGGACATGGACTCGCAACTGGAAGCCATTTCTTGAGTCGCTGGTGGGGATTTGTCAGCAGGAAGAGGCCAAAGCTGAAAAAGAATTTCAGAATGCAACCAGCTTTAACGAAGAAGAGAACAAAATTTAGCATTTTAACTACATAAAGCTTGATTTTGTCCGAACTTGTCTGGTATTCTTCAAATCGTGGCATATAGCGCCTGTACGAAAAGAAAGTTTAAACCTCGCTTCGGCGGGGTTTTTTATTGCTTGAAATATTCGGTTTTGCATCTGATAACATAACTATTTATCTTCATATTTCTTAAAAATTATTGATTTCAATGCCGATTCATAATCATTAATTTCTGAAATTGAAAGACTGTTTTCATATTTTTCCACGAACATTTCTTTAAGCGTTTTGATAAGTTCATCTCTGCTAAACTCTTCCCGAGACTGAGAATTTATAAAGCGCAAAATTGCTTCGCCTACTATGGCGTCAGTATTTTTGATAAAGGTTCCTTAGTAAATGATTATTCGACGGAACCTAGGGAAAAGTTGTTTTTTATCAGTACGTTTCAGGGTGGGTGAGTCTTGCATGAAGTAACAACGATTTTCAAGCATACACGCTTTACCTTATGAAAGCTTTTATTTTAAGAAAGAATTAAATTTATAGATTTTTTTGCCAGTTCTTAAATAAAATTTATCTTCAAGTACCGCCTGGAGCGCATCAGGCGTGGCCGTCGCAGAAAGCGTAATAAACCCTCTAATTAGAATTTTTAAAGGCTGCCATCTGGCGGCTTGCTTCATTTCAGTCCACAGGAAAACTATCAAGGCCACATTGTCGGATGCAACCCTGGCTCCTGACTCTTTAAATCACACAGCACCGACCCTTTACAGGCGGAGGTGGAGATGAAACGTATGCCGGACAAAGACGCTGGTTTCTGGGCAGGTCTTATCGCCTGGTTATACAGCCACAAAACAGAATGGGGATATGCGGGCGTGGCGGGCATGTTTTCTTTGCTGCGCAGCGCCTATGCACAGTCCTCATGGAGTAAGCGTGTTCTTGACGCCGTATCGTGCAGCGCGCTGGCATTCTTCGCCGCGCCGACGCTTCAAGTGGTCGGTGGAGTTCTTAACTGGAACGTCCCAGATACAGCCGCTCAGGTGTTTGCGGTTTACATCGGGTATGTCGGCAATGACTACATAAGTGAGAAGCTGCGCGGGTGGATCAGCCGCAGAACGGGAGATAACAGTGAAAATCAGTCCTGACGGTATTGCACTGATTAAGCGCGAAGAAGGCGAGCGCCTGAAAGCGTATCGCGACACTAAAGGCGTTTTGACGATCGGCGTCGGTCATACCGGTCCGGTGGATGGCCGGGCCATCACTCCAGAGCTGACAATAAGCAAAGAGAAATCAACCGAGTTGCTCCTGGCTGATATCGCCTGGGTTGAGAAAGCTATTAACGCCAGCGTTAAGGTACCGCTTACCCAGAATCAGTATCACGCGCTTTGCAGCCTGGTCTTCAATATCGGCAAAACTGCCTTTGAAGATTCCACTGTACTCAAGCGGCTTAATGCCCATGAATATCTCGGCGCGGCCGATGCTTTCCTGAAGTGGAAACGCTCCGGTAACGATCCGGATATTCTCCTGCCGCGCCGCCAGCGTGAAAGAGAGGTGTTTCTGACATGAACCCGATTAACCTCATCAAGAACTACTCACACATCATCGTTATCGGACTGATTTGCATTGCGCTATGGGGACTGAATGCCCGTAACGCCCAGCTAACAGCCACTAATGAACGGCTGGAAAAGCTGGCGAACAGCAAAGACGACCAGATTAACGATCTGCGATCGAAAAATGACGGACTAGCCGCCAGCGTGGGTGAGCTGGTCACAGCCGTCAGGCAGCAGAACCAGGTGATGTCTCAGGTCACTGAACAGCGCGCTGTAACCGCACAGCAGAACCGGAAGCTACAGAATGAAATTAAGCAATACCTCGAAGCTGATAAGTGTGCCCAGTCTCGCGTGCCTGATAATGCTGCTGACCGGCTGCGCGCCGCAGCAAAAGCCGCGGGTGGAGTACCGGACAATAAGCCAGCCGCAAATCAGCCTGCCGGCAGAGCTGACCTCCCGCATTGATGCACCTGAGCCGCCGGACGGAATGACATTCGGTGACAGCGTTCAGCTCAGTGCGCAGTTATACGGGCTGGTGGGGCAATGCAATATCGATCGCGCTGCCATCCGGCAGATTGAAGAGAGCAGGCAACATGCTGCTGGTGTGTTGGAAAAAATGTCCCCTCCGAAATGAAATCCGACACTTCGGAAGGGAGACCAAATGGTCGCTCGTTACGTATAACAAACGAAGCATAGTGCAAAGTGGATAAATAGATGTATAACCTAAGTCAAATCAGCAGGTTTCTTATTTACTTTTTTGATTTGTGTCGGTTTGACGGCTTGTTTGCGTAAAAAAAAGCCCTCCAGGTGAGGGCTGCAATAATGCATGCTTGATTTGAAGAGATACTTGTCATTGCTACGACGTGCTCATCCCTGAGCTTCCCCTGGTGTGGGTAGGAGCCACATTGAGGAGATTTAACTGTTGCACACAATTCCCAAACAACAAGCGTAAGCGGTGAGTATCAGGAAGAATCCTACTGCATCAGCAGATTTAACTGCTCAAGCACTGCCTGTAATTTGTTCAGCCTCCTATACTTTCCGAAATGAATACGGAGGCAACTATGACGTTCTTCATTGTCTGGGAAGCATACACACGCGACTGGCAACTGATGCAGAAGGGCTCACGCTTCATGAGCACTGACGATCCTGACATCATTGATGTTGATCTTGCTGACTATGTGGCAGACATGGCAAAAGCACTCGGTATTGAGGAGAAATACCTCGTAATCACTTCGGTTCAATCGCTTGGATTTTTGAACTAGCCTCAGAACTGCTATGTTTAAAGCTTCATTAATTTTATTGAGGTCTCCATGCCATTTAGCACGCTGATCAAAACCATAACAATTTCAAATGCTGTTTCAGGGGATTTCAAATTCGAGATTTACCAGAATGAAAAGGCTCTTTTCCATGCCGATATATCACGTAAGGATCCACTCGGTAAATGGGAGCAGTTCCGCAATAAGTTTAGATTTAGCAAAGCCTTAGACGTTGAGGAAGTTATTGGGCGTTGTAGAAAACTTGTTGATGATCAATTCCTTGATATGAAAGAGTAAGGTCGTCTCGGGACAGTAAATTTGAATTCGATCAAGCCACTGGCGTCCGCTGGTGGCTTTTTTTATTGGAGTAACTAATGGCGAAACCGGACTGGGGCGAGCTTCAGCAGTGGTTCCTGTCCGATCATGCCGCAACTGGCGTATCACCGAAGGATTGGTGTGAAGCGCAGGGACTGAACTACGCTACTGCACGTCGACACATCAAAAAACCAACTGCGCAAATTGCGCAAAAAACTGCGCAGAAAAAAGTGCGCAATGCGCAGAAAGAAATAGACGTTAATGCACTGGTGGAAAACGACGGATTGACAGCGCAGCAGCGAATCTTTGTGGCGGAATACCTGAAAGACCGCAACGCCACCCAGGCCGCCATACGTGCCGGGTACAGTGCAAAGACCGCTGAGCAAATTGGTTATCAACTCCTTCAGAAAACTTCAGTCGCCGTTGCTATTGAGAAACAGCAAAAGGCCTCCTTGATGCGAACGCTTGCCAGTGCTGATGAGGTGCTGGCGCAGATGTGGCAGCTCGCTACTTTTGACGCTAACGAGCTCTCGCAATACCGCCGTGGTGCCTGCCGCTACTGTCATGGCTTTGGCCATAACTATCAATGGCGCGATATGGTGGAGTTTGAAGAGCATCGGCTTAAAGCGATCGAGAAAAAGGGTAAAGATCCGGTAGACGTCGGCGGCTATGGCTATGACCACAACCAGGAACCTAATCCGGCATGCCCTCGCTGTAATGGTGACGGCATCGGCCAGCCGTATTTCGCTGATACCCGTAAGCTGCCGCCTGTTTCCCGTCTGGCGTATTCCGGCATCAAGCTCGGTAAGAACGGGGTTGAGATCACCGCCATTAGCCGTGAACGGATGTATGAAGCCGTGATGAAGCGGCTTGACCTGGCGGATAGCGAGTTTGCGCAACAGCTGCAGCAGATCGAAATCGAACGTCGCCAGCTGGAAGTGGAAAGACTCCGCAAAGAGCTGGCAGCAGATCCGGAAGATGAGGTACCGATACCCGTGGCTATTAACATTAACGTCGCGGATGCTCGCGTAAGGAAAGACGATGACGGGGATATCGCCGACCCTTAACGTACCGCAGGCGCGATTTCTGGCGATGTCGCATAAATTCAAAGCCTATGTGGCAGGCTTCGGCTCCGGTAAAACATGGGTGGGCTGTGGCGGCATCTGCAAGGGGATGTGGGAACATCCCAAAATCAACCAGGGCTACTTCGCTCCGACCTATCCGCAAATCCGGGACATCTTCTATCCGACAGTGGAGGAGGTGGCGTTCGACTGGGGCCTTAAGGTCCAGATCAACGAGAGCAACAAAGAAGTCCATTTCTACGCTGGAAGGCAGTACCGCGGCACCACCATCTGCCGCTCAATGGAGAAACCGGCCACGATTGTCGGCTTTAAAATCGGCAACGCGCTGGTGGATGAGCTCGACGTGATGCCCGCCCTCAAAGCGCAGCAGGCATGGCGGAAAATCATCGCCCGTATGCGCTATAAGGTCGCTGGACTGCGTAACGGCATTGACGTTACCACCACACCAGAAGGGTATAAGTTCGTTTATCAGCAGTTCGTTAAGGCAGTGCGCGATAAGCCTGAGCTGGCAACCCTGTACGGACTTGTGCAGGCTTCCACGTTTGATAATGAAGCGAACCTGCCTGATGACTATATTCCCTCGCTGCTGGCGAGCTATCCACCAGAGCTGATAAAAGCCTACTTGCGCGGGCATTTCACTAACCTGACAAGCGGCACCATTTACCACCAGTTCGATCGCAGGCTGAACAACTGCACAGATGAAGAGCAGCCGGGCGAGCCGCTGTTTATCGGCATGGACTTCAACGTCGGTAAGATGGCAGCAATCGTTCATGTGAAGCGTGAAGGGTTGCCGCGCGCGGTGCGGGAGTTGGTGAAGGTCTATGACACTCCAGCAATGATCAAACGCATTCAGGAAGAGTTCTGGCGCTATGAGGGCGGCCGCTACGTTGCCAGCCGCCAGATCTACATATATCCGGATGCCTCCGGCGACAGCCGCAAATCCAACTGCGCCAGCCTGACCGATATTGCCCAGCTTAGAGAAGCGGGGTTCAGCGTCATTGTTAACGCTTCCAACCCGCCGGTGAAAGATCGTATCAACTCGATGAACGCCATGTTCTGTAATGCGCTGGGCGAACGGCGTTATCTGGTTAATGTCCAGCGCTGCCCGGTCTATACGGAAAGTCTTGAGCAGCAGGTATGGGATAAAAACGGCGAGCCGGACAAAAAGGCAGATAACGATCACCCCAACGATGGTGGCGGGTATTTCATTGTTAAGGATTACCCCATCGTCAAACCTGCATACTCAATCACTATGGATACCACCTTCTGATATGGCTAATAACGACATCACCTGGGTTCGTCCTGAGCACCGGGCGGCCAGTGCTGCCTGGAAGAAAATCAGGGACTTTTGCAAAGGGGCAGAGGCGGTAAAAGAACCGGGCAACAACTATCTGCCTTTGCTTGACTCCACAGACAAGAGCATGCGCAACCGCAAGCGCAACGAAGACTACCTGCAGCGGGCGGTCTTCTATGCGATTACTGGTAATACCAAGATAGGCCTCCTCGGGCTGGCCTTTCGAAAGGATCCGACCTTTTCCGCGCCGGAGAAACTGAGCTATCTGCTGAAAAACGCCGACGGCGCTGGCACCAGCATTTACCAGCAGTCGCAGCTGGTGACCGAGAACGTGCTGGAGGTGGCACGTGACGGGCTTTATGTCGATTACGCTGAGGGTAGTGGGCAGGCCATTATCCTGCGCTATCTGGCCGAGAACATCATCAACTGGCGCACGAAGCGCATCAACGGACGCGATCAGTTGGTGCTGGTGGTGTTGAGGGAATGTGTGGAGCAGGAGGATGGCTACGCGTTCAAGGATGAGGTCCAGTATCGCGAGCTTGCGCTTGAAGAGGGGCGGTTCATCTGCCGGGTGTGGCGCCGCAGCGCGGATGCCGGTTCCGCTACATACGCTGTTACCAGTGAATACCAGCCGAAGCCCAAAGGCAAAGACAGCTGGGACGAAATCCCGTTTACCTTCGTCGGCGCGCAGAACAACGATCCGACTATCGACGACTCACCACTCGCCGCGCTGGTGGAGATAAACCATGGTCACTTCCGGAACAGTGCTGATTACGAAGACAGCGTGTGGTTCTGCGGCCAGGTCCAGCCCTACATGACGGGACTTGATGAAGGATGGCGCGATCATCTGGAAAAGAAGGGGGTTAAAATCGGCTCCCGCTCGCCGCTGCTGCTGCCCAGAGAGGGCAACTTTGGTTATGCCCAGGCACAACCCAACATGCTGGCGAAAGAGGCTATGGACAGTAAGCGTGACTACATGGTGCAACTGGGAGCCCGGCTCATCGAGCAGAACGCGGCGGTGAAAACCGCAACGCAGTCCAGCAGCGAGCAGACATCGTCCACTTCTGTACTGGGGATCTGCGTCTCGAACGTATCGGAGGCCTATTCACTGGCCATCGGCTGGTGCGCGAAATATCTGGGCGTCGGCGAGCAGCAGGCGGCCTACGCGATCAACCAGGAGTTCATTGCTAAGGTCGCCGAGTCCGGTATGGTTACCGCCATTGTGAGCGCCTGGCAGTCCGGTGCAATCCGCGACACTGATATGATTCGTGCGCTGCAGAAGCTTGACCTCATCAACCCAGCAGACAGCCCCGACGATATCATTGACGAACTGCACAATCCCACCCCCACCCTGATTGGCGGTAACGATGGCAACGGTAAATGAAATGTTACGTGACGAAGCAATAGCCCACACCGTCTGGATCAGCCGTTATAGCACTGGTGTGGCAAACCGCATGGTTAAGCTGCTGGACGACAGAGACGCTGAGCTTACCGCACGGCTGCTGTTGGCGATGGACAGCCTGCCCACCAGTCAGTTTACGGTCAGCCGACTGGAAAGCATGCTGGGGAGCGTACGCGAGCTTAACCAGCAGGCAATAGCGGGCATGCAGACCAGCCTGGAGGATGAGCTCCTGCAGCTGGCCGGGCATGAAGCAGGCTATCAACTGAGCCTGTTTGATTCACTGCTGCCGCAGCGGGTGAAAGAGCGGTACCCACTGCAGAGCATCACGCCTGAGCAGCTTTACGCGGCCGCCATGGCCCAGCCCTTTCAGGGACGTCTGTTGAGCGAATGGGCCGATAACCTTGAAGCCGACCGCATGGCACGCGTTGTTAATGCAATGCGTCGCGGCTACCTGCAGGGTGATACCACGGAGACCATTGCCCGGCAGGTTCGCGGGATCGCCAGCAAAGGCTATAAGGACGGGGCGCTGCAGCTCAGCCGGACCAATGCCGCCAGCATTACCAAAACGGCTGTGAATCACCTGGCAGCCACGGCGCGGACTAATTTTGCAGAAGCCAACGGCGATGTCCTGAAAGGTAAACAGTGGCTCTCCACCCTGGACAACAAAACCACGCCGACGTGCATCATCCGTGATCGCCTCCGTTACACTCTGGACAACAAACCTGTCGGTCACAAGGTTCCTTATCTGCAGGGGCCGGGGAAAATCCATTTCTGCTGCCGTTCCACGGAGACGCTGATTACCAAATCATGGCGTGAGCTTGGGATCGACAGTAACGAGCTGGATGAAGATACTCGCGCCAGCATGGACGGGCAGGTGCCAGCGGATACCACATATCTTGACTGGCTGGCCCGGCAGTCGCTGCCGCGACAGGATGAGATTCTCGGCCGGAGCGGGCCGCGCTTTACCGCGCTGGCGAGCTGAAGCTCGGGGAAATGTTCACAGACAAGGGGGAATGGATAAGCCTGGCCCGCCTTAAAGCGCTCAGTTGATCCCAAAACATTTTTTAATTACGGCTGCCTCCGGGCAGCCTTTTTTATTGGGCGAGGCCCATAACATCCCAAGGGGAAATCATGTTAATCCGAAATATGCTCCTGAAATACTACGCACCAGAAGATGATGGCCAGGGCGGCGGGGGCGGCGGTACCGAAATTACGCCAGAAATTCAGAAGCTGATTGATGATCAGGTCGCTGCCCAGGTCTCCGGCCTGAAAACCAAAAACTCCGAGCTGCTGGGCACCATCAAGCAGCAGAAAGACAATTTGTCTCGCTTTGACGGTATCGACCCAGATGCGGTGCGCGGCATCCTGCAGCGATTTTCTGACGACGAAGAGGCAAAGCTGATTGCCGCCGGGAAAATTGATGAGGTGCTGGATAAACGCACCGAGCGCCTGCGCGCTGATGTTGATAAGCAGATCAAAGCGGCCAATGAACGCGCGGATAAAGCCGAAGCGTTCTCCGGCAAATTCCGGGATCGCGTTCTCGGCGATGCCATCCGGTCGGCAGCGTCAAAAGCTGGCGCACTGGCGGAAGCATCCGATGACCTGATCCTGCGTGCCAAAGGCACATTCCAGCTCAACGACGAAGGCGAGGCCGTAGCAGTTGATGCAAATGGCGACGTTCTGTTCGGTAAGGACGGCAAAACCCCACTAAGCCCGCTTGAATGGGCTGAGTCGCTCAAGGAGACGGCCCCGCACCTGTTCCCGCGCGCTGAAGGTACCGGCGCGGGTGGACACAAGCCAGGCGGTGGTGGCAGTCAGAAACGTTCAGAGATGAGCGCCAGCGATAAGGCGGACTATATCCGCAAGCATGGCCAGCAGGCCTTCCTCAAACTTCCGAAATAAGAGACTTACTCAATGGCTACAACTGTTAATAACGATCTGGTCATCTATGACGATCTGGCGCAGACCGCTTTCCTCGAGCGCCGCCAGGACAATCTGGAAGTGTTCAACACTTCCTCCAATGGCGCGATCCTGCTGGACAATGAGCTCATTGAAGGCGACTTCCGCAAGCGCGCCTTCTACAAAGTAGGTGGCTCCATCGAATCGCGTGATGTGAACTCCACCGGCAAGGTGAATGGTAAAAAAATCGGTGCCGGTGAGGCGGTGTCTGTTAAGGCACCGTGGAAATACGGTCCGTACGAAACCACTGAGGAAGCCTTTAAACGCCGTGGCCGCACGGTTGACGAGTTCTCCGAAGTGATTGGCGTTGATGTGGCTGACGCTACACTGGAAGGCTACGTGAAATATGGCCTGAAGGCGCTGACGGCGGCAATCGGAGCAAACACCGATATGGTGGTGACCGCCGATATCGAAACCGACGGGAAGAAAACCCTGACGCGCGGCCTGCGCAAATACGGTGACAAATTCAACCGCGTAGTGCTGTTCGTTATGCACTCCGCCACCTACTTCGACATTGTGGACGAGGCGATCGCCAGCAAGATATACGAAGAAGCGGGTGTGGTGGTGTACGGCGGCCAGCCGGGTACCCTGGGTAAGCCCGTGCTGGTGACCGATACCATGGATGCCGCCGCTATTCTGGGGCTGGTGGCCGGTGCGGTGACCGTGACTGAATCCCAGGCGCCGGGCTTCCGCTCCTACGACATCAACGATCAAGAAAACCTTGCGGTCGGCTATCGCGCGGAAGGTACAGTCAACGTTGAGCTGCTGGGCTACAGCTGGGACACGGCCAAAGGCGAGAACCCGGATCTTACCGCCATCGGCACGGCCGGTAACTGGAAAAAGCATTTCACGAGCAACAAATCCACTGCAGGTGTGCTGATCAAGCTGGGGGCCGCATCGGGGGAGTAACACTGTCAGCTGATAAAACCTCCGCAACTGCTGACAGTATTGATGCGGTTACCTTTTCCCTGAAATACACCCGTAACGGCGCGGGCGTGTCCGGAGTAGCTGTCGTCTGGTCGTCTACTGGCGGCACGCTGAGCACTGAGGGATCACAGACCGGCTCTGC
Source organism: Kosakonia cowanii JCM 10956 = DSM 18146 (assembly GCF_001975225.1). NCBI lineage: Bacteria > Pseudomonadati > Pseudomonadota > Gammaproteobacteria > Enterobacterales > Enterobacteriaceae > Kosakonia > Kosakonia cowanii. The sequence continues at coordinate 3,979,823 of NZ_CP019445.1, read as the reverse complement.
CGGCGGCGCTACGGTGAAACTCACCTCTGATACCGCCGGAACGTTCACCGTGACGGGTACAGCTGATGGAGTGGCGCAAACCAGTGAAGAAATCACTTTCACTGCCGCTGCCGAAGACTAACTGACGGGGCGCAAGCCCCGTTTCTTTGGGTGCAACGATGATCATTACCGATATCACTTCACCGGCCATGAACAGCTATGCAGGCGAGGTGGATTTGAAAGCCTTTGCCGATCTGCGCGATATCACGCTGCCGGAAAAGATCGCGCCATTGCTCATCCGGGCGATGGATTACCTTGAGGGGCTGGACTGGGCCGGCTGGCGAAGCGAACCACAGCAGCCGCTGGCGTGGCCGCGCGCGGGCATCGAACTGGACGGATACGAACTGCCCGCCGGAGAGGTACCGCCTCAGGTTGTTACTGCGCAATGCATGCTGGCGGTCGAGGCGATGGATGGCGATCTGCTGGGCAGTGTGCGAGAAGCAGCTGTGAAGTCCGAGCGCGTGGAGGGAGCCGTAACCACGACGTATGCCGTCGCTGACGGCGAAGTGTTCAGACCTTCTTACCCGGCGGTGATGGCTTTGCTCGGCGAGCTGGCTGGTGGTCGTGGCTATGCAGTAAACGCTTTTGCGGAGCGTGCGTAATATGCCAGTTAACTACACCCGCATGAAAGCCACCAGCACGCGCCTGCTCACTGAGAACGGCGCGGCGTACCCGGTTAAGCGCAAGGGCACAGTAACGGTCATCGGCGGCGTTGAGCATCGCGAGCCGGATAAGACCTTCACTGCGATCGGCGTGCGGACTGAGTATAGACCCGGCGAAATTGACGGTACGGTCATCATAAACGGCGACATGCGTATTGTGTTTACTGCTGATACCGAGCTGCGCACCGGTGACATGGTAGACGTGGACGGCAAATGGTACCGCATTGAGAAGCCCAACCCGGTCAATCCTGGCAAGCTGCTGTTGTGCTACCGCGCTCAGCTGAGGGCATGACATGGCAGATAACCAGTCGTTTATGGCGTCCATTAATGCGTTCGTCAGCCAGGCAAAGGAGCGACAGGAGGAAGTGGTGCGCGTGATCGGCATCAAAATCCTGGCGCGGCTGGTGCAGATGTCGCCTGTCGGCAATCCAGAGCTGTGGGCAGTGAACCAGACGGCGGCGGCCTATAACGCGGCGGTTGTAGAGCATAACAGTCTGCTGCGGCAAAACCCGGACAACCTGACTAAAGCAGGCCGGCTGCGGCCAGGCCGCAAAGTTAAGGACGGCATGGACCTGAAAGCGCCGCCGGGCTATACGGGCGGGCGTTTTCGTGGCAACTGGCAGGTCTCCTTTGATGCGCGCACTACCGACGAAACGGGGCGGGTAGATAAAGCTGGCCATCTGACGATGGCTGCCGGAAATGTCACGCTGGGCCTGTTTAAAGTCGGTGTGCGCGATATCTACTTCTGCAATAACGTCCCGTACTCATACCGTCTGGAGATGGGGCATTCCAGCCAGGCTCCCGGCGGCATGGTGCGCATCACCGCTGCCGAGTTCCAGCTGTACTTCAGCGAGGCAGTCAGCGAGGTTAAAAATGATACCGGACATCACAACGGCGCTTGAGGCCATGTTGGGTCTGTGGGCAGACGGCGAGGGCGTGCGGGTGGCGTGGGGTAACATTCAATTCGACCCGTCTGGCGACGGTCTGTATCTGATCTCCCATGATATGCCCGCGCAGCCGTACAGCATTGATATGGCCGGGGGCTGTCGCGTCTATCCCGGCGTGTATCAGGTCACCGTCGTCGCGCCAGCGGGTGGCGGCAAATCACAGGCCAGAATGCTGGCCCGCCGCGTCGCCGGGTTGTTCCCGGAGAACCAAGAGATCCCAGGCGATGGCTTTACCGCCTGGGTGACATCACCGCCCGCCATTTACCCCGGCATAGCGGACGGCGTGTTCTACTCCATCCCCGTCAGCATCAACTATCGGGCTGATATCTCAGCTTGATCATCCCTGCCGGTTCTGCCGGCTTATTTACTTTCATATTACGGAGAATCCCTATGGGCTTCGCATTACCTAATGGCGCCACGGTATTTGTCGGCTCGAAACTCGCCACGCCCGTGGCGGTGACGGGCGTCAGCAATGCCGCAGGCGCTGTCATTACCGTTGCAAACGGCCACGGCCTCTCTGTTGGCGATGTGGTGCTGGTTTCCAGTGGCTGGGCTCTGATTGATAGCCTTGTGGCGCGCGTCACGGCGCAGACGACCACCAGCGTAACGATCGGGGTGATTAACAGCACCGATACCAACTTCTTCCCGGCTGGCTCCGGCACCGGTTCATTAAGCAAAGTAGCCGAGTGGACTGAGATCCCGCAGATCACCGAAGTATCACAGTCCGGCGGTGACCAGCAGTACACGCAGATCCAATTCCTTGCCGATGACCGCCAGCGCAACCTGGCGACCTACAAGGCGGCCAAGTCGCAGACCTTTACGGTTGCGCATGACTCCACGCTACCTATCTATGCCGTGCTGTCAGCCGCTGACCGTTCCGGTGACACGCTGCCGCTGCGCATGTACGTGCCGAAGGCGAAGGAAACGCGTTACTGGTCGGGTAAGCCGTCTTTCGATCCGCAGCCAACCACTGCGCCGAATGCCGTCGAGACGGTACAGCCAGCGTTTGCCATCCAGTCCCGCGATATCACCTTTTACAAAGATGCTGCCCCGCAGGCAGCCGCTTAATCCACTCCCTTAACAGGCCCGGTAGCGGGCCTTTCTTACTGCCGAGGAACACATGGCCACTAAATTTCAGCTCCAGCCCAAACCGACTTTCAAAGCAGACGTCACCATTCCGCGCGCCGGCGAAGATGATGGCGTACTTACGTTTACCTTCCGTCATAAACCGGTCAAAGAACTTGCTGCACTCGAAGGAATCGAGGGAAAAACTGCTATCGACTTCCTGACTGAAATCACCGAGTCCTGGGCACTACCGGATGAGCTCAGTCGTGAAAATCTGGAGATGCTCCTGGATAACTACCCTGGCGCGATGAAAGCGATCGTCGGCACCTACTATCGGGAGCTGACAGGTAACCGCGAAAAAAACTGATAGCGGTTGCCTCGGCGTTTTATACGCCTGAACCTTCCACCGAAGATCTGGCTGCGTTTGGCCTCAGCGCCGAAGACTACACAGAAGAAGAGCAGACCATCGAAGTTTGGCCCGATGTTTGGACTGCGTTCGCCGTCTTCCAGTCAATGAGCACTCAATGGCGCACGGGCATGGGCGGCATCACCGGGCTGGATTACAACGTGCTGCCCTGGCTGATGAAGCTGAACGGGGTGGAGGATGAGGCAACCGCGTTAACGGATATTCGCGTAATGGAAAGCGTGGCGCTGAAGATTATGCATCAGGGGGCGTAATGTCTGATATTGCAACAATTTCGCTCCGGGTGAATACCGCCGAGCTGGAGCGCGGGAACAAGGCGCTGGACGATTTCCAGCAGACGGCCGGCAGCGCGGCAAACAAGGCCGATGATCTGAACAGCGTTTTCCGGGCGGGTGCCGACAGTCAGAAAAAAAACACTCAGAGCCTGAAAGAGCAAAAAGAAGAGTTGCAGGCTCTTCTGAATAAAATCAGCCCTGTTAACCGGGCAATGGATGAGCTGGAAACGCTGCAAAGCAAACTGGCTGGCTTTCGCGGTAAGGGACTGCTCGGTAATGAGGATTACAGCCGGTTTAGCGCAGTGCTGGATACCACCCGCGATAAATTATTTCAGGTCATGGAAGCAGAGACCGCCGAAGGGCAGGAGCGACTGAAGCTGGCTCAGGACACGCAACGTGCCGCCGCAGCGCAGGACTCGTTCCTGAAATCTCTGAGCGAGCAGGCTGCTGCCTTCCGGGCCTCAAAGTCAGATGTGCTTGAGTATCGGGCCTCCATACTGGGTTTAACGCAAGAAGCCGCCCCACTGATTCAGCAAATCAGGGAAAGAGAACTAGCTATCGCCAGTGAGGCTGTGCAGACCCGGATTGCCGCACAAGAGCTTCGTGAGAAACAGGCCGCAGAGCGCCAGGCGTTAGCTGAAGCATCCCGCCTGCAGTCACAAAATGATAACTTCATCGAGTCTCTTCGTAATCAGGCTCTGGCTATCGGTAAATCACGTGCTGAGGTGCTTGAGCTGAAAGCGGCTCAGATGGGACTGCTGCAGGAGGCCGGACCGTACATCGCTGCGCTTAAGGCGCAGGAGGCCGCAACCGCACAGGAAGCAGCAAATAAAAAAGTTTCTGCCATGCAATCCCGCATGCTCAGGGATGCGATTGCAGAGCTGGAGGCTGCAGAGCGCGCCGAGGCATCCGAGATGCAACGTGCGCAGAATATCCGCGACTCATTTGTTCGGACTCTCGAAGAGCAGGCGACATCGATCGGAAAAACACGGATCGAATTGCTCGAAATAAAGGCTGCTCAACTCGGTGTTTCCCTGCAGGCTGCTCCTTTCATCGAAAAGCTGCGTGAACAGGATGAAGCGTGGAGGAAGGGCGGGATCAGCGCCGGGCAGTACCGGCAGGCATTGAGAATGTTGCCAGCGCAGTTCACGGATATTGCCACATCTATTGCTGGTGGCATGCCATTGTGGATGGTGCTGATCCAGCAGGGCGGGCAAATCAGTGATTCTTTTGGAGGTCTGGGCGGGCTTTTTCAATTTATCAAGGAAGAGGTTCTTGGGTTTAAAGAGGCAACAGACGACTCTTCAGAATCACTTTCAGAAAATGCGAACTCACTGGCTGAGAATGCCGAACATGGCAGGGGTATGCTTTCTTTCCTGACTCCTGCCAGGCTTGCTGTTGGTGGGCTTGTGGGGGTGGCTTCACTTCTGGCAATTGCATGGTACAAAGGCGCCCAGGAAGCCAGTGAGTTCAACAAGCAGCTTATCTTAACCGGAAACTATGCTGGTAAAACGGCGGGGCAACTTAGTCAACTTTCCAGGCAAATAGCTGATGATGCTGGTGTGACAATAGGAGAATCATCGGCAACACTGGCGAAAATTGTTGGGTCGGGAAGATTTGATGGAAATAAACTTGAGGTTGTTGCCAGAGCAGCTGCGGCCATGGAAGACGCGGTTGGGCAGTCAGTAGATACTACGATTGCTAATTTCCAGAAACTCTATGATTCACCAGTAAAAGCATCTGTTGAGCTAAACAGCCAACTGCATTACTTAACTGTTGCAGAGTTTCAGTACATTGCTGCTCTTGAGCGCCGCGGTGAAAAGGAAGAGGCAGGGCAAAAAGCTGCTGATAGTTACAGCCGGGCAGAGCAGCAACGCAGTCAGCAGGTTATTGACAACCTTGGCCTTATCGATCAGGTGATTCGTGACGTATCTGATACGTGGAAAGCATATTGGGATGCTGCCTTAGGTATTGGTAGAAAAGAATCGACAGCTGAACAGCTTGAGGTTGTGAGGCAAAGAATTAAAGAAATCACCAATCAATCCCGTCCAGGTGTTTTTGGTATGGGTAATGTCGGTGATGGTGGTGCTGCAAAAAGGGAGTTGGCGGCATTGCTTCAGCAAGAGAGAGAGCTTGGGTTTGTTATTAAATCTCAGGAAGGTTTCAACCAGAAAAGGGCTGAGTTTAATAAGATAAATCAAGATGGTATTGATGCGCAGATATCATTTAATAAATATTTGGATGCTGGAACCACTCAAGCAGAAAAAAGAGCTCTGGCACAAAAGGATTTGAACAAAGCTATTGCCGATAACGCGAAAGCAGTTAAAGCGACGCAGGGCTTGCCGCATGAGCAGAGAGTCAAACCATTGACTCCTGAACAAATATCTAAGGCCCGAGCTGGCATCGAGAAGCTGTATAAAGATCCAAAGACTCCTAAAGCCAAGGGCATAACGGTGGCCGCAGGCGATCGTGCCGAAGATTCTGCGCAAGCTGAACTACTTGCTCTCCAGGCGCAACTGAAAACCCTTCAGGATCACCGCTCTGTTAATGACACGATCAGTCAGCAGCGTAAAGACCTATATGCCACTGAATCTAAATTTGCTGTCCTTGAAACGGCAGCGAGCACCCGTCAGTTATCGAAGCAGGAGAAGTCTCTGCTGGCGAGCAAAAACCAGGTGCTGCAACTTGCGCAGCAGAAAGCTCTTCTCGGTGACCAGATTACCGCTCAGGAGCAACTGAATAAGCGGATGGATACAGCGCAGAAGTACGTTACTCAGATGGTGGAGAAGCAAGCCGGGCTTGCATCTGGAGCCACAATGAGTGACAGACTTGCCGGGCGACAGGCGTCTATGTCTCAACTGCGTAGTGGCTGGCTCAATGCGGGCGGTAGTCTCAGCGATAACGGTTATAAACAGGAGTTAAAAGCCGCCAACGATTACTATGCAGCAGAAGACAAACTACGTGGCGACTGGATGTCGGGTGCCAGAAAAGGCTGGGCCGAGTACCTTGATGCGGCAACCAACGTTTATGGCTCAATGCAAAGCGTAGCGCAGTCAGCCCTGGGCGGTATATCAGATATGCTGACAAACCTGGTCACTACCGGAACGGCCAGTTTCAAAAGTTTCGCTGCCTCCATGATGAAGATGATCGCTGATGTGATTAACCGGCTGCTGGTGGCGTACACCGTGCAGGCCGCAATGGGATGGATTTCTGCGGGTACCTCATCGGCAGGTAGTGGTGCAGGCCAGTCTTTTGCTGTCCCGTCTTTCCGGCCAGCGTGGAACGGGGGATATATTCCTGAATTCGACACCGGCGGTTACACAGGCGATGGCGGCAAATATCAGCCCAAAGGGGTGGTACACGGCGGTGAGTTCGTCTTTACCAAAGAGGCCACAACTGCAATCGGTGTCAATAATCTTTATGCGATGATGCGTGGTGCTCAGGGATATTCTGAAGGTGGGGTTGTCGGCAGGCCGCCTATGCTGGGGCTCATGTCCGGTTCTGGTAATGCTGCACCGGTAATTAACACCACTGTAAATGTCGATGCCAGTGGTAACGCTTCGGCTCAATCCAGCAGCTCTGGGGACGCTATGGGGCGCGCCATGGCGGCTGAAATACAAAACGCTGCAACCCAGGTAGTTCAGAAGCACCTGAAGCCAGGGGGCATGATCTACAACTTTACGAAGGGTCGTTAGTTTTCAAAGATTATTGCAAAGTATATTGCCGAATCCCTGATGCCAGCCTCGCTTATGCGGGGCTTTTTTATGGAGCAAACATGGCTGTTGAAACCTATAAGTGGCCCGCGCAACTTGGAGCGGGCGCAATTGAATATAACCAGACAATCCGGGCCTCACAGTTCGGTGACGGTTATGAGCAGGTGGCTGAAAATGGCATCAACTCTACTGCCATTCAGGTTCCGATGATTTATGTTGGCACAGAGGTGTTGATAAACGAAATTCGCTCATTCCTGCTGGCTCATACCGTTAAGGCTTTCATCATCACGCCACCCGGCGAGGAGAAGGGGTTGTATCGGGTCGTCAAAGATTCTGTGCGTAAGAACCAGATCAGCAGCAACGCAGCAGAGCTTACTTTCACCATAAAGCGCGCCTACGGCGTCTATGCCTGAGGTCAACCATGACAGCACTTATTGATACGGCAGCCATGCTTGCACCTGGCGGAAAAGTCCGGCTGGTAGAAGTGGACGCCTCAGAATTCAGTGGTGGTATTCACCGCTTTCATTACAGTCCTTTTCCGCATACTCCACGGGAGATTGACGAGGCGCAGGGTGACGAAAGCAAGCTCGGGCCCAAGCCTGTAGTCTTCGATGGTGAGGTCTATGATTTCTGGCCTTTCCAGTTAACAGGCCTGGCTCTCTCAACTGACCAGGCGGCAGAGCCGTCACTCAGCGTCTCAAACCTTGACGGCCATATCTCCGCGCTATGCCTTCAGTTTAAGGACATGGTGAACGCGAAGGTGAGCATTATCGACACCTATACGGTGTATCTGGATGCGGTGAATTTTCCCGACCACGTTAATCCCACTGCCGATCCGACTATGTTCACGCTTCAGACCTTCTGGCTGGATACCAAAACGTCCGAAGATGACGAGGTGGTGACCTGGGCGCTAAGCAGCCCGGCAGACCTGCAGGGGCAGGTAATTCCCACCAGACAAATTACTTCCCTCTGTGAATGGGCGCTACGCGGACAATACCGGAGCGGTGACGGTTGCACCTATAACGGTACGGCTTACTTCGACGCAAAGGGAAACCCCGTAGCGGATCCGGCCCTTGATGTCTGCGGCGGTTGCCTGAGTGACTGTCGGAAACGATTCGGTGCCGGGCTTGCAGAGCCAAACGCGGCGATCCTCGATTTTGGCGGCTTCCCGGCGACGGTTCTTTTCACCCGATAAACGGACATACCAATGAACAAAACCATAATGTCGGCTATCCGGGCGCATGCGCTGGAGGAATCCCCGCGCGAGTGCTGCGGCTTCGTTATCCAGTCTGGCCGTCGCCAGCGCTATATCCCCGTATCGAACACCCACGAAAACCCGACCGAGCATTTCCGTATCGATGGCGAGTTCTGGGCGAATGCTGAGGACATCGGTACAATTATACGCGTTATACATTCCCACCCCGGCGACGGCGCACGGCCTATACCGTCAGACCTGGATCGCCAGCAGTGCAACAACTCCGGCGTGGTCTGGGGCATTTACGCGCCAGACAGCGATGAATACGCCGAGATAATGCCCGAGGCGGTGCCGCTTATCGGCCGCCCGTTTATCCTGGGTTCACACGACTGTTGGGGGCTTATCATGGACTGGCACGCCACCCAGGGCGTCACGTTAGACGATTTCCGCGTCGATTATCCGTGGTGGGAAAGTCAGTACCCGGACAACTTCTATTTCGATAACTGGGAGCAAGAAGGCTTCATCGAATGTGATCCGGCGCCCGGGTGCATGGTCATCATGCAGGTTGAATCCGATAAGTGGAACCATGCGGGCATTATCACTGAAGAGGGTGAACTGCTCCATCACCTATATGGCCAGCCCTCCTGCATTACCCCCTATGCCCGCGGCTATTTCAAGGACAGGACGATGATCTGCGTTCGCCACAGGAGCCTGCCAGAGGAGATAAAGCCATGGCGCGTTTAACCACTATTCGCCTGTACGGCGCGCTGGGCACCCGGTTCGGGCGAGTGCATAAGCTGGCGGTGCAGACATCCGCCGAAGCGGTAAAGGCCCTGTGCATCAACTTCGACGGGCTGGAAGACTACCTGATGAACGCCAAAAAGAACGGCATGACCTTCGCCGTGTTTCGTGGAAAGCGCAACATAGGCGTGCAGGATTTCCAGGAGCTGGCTGGTAACAGTGATATTCGTATTGCGCCGGTTATGGAGGGGGCGAAGAAGGCGGGTATGTTCCAGACCATCCTGGGGGCAGTGATGGTGGTCGCAGGTATTATCGTCGGCGTGGCGACCGGCTGGACCGGTGTAGGTCTCACCTTTGGTGCCGGGCTTATCATGTCAGGCGCATCAATGATGGCCGGCGGCATTTACCAGATGCTCTCTCCACAGCCTAAAGGGCTACAGGGACGCGACGACCCAGACAACAAGCCAAGCTACGCCTTCGGCGGTTCGGTTAACACTCTGGCGATGGGTAATCCGGTGGCGCCATTTTGGGGCGAGCGGGAAATTGGCGGTGCGATCATCAGCGCCGGCATAGTCGCGGAAGACATTTGATACTACCCCTCTGACCAATAAGCAACCAATCGGGTGCTTTTTTTATGGACACAATATGGAAACGATCACTGGTGCAAAGGGTGGCAGCCAGAAGCAGCACACGCCTGTAGAACAGCCAGATAGTGCCCAGTCGATGGCGCGCTGCCGCATCTTGCTGGCGCTTGGTGAAGGGGAATTCGCCGGCGACCTGGATGCAACTCGTATTTTTCTGGACGGGACGCCGCTGGGCAATGCCGACGGGACGATGAATTTTGAAAACGTCACATGGGATTTCCGACCGGGCACCCAGACACAGACCCCGATCCTTGGCTTTGCCGCGGTCGAGAATGAAACCAGTATTGGCGTATCGCTGACGAAAGTTGCCCCCTGGACCCGCGCGCTGAGTAATACCCAGATTGATGCGGTGCTCGTGCGCATTGGCATTCCCGGCCTGCAGCAACAGCAGAATAATGGCGATATCGTTGGTACGACTGTCAAATATCACATCGACCTGGCCGTAGACGGCGGCGCGTTCTCGACGGTTATGACCAGGACCGTCACCGAGAAGCTCAGCTCGCTTTATGAGCTTACCCACCGCATCAACCTTCCTAAAGCAACTACCGGCTGGCAGATTCGCGTGGTACGCGATACGGACGACAGCACCAGCCAGATGCTGCAGAACAAAACGCAGGTGCAGGCCATTACAGAGGTTATCGACGCTCGTCTTCGTTATCCGCACACAGCACTGTTGTATGTGTCGTTCAATGCAAAATCATTCAGCGATATACCGAAAATCTCCTGTAAACCGAAGGGGCGCATCATCCGAATCCCCTCAAACTACGATCCGATAGCCCGTACTTACAGCGGCACCTGGGATGGCACGTTCAAGTGGGGATGGTCGAACAACCCGGCATGGATCTGGTTCGACGTTCTGACCGAACCACGTTTCGGCCTTGGCCGCCGCATCACGGCGGAAATGCTGGATAAGTGGGAGCTATACCGTATAGCTCAACGTTGCGATCAGAAGGTGCCCGACGGAAAGGGCGGCAGCGGCACCGAGCCGCGCTTTATGTTTGACGTTTATATACAGTCTCAGGCCGACGCATGGCAGGTGATCAAGGATATCGCCGCCGGGTTCAACGGGATGACGTTCTGGGGCAACAACATGTTCAACGTTGTCTCTGACATGCCGGCGGATACGTCGAAACTGCAGATCCTCAACCGCGCAGCAGTGATCGGCAAGCCGGTCTACTCAAGCGGCAGTGAAAAGACCCGTTTTTCCAGCGCGCTGATTAATTTCAGCGATCCTGACAATCACTATCAGGATCGAACTACGGCTGTGATGTTCCCGGACCTGGTGAAACAGTTCAAGTTTAAGCAGACGCAAATCACAGCGATCGGCTGTACGCGAGAGAGTGAGGCTCAGCGTCGTGGTGGTTGGGCGGTATATTCCAACTCTCTTGACCGCATTATCACCCTACAAACTGGGCTTGATGGCTATGTCTTTGTGCCGGGCACGGTGTTTGCCTTTGCCGATGAACGCCTTTCTGGTCGCGTGTACGGTGGTCGAGTTGCCGAGTACAACGGCGGGCTGAAGGCTGTGACAACTGATCGGGGCACCAGCGCGGTTGTTGGCGACACGCTGATGATTCGCACGCAGGGTGGAACCGTCGAAAGTCGGGTTATCCAGGCTGTAAATGGTACCCAGCTTGTGGTGTCCACGCCCTTCAAGGCGGACCCTTTGCCGAATGCAGTGTTTGTTATAGACGCCGGGCAGTTGAGATTACAGTACTTTAGAGTAACTAATCTGACGTTCAATGATGAGGAAAATACGTACTCCATTACTGGGGCGGAATATAACTCCTCTAAATATGACGCGGTTGATAATAATGCCCGACTGGATACGCCGCCAATCAGCCTGATTCCGACCGGGCTTGTTAATCAGCCGACTAATATCCAGGTCTCAAGCTTTGAATCCGTAAGACAGGGGCAGCGAATTACTACACTGATCGCATCCTGGGATGCGCCACTGGATAAAAATAGCAAGCCTCAGGCTGATGTTATCTCATACCAGGTGCAGTGGAAGCGTGGAGATAATGAATGGATTAATGTGCCAGAAACAGGACTGCGCAATATAGAAGTGCCCGGCATTTTTGAAGGCGACTACCTAGTACGCGTGCGTGCCATCAACTCAGGAGGGGCATCAAGTCTGTGGGCCTCTTCAATGCTGACACACCTGAAGGGGCGCGTGGGCGATGTTCCAAAGCCGGTAGGTCTGTCTGCGTCAGAGGATGTCGTATTCGGAATCAATATCACCTGGGGTTTTCCGACAGATACTGCTGATACTCTGAGCACGGAACTGCAGTACAGCCTCGCTGCAGACGGCTCAAACCCGATGCTGCTGGCGGCTGTGCCTTACCCGCAGAAACTCTACCAGCAGATGGGGCTCAAGGCTGGGCAGGAGTTTTGGTACCGGGCCAGGCTTGTTGACCGTACCGGCAATCAGTCAGCCTACACCGACTGGATCCGCGGCCAGTCCAGCTCCGATGTGACGGACATTACCGAGGCGGTGCTCGCGCAGATCAAGGACACTGAACTGTTCAAGGACCTCATCGAGAACGCCGTGGACAGCAGTGCCAAAGTTGCGGAACTGGCAGAGGCAGTGAGGCAGAATGCCGATGGTCTGGCCGCAGCTGCCGGGTCGAATAAGCAGATGGCGGAAGCCATTATTGGCAATGCACTGGCGATCGCGGATGTCGTCGTGCGCCAGTCAGCCCTGCAGGGCGCTAACTCGGCGCGGTTCGAGCAACTGCGCGAAGTTATCGCCACGGAAACAGAGGCGCGCGTTACGGATGTGATCCGCCTGGAGGCAAAGACAGATCAGAACACGGCCGGTATCACCGAAGTGCGCCAGGCGCTGGCAAATGAAACCGAGGCACGGGCTACAGCTGTTGATCAGCTTACGGCGCAAACGGAGCAGAATGCGGCGCGCGTTACCGGGCTGACGCAGGTCGTGACGGATCTGGACTCCTCGACAGCCTCGCGCTTTGAGGAAATTTCGGCAGAGATCGCGGGCATAGATGGCAGTGATATCAGAGGGGGAATACAGAGCAACTCCATCGCGCTGATTACCACCACGCTGGCGCAGGTTAATGATCGCACACGGCTCAGCGTGCAGTACGGCGACAATAAGGCCGGGATTGAGCGTGTTGATAACGTGATGGCTGATGCCAGCCAGGCTGTCGCGGAGTCGCTCAGGTCGTTGGATGCCAGTTCCGGCGCCGGCACGGCAAACACCACCGACTTTGCGAAAACCATGGCTGACTTCTCGCAGGTTTCGGCGACAAAAATCAATACGCTTTCAGTGACAGTCAACGGGCAAAGTGCGGCGATAACGCAGGCATCGCAGGCAGTCGCAGATATCAGCGGCAACCTCAATGCGATGTACAGCATCAAGGTGGGGGTGGATGCGAACGGGCTCCGGTACGCCGCAGGCATGGGTATCGGCGTGCAGAACACCCCGGCGGGCATGCAGTCGCAGGTCATTTTTCTGGCCGACCGTTTCGCTGTGATGTCGCAGGCAGGCGGAACGGTGAGCCTGCCGTTCGTTATCCAGAACGGGCAGACATTCATCAACGAGGCCTTCATCAATTACGCGTCGATCACCCTCGCTCGCGTGGGCTCCTGGTATTCAGCAAATTACGTGGCCGGGCAGACCGGGACCATCATGAAGGCGGACGGGACGTTTGAGGTCAACGGTGCGGTATCAGGCCAGGGACGCATGCAGATAACGAATAACCGCATCATCTCTTACGATGCGCAAAACCGGCCGGCAGCCGTTATGGGGCAACGCTTATAATGCAGATGTTTATTGCAGGGACCAGCTTTGACGCCATCAACTCTATGGCGGCAAGCTACGTACTGGATGTCATCACCATTACCGGCACAGGGAGCAAGACCTACTCCCTTTCCGGGGTGTCGCTGACATATGCCATTGTGAATGATTTTATGGGAGGGCAGTTAACGGGCGCGACCTACAGCGTCAGTGTCAGCGGATTAACCGTTTCGTGGAACGTCAATAATGCCGTCACCCTTATTGTGTACGGCAGCCCGGTAGCGGGCACGCAGAGTGACTACTTCGGTTTCCAGCTGTTCCAGTACATAAACGGGGTGAGGACGGTCAAGCTGGCCCCGAATTATGTGCCGCTGTGCCTGCGCCAGATTATAGATGTGCCGGCCGGCGCGAGGACCGTGCAGACGCAGGTTCCGGCGGGTAACCCCGTAATGTGTTTCCACCGTCACACCGGCGAGGCGATGGATTTGTGCTGGTGGAAGCCCGTCACGGCCAGCGGGTATCACGCACTGCAGTTTCCCACTGCGGGCAGTAACCAGACCGGGTGCCGGGTGTATGTTTTTTCGAATATTCTCGCGAATATCCCGGATTATGGCTTCTTTCTCTACCGGGACGGACAGATGGTCTGGCACAGCAACTGCCTCCCGCTGCAGGTCATTCCACTGACTAACGGGGATATCACCAGCGCCACGCCGCTGGCGGTGTCATCGAGTGTCACGTCACATATTTTCGTGCCTCAGGACCCGGCATATCCGACGGGATACAGCAATTTCATGTGTGCTTCAGCGGGAAAAGACGGGGTTGCGTATAAAGTGCAGGTCGGGAAAGTATTCCAGAGCACCTATATCAGCAACCCCGATGAGGGAAGGAGGATGAGAGGGTGGGCATGCGGCGGTGTCGGGTATATTGACACCCGGTTCTATGACCAGTACTACAAAAATGCGCTGGGCATCACCTGATACTGTCACTCAGTCACCGGCAGCCTGTCGCAGGCCGAGGTGTCTGTAAAAGCACTGCGCTCAACCCACTGATAACCGAAGCTGCCGCCGGAGAGATATTCGGTGGTGCTGACCGGTTTTCTTATGCCGAATACCGGAACCGACACCCGGTTTTTCATCACCACAGCCTCGTTATAGCACAGCGGGGGCGTGTTGCTGGCGCAGCCTGATGCCATTAACGAAACCAGCACAACCGCCGCAGCGTTAATCATTTTCATCTTTATTCCCTGAACCGTATGGATGTGAATCCATTCTATTGGCCGCCTGGTCAGGCGCTAAATAGATTAAACAGATCAATATTTCCTGATTGATCGACTTTATCGATCGTTTATACGCGCGGCGTATTCTGGCGCCATGCCCGGAGAAAACATGATTTACACAACTGGCTCTATCGCAGTCAGCGGCAACACGCTGACTGGCACCGGCACGAATTTCACCGCAGCAGGCTCCCTCATTCGTAACGGCTGCACGGTACTGGCCATGACCAGCCCCCTGCAGGCCTTTCAGATCACGTCAGTAGACAGCGCGACCGGCCTGACAGTGTCGCCTGCGGCATCGCCGGCGGTCCCTGCGGGGACAAAATTTGCCATTCTGCTGAGTGACAGCCTTAGCGTGGATGGCCTGGCACAGGATATTGCCGAAACGTTCAGTATGTACCAGCGGTACATGGGCGGCTTTGCTGACGTAATGAACGGCAGCGGAGATGTGACCATCACTATTAACGGCCAGCCTGTCACCGTTCCCGGCCAGAAGTCGCTGGCGAAGAAGGGCCCTAACACCGACATCACCAGCCTGGGCGGACTGACAACTGCCCTGAGCATCCAGCAGGGCGGAACCGGGGCTAAGGATGCATCACAGGGATGGCTGAATCTGCTGAACGGCAGAACACCGGCGACCGCGCGGGGCGATTTACAACTGGGAACCGCAGCTGTCCGTGATACCTACAGCACAACCGGCGCCATTCTTTCCGTTGGCGATTTTGGTATTGGTGGAACGTCCGGCGGCGCTATCGTAACGAACGCCAACCTCATTAATGCAAACGGCATCTGGGGAGCCGGCGGCAGTGGCGGCCTAAACTATTTTGATAACTATTCCCCAATTCTGATGATGTTCCGGACCCCAACCACAAGCGGACAACTGCAGGCGACTATCGACGGCAAACTCGCGGTCCGGGGATATAACGGCAGTACGATGAGCGCATGGAATCAGTGCTACACAACGGGGAATACGACCAGGGCCGCAGACGGCACGATCAAGGCTGCATCGCCGATTGTGCGCATTGTGAAAAGCAAAGAAGACTGTACGCGGCCTGATATTGACGAGTCAGATTTCGAGTGGTGCGGCGCGGGAGTGGCTAATGCCGAAGCTGAGGGCGTTACTCTGACCCGTCAGGATACGGGTGTATACCTTCTGAAGGGATCTGCCGGTCTGGCTAAGTCGGGGTGGCAAATGTCGCCTCCTCGTGATCCACAGGGGTCTGGCGATATGGGCATCGTGGAAGCAGAGCAGGGGGAGGATAAAACGCTCATCATTCGACTCTATAAGCGCCGTTATGTCCTTTCCGATGACGGTGACATCGAACTGCAAAAAGGCGTAGCCATCGACGTACCGCCGACAAGCTGGATCGATGTCCGCCTGGATATGCCGGAAAACAGCATCTGGAATCAGCGCGCCGAGAGCGCAAAGGAAGAATAAAAAAGCCCCGGCGACGGGGCAGTTACATTCCGTGCCTGTCTGGTGCAGGCTACGGGGCTGTTTTAATTTTAGACGAAAGACGATTTAACTTAAGAAAAATTCCTGGCGGTTCAAGCCGTTGACAAATCTTCTTGCCGCTTCGCCTTGATAAGCTCTGAAATTCAAAATACTGTATATTAAAACAGTATTTGGAGGGTGCATATCATGCCAAGAAGAGACGATATCGAGACAGCATTCAGGCAGTCCATAGTGATGGAACCGGGCGGTAGACGCACCGTTACCACGGAGAATTTCGTGAAAACTCTGCTGACATTCCACTGGGATTGGTCGCCAAGGCAGTCTAACCAGTGGATCGAGAACTACGTCAGTACGTTCAAAGATATCTCTCAGCAAGAGGGAGAACTCCGCACGTTCATGATGTACAACCCGAACGGAGGTCTGTGATGGGATTCCCTTCGCCAGCAGCTGACTACATGGATGAAAAGATATCGCTCGACCACGAGCTGATCCGTGTACCTTCCGCAACGTACTTCCTGCGCGCCGGCACAGAGTCCAGGCGTGAGGCGATAAAGAAAGGTGCTTTGTTGATTCTGGATATGTCGGCCACACCGGTCGATGGATCCATTGTGATGTGTCACCTGGATGAGCAGATGCGCATGCTGCGGCTGCGGCTTCATCCTCGCCCGAGGCTGGAAGAACTGGACAGACCGGAGATCACCTACCTAATGACGAGTGATGGCTTTGAAGGCCGGCTGGTTTTCAAAGGGGTGATCACCTACATCATCAATGACGCTAGAACAGGGGAGTTTGACGACTGCCCGGTAATGTAATTTGTCAGGGGTTTTACCTTCATTTTACCTTGGTTTTACCTTAGACAAATTTCAGGCATAAAAAAACCAGCCGTAAGAGGCTGGTTTAATTGGGGAATTTCGGTCGGCACGAGAGGATTTGAATCTCCGACCCCTGACACTCCATGACAGAGGCTCCTATCTTAAGAGCCGCTTAGTGCCAGAAGCGACATTACTAAATCCGCACTGCATTAATTTTTGTGCGTAGGCCAACAACAACTTCGTAGGGATTCGTGAATTCGAGCTACAGCGTCTAAACACAGCGGGTGATAATGCCAAAAAGTAAAACGGGCAGATAGCAACAACCGAAAGGCTGCCTCTGTAGCGGAGAAACATGCACGACTTGCAGTGGTTAAAACTGCTGAAACAGTTGAATCGGTAATGGAAATCAAAGGTAGCAGCATAACCACCATCATCTTGCCCTTTGTCATGTGAAAACGTTAAAACTCTGTAGACTCCATTCACCGCCGCCTTGCCTACACCAGAAAGGCAGCGGCCATTGATGGATCAGAAAACATGAATCGCCCGGGTGGCTCCTGCGAATCACGATTCTGGCTTCAAGCTGATACTAATCAGAGGCCACTTATTGTGGCCTTCTCTCAACATTAGGGATGCCAATGAAAAATGTTCTGGTGTTCTTCAATCGGCAGCCGGTGGTGGTTGTCAGGGTCGTAGATGGCACTACCACAATACTCCGTGAATACCCGAATGGTGAGGAAGCTCACCTTAAGATTAGGTATGCGGGAGTTCATTCGCTGACTGGCGATCATACTGAGTTTTGTGTGGCCTCTGACAGAGAGGTTACATCACGTGAAATCGTCGAAGCTGCAAACAAACTTTTGAAATAGCTTGAGCTTGCTAATTTCTCAAATAAAAAAGCCTTCTGAACGAAGGCAAACTTGAGGTACGGCATTGGTTCTTGTTCTCAGTTCCTTCAATTCTCTCTGAAGGTATGGGCTCATGCATAAGCCATTCCCTGGGTCGGGTTGCGCATCATTAAAAATGCCTAGCTAAGTATGGTCTACAAACCATTTACAAAAAGCGTAAGCGGATGACTAATTCAAAATTTTTATTAATGGCAGAGGAAAGACTATTACGGCATTACAACAGGCATTCACTGTGTGTCTGTGATAATGCCAGGAAAAATCTGGCAAGCGTCGGTTGTGGCTTGACACCAGATATCCTGCGAACGAGGCTGCGGCATCGCAGTGTGGGCATTGCAACCAACTCCCGATTTACCAGTGGTGTGAGGGATTATTCCTGAGCGCACTCATGGAAGATAACCTATGATTTATAAAAGGTTGGGTGTGAAAAAGGAGTATATATGAAACCTGAAGAACTGGAGCGTAAAGCTGAGCAAGAAATTTCTGCTCTTATTACTAAAAAAATCACTGAGCTACGGAAAAAAACAGGCAAAGAAGTTGCTGAGATCGAGTTTATCCCGAGTGAGACCATGTCCGGTCTTGAGGGGTATAAAGTAAAAATAAAACTTATGTAGAGTAAACAGGTCGCTTAGACGGCCTTTTTTATTGATCCCAGTTGACCGGTGCGCCCGGAATGCGCATACAGTTCACTGCATTTAAGGACTTTGAAACGCCGCAGACCTTCATTACCGCAAGTATTTTGCCCTGCGAAGGACGAGCTACGCCTTCACTCAAGGGTATCCAGTTAATCTGCGCCATAACCCCGTGCCGTTCCGGAGAACTCCATCCCGTCACACCATCTGACCACACCGCGAAGCTCGGTGACTTCAGAATGCGTGTCCGGCGTATCATCCGGCATGGGTAAACCGGAGGAGTTAAAGAGTTTTACCTCGTCCATCGCCGTCAGCAGTCGACCAGCTTCTTTCGCGGCAAAGTGGCTGCAGGAACGATCTCTTATTGAGCCAGACAGGATCAGAGTCCGGGGCGACTCCTGCATGTGAAGGCGTTCAGCGATGTGGCTATCACATCATTCCGGGCAGGAAATGGTTCCATTTTTCTCCTCCGGAGAGAAGATGATTTCAAAAGTAACACATATGATTTAACATATGTGTATTCTGAAGCGAACGGAGTGAAAAATGCTACAGCCTGTTCAGCTTTTCAAAATCCTGTCGGATGAAACACGGCTCGCCATCGTCATGCTTCTCCGGGAGTCAGGAGAACTGTGCGTCTGCGATATCTGCGCGGCCATTTCCGAATCGCAGCCCAAAATCTCGCGACATATGGCTATTCTTCGCGAGGCCGGACTGGTACTGGACCGTCGTGAAGGCAAATGGATCCACTATCGTCTGTCACCCCACCTACCGGCATGGGCAGCTGAGACAATCACGACATCCTGGCAGTGTATGCGGGAGGATTTGCGTAAATGGCTGGATAAATCAGCCTGCACCTCCTGCTGAGGAAGAAGAACACATTTATGTAATCATATATAACGGAGTCTGAGATGCTTTTGGCAGGGAGTATATTTTTACTGACGCTGATACTGGTGATCTGGCAGCCCAGAGGCCTGAGTATTGGATGGAGCGCGAGTATCGGGGCTGTGCTGGCGCTGGTAACCGGTGTCATCCATATCGCTGATATTCCCGTTGTCTGGAATATCATCTGGAACGCGACAGCGGCATTTATTGCGGTCATAATCATCAGCCTGCTGCTCGACGAGTGCGGCTTCTTCCAGTGGGCCGCACTGCACGTCTCACGCTGGGGTAACGGTCGTGGCCGCCTGTTGTTTACCTGGATAGTGTTGCTCGGTGCCGCTGTTGCTGCTTTGTTCGCCAATGACGGTGCCGCGCTGATCCTGACGCCAATTGTGATTGCGATGCTGCTTGCAATGGGATTCAGCAAGGGCACAACGCTGGCCTTTGTGATGGCCGCAGGATTTATAGCAGATACGGCCAGCCTGCCGCTCATTGTTTCTAACCTGGTGAATATCGTCTCAGCGGACTTTTTCGGTCTGAGCTTTACGCAGTATGCCTCCGTTATGATCCCCGTAGATGTGGCAGCGATTGTGGCCACGCTGGTCATGCTGCATCTCTTCTTCCGCAGAGACATTCCTGCGACGTATGACGTTTCGCTGCTGAAGAAGCCTGCCAGTGTGATAAAAGATCCGGCAACGTTCAGGGCGGGCTGGATTGTCCTGTTATTGCTGCTTGTCGGTTTCTTTGTTCTGGAGCCTCTGGGGATCCCGGTCAGTGCGATAGCGGCTGCTGGCGCAGCAGTGCTGTTTATAGTGGCGAAAAGAGGTCATGCTATCAACACGGGAAAAGTCCTGCGCGGTGCGCCATGGCAGATCGTTATTTTTTCGCTGGGCATGTACCTGGTGGTCTATGGTCTTCGCAACGCAGGGCTCACGGAGTATCTATCTGGCGTGCTGAACCTGCTGGCAGAAAAGGGGTTATGGGCAGCAACGTTCGGCACCGGCTTCCTGACCGCGTTCCTTTCATCGGTGATGAACAATATGCCGACTGTGCTGATTGGCGCGCTGTCGATTGACGGGAGTACGGCGACTGGCGTCGTTAAAGAGGCAATGATTTATGCCAATGTGATTGGCTGCGATTTAGGCCCCAAAATCACCCCGATTGGCAGTCTGGCTACCCTACTCTGGCTGCATGTGCTTGCCCAGAAAAATATAACGATTACCTGGGGATATTACTTCCGCACCGGCATTATCATGACTCTGCCCGTGCTCTTTATCACTCTGGCGATGCTGGCGTGGCGACTATCTGTCACTTTGTAGTGAGAAACTGATATGAGCAACATTACTATCTATCACAACCCGGCCTGTGGCACCTCACGCAACACACTGGAGATGATCCGTAACAGCGGCATCGAACCCACCATCGTTTATTATCTCGATACTCCACCGGCACGTGATGAGCTTAAAAAACTCATTTCAGCTATGGGTATGCCGGTACACGTATTGCTGCGTAAGAACGTAGAACCTTATGAACAATTAGGGCTTGAAGAAGAAAAATTTTCTGATGAGCAGTTAATCGATTTGATGCTTCAGAATCCGATCCTGATCAACCGGCCGATAGTAGTGACCCCGCTTGGCACTCGTCTTTGCCGCCCTTCAGAAATAGTGCTGGATATTCTACCGGAAGGTCAGAAAGGAGCGTTTACCAAAGAGGATGGCGAGAAGGTCATTGACGAAACTGGGAAGCGGATTAATTAATCTGCCCACTTAAAAATTTCGGACGTCTGCTTTTCGCTCAAAGCGCACATCATGACCGCGCTATCTGACCGCTCCGTCCCAGATACCCTTTAAAAAGCGCCAAAGCATGAAGCCCGGAACGGGAAAAATAGCGGTTGATTATCTGCCGGCGCACCCGGGAACCCGAGTGAAGGTCAGCCAGAAACTGCACCAACAACAGCATGAGCGTGAGCAGCTTGCCATGAGGCTGAAACCAGGCGGCCCTGGTCAGGGATGCTGTAACGTCGGTGACCGGCCCGACCGGCCGTGATTGAGTTCCTCGACTATGGGTGTCATTACCTGTGCCTCCTTTGAGCAACGCGTCTTATTGTCACAGAATGTTCTTCATTAACAAAAGCAAACAATAGTCTACGGTGACTATCACAATTAAAGGTAATGCATTCAGGAAAAAATGCCGATAACCGAGGTTATTAAACTTAACCCGGTGCACAGGACTCGTAAACATTTGCTCAGACAGATTTTTTCACAAAAAGGGCTGCGTTCTGCTGCTTCCTTAGACACGTTCCAGCGGGCTATGCCTGCCATTGAATTCCGGCATGCGGGCATGGTTCATAAGGCGAGACCGTATTTTTTGGAAACATTGGCGTATAAAGATGTTCTGCACGGCCTTAAAGGCACGCAGGCGACTCCCCCTATAAGTTATGCTCTCATGCATGATGCAGATAAGCTAATCTTGAGCATTCAGGAGATTTCAGAAGGTATTGAGAGTGCAGTTCGGGATGTCGCCCCTTCATTGAAAGCCTGCTTTCAGGCTGGACGTGTATGAAAATCGGTAAGCGCAGCAAAGCCATGACCGGCGCAGACCATAACAGCGCTGTGCACATGCACTCTGTTTGTTTCCGAATTAGGCATAAGCTGAGCCTTTATATTAAGGTCTGGTTAAAACGTATTATTTTTCACCCGACATCGCCCCGTCACCTGCTTCACCGGAGTGGTTTTATGCTTATAAATCTCAGGGACAATGAAGAAAAACGGCAGAAAGCCATGAACGCACTCAAAACACCCGATGAAAACAGGGATTCGGTGCTCAAGGAATTTGTCCGTCTTACCAGCGATTCACTGGGCATCGCCGGTAGCTTTATTTCCGTTGTTGATGAAAGCCATCAGGTTATCCGGGCAGCTCACAACTTTCATCTTTGCCAGACCACCCGCGAAGATGCTTTCTGCAGTTATGTGGTCGACAGTGGAAAAGTGATGGTCGTGCACGATACGCTACAGGATCCCCGTTTTGCAAAACACCCTCTGGTGGTGGCACCTCCGGGGATCCGTTTTTATGCCGGTGCGCCCCTGGTTAACCGGGAGGGAATCATTCTCGGCACGTTGTGCGTGACAGACACGGTACCTCATCCATTTTCCCGCAGAAAAATCACCAGGCTGAAAATGCTTGCCCGGCTGGTGATGGCATTTCTGGAGGTCTGGCATTCGGCGGGTTTTACAGATGCCGCGACAGGCCTTCCAAACCGTCAGCAGCTGATACGCCGCCTGGATACACTCCGTCAGGATACTCATAGTCTGTTTAGACTGACTTTAGTTGACTGTATTGATATACCCCGAGCCTATGAGCTGGCGCGTGCTCTGGGCATGGCGCCGGTGGAGGCGATGCTGCGTGATACGGGCTTATTGATCCGGGAGAGACTGTCGCTGCACCCTGCTGATATAATCTATACTGTGGCCGTGGGACGCTACGCTATTCTGGCACCGGCCAGTGACCGCTTTTCTGCAAAATATGTCGCGAGCATGATGCGCGACTTCAACGTCCATCCCAGAAACGGGATGGCCATGAACCTGACCATACATACAGGTGAAGTCTGTTTTGCGCCGGCATCATTGTCACCTCAGGAGAGCCTGAGGCGTGCAGTCAGTGCACTGCATGATGCCATCAACAAGAACGTGGATGCGCAGGAGTTTGATGAACTCAGCGACGCCCGACTTAACAGTGACTTCATCCTCATGAATGATCTGGATGCCGCACTGCGCAGCAACAACGGCGGATTGTATCTGGTGTATCAGCCCAAAGTATCACTGATCGCTGGTCAGACAGTCAGTCTGGAGGCGCTGATCCGCTGGCGTCATCCTGAAAGAGGCGAACTTTCTCCGGCGGATTTCCTGCCCGTTGCACATTTCTCGGGCCTGATGAACCGTCTGACAGACTGGGTGGTGGACGAAGCCGTCCGCCAGTTGACAGTCTGGTCTGATAATTTCTCATTTCTGCCCGTATCGGTTAACGTTAGTGTAAGCGACCTTTCACGCATAGGTTTTGCCGCAACTCTGTCAAAAAAAATGCAGTGTGCGGGCCTGCCCGCACATCTGCTCGGACTGGAATGTCTGGAAAACGAAATCGTCACCGAGAATACCGAGGCTCTGACCAATATGGCCGAGTTACGTGAACTGGGATTCAGGATCCTGCTGGATGATTTTGGCGCAGGTTACAGCAATATTAGTTATCTGCGCCGTATGCCTGCCGATATAATCAAACTTGATAAATCACTGATCGGCGGTATAACTAAGGATTCAGGCAGCCGCACCATAGCCAGTAGTATTATTCGTATGCTGAAAGATCTGGATTATGTGGTGGTTGCCGAAGGTGTCGAAGATGCAGCCACAATGGAGCTGCTAATTAAATACGGATGCGACGAGGCTCAGGGATTCTATTTCTCCCGCCCACTGCCACCGGCTGCGCTGGAAGCCTGGCTTAATAACAATTCTTCCCGAAAATGAACTGAACCCTTCTTATTAACTCGACACTGACGGCCATAGCAAACACATTGCTTTGATAGAGGAAAAAAGACTTTCGATAAGATCATTAGGGTTTAGCAACATTTGCAAACCTGAATCGATAACTCTGGCCCCCTTTTGGCCTGTGTGACAGCAGCCTGATTAGGTTTTCTTGTTTGAGATGACAAAAATATCATTTAGTCACGTATCAAATGTCCGCTTCTCGCTCCTGGCGGACGTTCTAAGGCATCTTTTTACATTGCAGTATTCATAATATGGCTTCAATAGTATCGGTAACTATTGGAATTAAATAACAATAATTTCAGTAAATGTTATGAAAAACTACTCTAACTGTACTTTATCGGGCAGGCGATCCTGCAGGCCTGGCAGATGAAGCGCAAAATGTTTTCGCCGCGCGACGCCATGCGGTATTCACATCTACCGATCGTCAAAGCTAATTGATAGTGATTATGCCCGCCTGGATGGAGGGTAATTTACTGAAGGAGTTCCACCACTAAAATTCCACGTCGAGCCCACGAATAAAGTAACAAGTATTTGATCACAAAAGTATCTAATGGTAAGTGTTGGGAAGTTAAAAATGAGCTTAAAATGCGGGTAAGGTTATGATATGTAAAGTAAAATAACCCTTAGACCATGAACAGGAATCGTATTCGGTCTTTTTTTATCTCTCTGGAATATGGCGTTTTTAGCGAGAATTTCCCGAAAACATCATATTCGCTGCAAACCATAACATAACCCGCCATGTGGGCGTCTAGCTATTTTTGCCATCAATGAATCGCAGAGTGCAGCTCCTGTTTCTCCGGCAAATGAGTGACAAGTTCATGCCTTTTTCGCAACGTCTATCTCAAAAACTTAACCGCTCAGAGGACGTTGATCGCCTGTTTTCTATACTGAAAAGAGGGGGAGATTATGTATCAACGTATCGACGGCGAAGAGTGGCGACATATCTGGCTGGTGGGCGATCTACACGGCTGCTATCAACGCTTAATGCAGGCGTTGCGGGAGCGTCACTTCGATCCTTATGAGGATCTGCTGATCTGCGTCGGCGACCTGATTGATCGCGGCCCACAGAGTTTGCAGTGCCTGGCACTGCTTAATCAGCGCTGGTTTATCACCGTGCGTGGGAACCATGAACAGATGGCCATTGACGCCCTGCGGGAAAACAACCGCGCGCTGTGGCAGATGAACGGCGGCGGCTGGTTTGCAAAGCTTAGCGAAGAGGAGCAACAGCGGGCGCTTGATGCTCTGCACAAATGTGCGCAGTTGCCCTATATCCTTGAGCTTCAGACATCCGACGGGCTGAATGTTATTGCCCACGCTGATTACCCGGCGAGTGAGTATAGCTGGCAAAAAGAGGTTGATAGCGAGTCGGTGCTGTGGCGGCGGGAGCGGCTCAACCAGCTTCTGTGCGGGAAAGGGGAGCGCATTATGGGGGCGGATGACTTCTGGTTCGGGCATACGCCGCTGAAAGCGCGCTTCGATGCCCATAACCAGCACTATATCGACACCGGCGCGGTATTCGGCGGTGAGTTAACGCTGGTTCAACTGCAGTAGTTAAAAATCACTATAGTCGCGCGCCGGGTGCCAGAAGCCATCAATAAAATCTTCTACGGGAAAACAACCGCCGTGACGCATACGCTGATCGTCCATCGCAGCCAGGCACTGTTGCTCACTATTAAAGACATCAACCACGATGTCGTCACATCCACCGTCCAGGTAGCAAACAAATAAGACCAGCGCGAACATTCCATCCTCGGTTCTGTACAACGTAACGATAAGTGTAGGGGATGAATGGGGGCAGGGGAAATCAGGCAGGTAAATAACCCGTCTCACGGACGGGTTCTCAAAGGATCAGGCAAGACGCATGATCCAGGTATCAGACTGCTCGTCATAATGTTCGCGATAAAGGACAGAATGCTCGCCGTTAAGGATCGCAGGAATGCTGGTTTCCGCGTCCCAGGCATCAAGCTGCATACATAAATCGGGGTCTGAACTGCATGGAATATGCAGTTTGCGCTCACCCTGACTCTCTCCCTGCAACTCGGCATCATCGATTTCGAATGCGCCAATGCGCACGCTGGTTTTCGTCATAATGCTCTCCGTCGATCGTTAAAATGTGGTACGACCAGTAAAGCCGCCCACATTTCAGCCTGGTACAACAGCCGGAAAGTCGCCAGTCAAAAAATGCGTTTTTTATGCGCTGCGTCACGCCTTGCCGGCGAAAAGCTGACCGTCTCGCACCAGCTCGCGCGGGTAGCTGTTTTTCAGCCGTGAACCCACTTTTTTCGCAAGCCCCAGCGCCTGTCCCTGGAAGGTCACAATCGCTTCATCCCCGGCTGGCAAGGCCTGCGGGTAAATATCGCGGCCGCGATACCACGCTTCCGCTTCCTCTGTCGTCAGCTCAAAGGCCAGCGGATTGTTATCACCTGCCAGGGCAATCACCGCCTCATGCTGCCAGCGATAGCCCTTGTTATGGGTCTCCGCGAGGCGCATGCCGAGGCGGGAAAAGCGGACTTTTCCGATCAGATCTTCAATGGCGGCAGGGAATAACCAGATCTCTTTATCACGCTGCCACAGACGCAGAGAATCACCCCAGCGTAAGCCGACCTCAGCCGCTGCGGCGGTGACGGCAGCGCTTTCGCGCGTCTTCAGCGGCGCAAACGGAAATTGACCAACTTTGTAGGTCGGGGCCGGCAAGCGCTCTACCGCTGCGGTTTTACGCAGGCGGGCGACGAAGAACCCTTCGCAGTCAAAAATTTGCGGAAAGACATGCAGAAAGCCCTCTGCTGTCAGCGCCTGCTCTGCGCCCTCGAACAGCTTACCGAGCGGTTCGAACTCAACGGCATCAGGGTACTGCTGCGCTAACCAGTGACAGACGGTTTCGTTTTCGTCGCGGTTCAGCGTGCAGGTGGAGTAGACCAGCACGCCGCCAGGGCGCAGGGCATGAAAGGCGCTGTCGATAAGCTCGCGCTGGGTGGCGGCAATCTCCAGATTGCTGGCGTGGGACCAGTTTTTCAGCGCATCGGCATCTTTACGCACCACCCCTTCGCCGGAGCAGGGGGCATCCAGCAGAATGGCATCAAACATCTCGGGTAACGCAGCGCCAAACACGCGGCCGTCGAAATGGGTTAACGCCACATTCTGGATGCCACAACGGCTGATATTGGCATGCAGCACTTTTACCCGGCTGGCAGAGAACTCATTCGCAAGGATGGCGCCCTGATTCCCCATGCGGGCGGCAATCTGCGTGGTTTTCGAACCTGGTGCGGCAGCAACATCCATCACACGCAGCGGCATCGTTTCCCCGGCAAACAGCGCGGCAACCGGCAGCATTGAGCTTGCTTCCTGGATGTAAAACAGGCCGCTCAGATGCTCCGCCGTGCTGCCTAAAGGCAGGCTCTCCTCCTCGTCGCGCTCGATCCAGAAACCCTCCGCGCACCACGGCACCGGCGTTAACTGCCAGCCATAGGGCGCGACCAGCTCGAGAAATGCATCGACGGAAATTTTCAGCGTATTGACGCGAATACTGCGGCGCAGCGGGCGCTGGCAGGCGGCAATAAACTCATCAAAATCGAGATGCTGAGGCATTGCCAGGCGCATCTGGGCGAGAAATTCTTCAGGAAGGTAAACAGCGTTTTGAGCCACGGGGCGCCCCAGAAGGAAAAAAAGAGGCGCGCAGTGTAGCATAAAGGCTCCGGCGCGGGCACGCCGGAGCACTCAGCTTAACGTGGTAGCGCGGTTCCCCACTGCCGCCACTCTTTTGGTTCACTCTCCAGCAGCAGGAAGTGTTTGCCCGGCTGCGCTTTCGGTGCCAGCGGCGTTTCCGGTGGCGTCGCGAAGGCGATCCCGCCGCGAATAAACTGGTTAAATGTACCGGTTTTCACCACCCCGCCGGTCAGGCCAAAGTCCAGCGTGTAACCGGAGGCTAACCAGAAGACCGAATTGTTGCGCACCAGATGCTGGTAACGCTTGCTGACGCGCATGGCGATCATCACCCGGTCGGAGAGGGTACCCAGCGCAAGGCCGGTCACCGTTCCCACTTCAATACCGCGGAACAGCACCGGGGTGCCGATATTCATCGAACCCACTTCTGGCGCTTCAACCACAATGTTCAACCCATCAAGGTAACGGGAATCAGTAATTGTCGCTTCGGCGAGTTCAAAATCGCGACGCGCATCGCCGTGCCCCGGCTCAACGTTGATATAGGGCTGCAGGATAGTATCGAGATGCTCAACACCACCCGCGGAGATCTGCGGCGTGATCACCGAGAAGCGCGATCCGGCGCGGGCGAAGTTGCGCACATATTCCGGGTAGAGCACGGCGCTGGCCTGCACTTCGTTTTTATCCGTCAGCAGGCGAAGCTCCTGCACCTGGCCGATATCAATGCCGAGGTAGCGAATCGGCATCCCTTCCGCCAGCTTGCCGGCGTCGAAAGCATGCAGGGTGATCTGGCCGCCGACGGCGCGCGCTTCAGTTTCTGAAGCGTAAAGGATACGTTTGTCACCTTTACGCAAGCGGGCACCGGCGCCGCTGCGGTTGTCGAAGCTAATGGCGCCCTTGATCGCCCGCGAAAGCGGTGAAGCCTGCACGGTTAATCCGCTGCCGTTAAGTTGCACCTTCGCGCCGCCCTCCGCCCAGAAGACACTGTCGGCAGTAAGCAGATTGCGATATTCCGGTTTGATATGCAGATCGATATCAAACGCATTGGCGCGCGGACGCACGGTGATCACTTCACCCACTTCAAATTTACGATAGAGCACGACCGAACCCGCCTGCACATCCGGCAGCGTATCCGCCGTCAGCGTCAGAGTGGTGGTGGGCAGATCGCTAAGGCTGTTCTCCAGCGCTTTATCAAGGTTGGCGAAGAGCGGGTAGGTGGGTTTCATCTCCCCTTTATCGCCCGGAAGAATGCGGATGCCGCCGCTGATCCACTCACTGGCGCTGGCAGCAAGGAACTCAACGCCATCCAGCCCCAGTTTCACATCCACACGGCTGTTGACCACAAACTTGCTGTCACCATGCACCAGATCGCGATATTGCGGATCGATGGCCACGGCGAAGGAGACACCTTTATTGGTCAGCTTACGCTCCAGCACCTGGCCGACCTGCACACCGTGCAACACCAGCGGTTGCCCGGCATCGATGCCATAACTCTCCGGCGCGGTGAGCGTCAGGGTGATGACGCCCGGCTCCTGCAGCAGGTTTTTATCCGCGGGCAGCACAACGAACTGATCGCGCGGCTGGCCTTCGCCGGGAATAAGCTCCAGCGTGCTGCCGGTCAGCAGCGAGCTGAGATTGGTATTGCTCAGGGAGACTTTTGGATTGCGCATCTCAATGCGCGTATTATCACGCAGCAGATTGACCACACCCGGATCGACGGTCAGCTCACCGGTCACTTTGCCGCCAGGATTGAGGGTGATGTCCGTCAGTTCACCCACTTCCAGCCCCTGATACATCAGCGGGGTTGAGCCAGCTTTCAGCCCCTGGCCGCTCGGCAGATCGAGCTTGATGATCACGCCGCGCTGGCTGTGGGCCAAATCTTTGTATAAGCCAAATTCATCATCGGCTGCTGCCGGTTCGGAGTTATCCGGCGAGTCGAAGGCAATAGCGCCGTTGACCAGCGCGGCCAGGCTCTCCAGCTCCACTTTCGCACCGCTCAGACCGACGTCCGCTTTCACACCCGAGATATTCCAGAAGCGGCTGCCTTTTTTCACCAGATTGGTAAAGCGGCGCTCAATCAACACATCTACCGTGACGCCCTGTTTATTTTTGTTGATGGCGTAGTCATACACGCGGCCAACGGGGATCTTGCGGAAATAGACCAGCGATCCGCTGTTGAGTGAGCCGAGATCAGGTGCGTGCAGATGGATCATCAAGTCGC
This sequence comes from Kosakonia cowanii JCM 10956 = DSM 18146, assembly GCF_001975225.1. Taxonomy (NCBI): domain Bacteria; kingdom Pseudomonadati; phylum Pseudomonadota; class Gammaproteobacteria; order Enterobacterales; family Enterobacteriaceae; genus Kosakonia; species Kosakonia cowanii. The sequence continues at coordinate 3,949,991 of NZ_CP019445.1, read as the reverse complement.
CATTATTGAGGCGGTATTTCGGCTGCGTGTCGAGGGCAGTGAAGTGATCCTGCGGTTCACCTTTGCCTGGCATCATACCGATGTAGTTACCGCCGACCAGCGCATCCAGCCCCGAGACGCCCGCCAGCGATGCTTTCGGCGTCACCAGCCAGAACTGCGTCTCGTTGCGTAGCGCATCTTTCATATCGGCTTTAATGCTGGCGCGTACCTGAATCTTCTTCAGATCGTCGCTTAGGCTAATATCCTGCACCGTGCCGACTTCCACCCCCTGATAGCGGATGGGCGTGCGCCCGGCGACGATGCCGTCAGCGGACATAAAGTCGATGGTGATGGTGTTGGCGCGATCTTCATAGCTACTCCAGACCAGCCAGCCGGCGATCAGTAAAGCGATCACCGGCAGCAACCAGAACGGTGAAATGCGTCGTTTTGTTTTAATGCGCGCTTCAGTCGGCGAAGCGTGGTTTTCCTGACTCATGTGCATCCCAAAGTAAGCGGCTGTCCAGCCATTCCACAGCAAGAATAGTCAAAATAACCGCCGCGCCGAAATAAAACGCAGCGGGTCCCATGGTAAACGCGAGCAGTTGGTCGCGATTGATCAGTGACATTGTCAGCGAGATGACAAACAGATCGAGCATCGACCACCGCCCAATCCAGGTCACAAAGCGCAGAAGAAGGATGCGAGTGCGTAGCCCCTGTTCAAATTTGAAATGGATACTGACCAGCAAGGTAAACAGTACGATCACCTTGGTAAACGGCACCAGAATACTGGCGATAAAGACGATGCCCGCCACGGCGATATTGCTGTTACCGAGCGAAATAATGCCCGACATGATGGTATCGGCCTGCCGTGAACCGTTGAGGTAGACCACCGAGATCGGCAGCAGGTTAGCGGGCAGCAGAAAAATCATCGAGGCAATCAGCGCCGCCCAGCACTTCTGCAGGCTGTGTCGACGGCGATAACGCAGCGGAATATGGCAGCGCGGGCATCTGCCGCGGGCGTCAGGCAAGCCGGTAAAGTGGCAGCCGAGGCAGGCGCGCAGCTGCGGGTCGGGGCGCTTAGCCGGACGCTGCGGATAAAAACGCTCCCACAACTGCTCAACGTTCAGATGGATAAGCGTCATCACGCTGAGAATGGTTAACGCCACAAAAGCGACAAGGCCGACACCGGGTTGCAGGTAAGCGTAATCCTGTACTTTGATCGAGGCGACGCCAATCCCGACCAGGTAGATATCGAGCATCACCCACTCTTTCAGGCGCTCAAGCATCAGCAACACCGGGCGCAGATTCATCCCGAGGCGGTTGCCGAACCATAAATAGGCGATTGCACTGACCAGCACCAGCGGCGCGCCAACGGTACAGAAGAGCACCATCGCCCCGGTAAGCGCATCGCCCTGGGCGGTCATTTGCCAGATCCCCTGCAACAGATTGGCGTCAATACGCACACCCAGCAGGTAAAAGTGAAGCAGCGGTTCGCCCCAGGCAAAAGGCATCAGCATCAGCATCGTCACAGCCATGGCGGCGAGACGGGTTAATGACCAGTCGCGTCCATCGCGGATCTTGGCATCGCAGCAGGGACAAAATGCACTTTGGTGCGATTTCATAACCGGTAACGCAAAAAGCGTATCGCATTGCGGGCAGCGCTGATAATGTGCCCGTGGCAAAGCTTCGCCGACATGATGGATCGCAATTTTTTTGTTAAGCGAAATGTGTTGTATCTTTAGTGCCATCGGCCGGATCAGAAAAGGATTAGATGCATCTATATTAACTCATGATGAGAACATCTTGAGCATCAACGCATTTAATGCTTATTTTATTAGGCTTAGCCGTTTACTCAGTAAGACACCAAAGTGGTTGGATAATGAACAAAGCAGAGTTTTACGCGGACTTAAACCGCGATTTTCAGGCATTAATGGCAGGTGAAACCAGTTTTCTAGCGACGTTGTCTAATACCAGCGCGCTGCTGTTTGAACGTCTGGATGGGGTCAACTGGGCCGGTTTTTATTTACTGGAAGGCGACACGCTGGTGTTAGGGCCGTTCCAGGGCAAAATCGCCTGCGTCCGCATTCCTGTCGGGCGCGGTGTCTGTGGTAGCGCGGTCGCGCAAAACCGTGTGCAGCGGGTTGAGGACGTTCATCAATTTGACGGGCATATCGCCTGTGATGCGGCCAGTAACTCTGAAATTGTGCTGCCGATCACAGTAAGTGGTCAGATCATTGGCGTACTGGACATCGACAGCGTCGAATTTTCTCGCTTTAGCGAAGAGGATGAAAAGGGCCTGCGCGAGCTGGTTTCTCATCTGGAACAGTGCCTTGCGGCAACCGATTATCAAAAATTCTTTGCGACTGTCGCAGGATAATCAACGGATAACGTAGCATTTACTGTTAGCGTCATTATAATGACGCCTGTTCATGCCTGCGCTTGTTGGCAACGTCCGTTGTAATCAGGAAATTTCATGGAAAATCAACCTAAGTTGAATAGCAGTAAAGAAGTGATCGCTTTTTTGGCCGAACGTTTCCCTCACTGTTTCAGTGCTGAAGGCGAGGCACGCCCCTGAAAATCGGTATCTTTCAGGATTTAGTGGCGCGTGTTGAGGGTGAGATGAATCTCAGTAAAACCCAGCTTCGTTCCGCTTTACGTCTTTATACTTCGAGCTGGCGCTACCTGTACGGTATCAAAGCTGGCGCGACGCGTGTCGATCTGGACGGCAACGCCTGTGGCGTGCTGGATGAGCAACACGTTGAGCATGCCCGCAAGCAGCTTGAAGAAGCGAAAGCGCGTGTTCAGGCGCAACGCGCTGAGCAACAAGCCAAAAAACGTGAAGCTGCCGCTGCTGCTGGTCAGGAAGACGCACCGCGTCGTGAGCGCAAACCTCGTCCGGCTCCGCGCCGTAAAGAGGGCGCAGAACAACGCAAGCCTCGCGCCGATAAGCCGGCGGCTAAACCGCAGCGCGAACGCGCACCGCAGCAGGAAGAGCGCCATACGCCAGTTTCTGATATCTCCGTGCTGAGCGTGGGTCAGGACCTGAAAGTGAAAGCGGGCAATAACGCGATGAGCGCAACCGTGCTTGAAATCACTAAAGACGGCGTTCGCGTACAGCTTAGCTCGGGTATGTCGATGATTGTACGCGCAGAACATCTCTTGTTCTGAAACGGAGGCCTGGCCTGGCATGAACACTTTGTTTAAGCGCACAGCGTTGGCAGGCCTGTTACTCGTAACAGGCCACGCCCTGGCTGTGGAAGATATTACCCGGGCCGATCAAATCCCGGTGTTAAAAGAAGAGACGCAGCACGCGACGGTGAGCGAGCGCGTCACTTCGCGTTTTACTCGCTCCCACTATCGCCAGTTCGATCTCGACAACGCCTTCTCTGCGAAGATTTTCACCCGCTATCTTAATCTGCTTGATTACAGCCACAACGTCCTGCTTGCCAGCGACGTTGAGCAGTTCTCGCAGAAGAAAAACGAGATTGGCGATGAACTGCGCAGCGGCAAGCTGGACGTCTTTTACGACCTCTACAATAAAGCGCAGCAGCGCCGTTTCGAGCGCTATCAGTACGCGCTTAAGGTGCTGGAGCGGCCGATGGACTTCACCGGTAACGACTCCTTTAACCTCGATCGCAGCAAAGCACCGTGGCCAAAAGATGAGGCCGAGCTGAATGCGCTGTGGGACAGCAAGGTTAAATATGACGAACTGAGCCTCAAGCTCACCGGTAAAGATGAGAAAGAGATCCGCGAGACGCTCTCTCGTCGCTATAAGTTCGCCATTCGCCGTCTGGCACAAACCAACAGCGAAGATGTCTTCTCGCTGGCGATGACCGCCTTTGCGCGTGAAATCGACCCGCACACCAACTACCTGTCGCCGCGCAATACCGAGCAGTTCAACACCGAAATGAGCCTCTCGCTTGAGGGGATCGGTGCTGTGCTGCAGGGCGATGATGACTATACGGTGATCAACTCGATGGTTGCCGGTGGTCCGGCGGCGAAGAGCAAAGCGATTAGCGTTGGCGATCGCATCGTTGGCGTTGGTCAGACCGGGCAGAATATGGTCGATGTTATCGGCTGGCGTCTTGATGATGTTGTTGCGCTGATTAAAGGGCCGAAAGGCAGCAAAGTGCGCCTTGAGATCCTGCCTGCGGGCAAGGGGACCAAAACGCGCATTGTTACGCTGACGCGCGAGCGTATCCGCCTTGAAGATCGCGCAGTGAAAATGTCCGTTAAAACCGTCGGTAAAGAAAAAGTCGGCGTGCTGGATATTCCTGGCTTCTACGTCGGGCTGACCGATGACGTGAAAGTGCAACTGCAAAAGCTGGAAAAACAGAACGTCAAGAGCGTGATTATCGATCTGCGCGCTAACGGTGGCGGGGCGCTGACGGAAGCGGTGTCGCTCTCCGGCCTCTTTATCCCGTCCGGCCCGGTGGTGCAGGTGCGCGATAACAACGGCAAAGTGCGTGAAGATAGCGATACCGATGGCGTGGTTTACTACAAAGGGCCGCTGGTGGTGCTGGTTGACCGCTTCAGCGCCTCGGCATCGGAGATTTTTGCGGCAGCAATGCAGGATTATGGTCGTGCGCTGATTGTCGGCGAACCAACCTTCGGGAAGGGCACCGTGCAGCAGTACCGCTCCCTCAACCGTATCTACGATCAGATGTTGCGCCCGGAATGGCCAGCGCTGGGTTCGGTGCAGTACACCATCCAGAAATTCTATCGTGTGAACGGCGGCAGTACGCAGCGTAAAGGCGTAACGCCGGATATCATCATGCCAACAGGCACGCAGGTCACGGAAACCGGGGAAAAATTCGAGGATAACGCACTGCCGTGGGACAGCATCAATGCTGCCACCTTTGTGCGTGCCGGCGATTTGAAACCTTTCGGTCCTGAGCTGCTGAAAAAACATGATGAGCGTATCGCGAAAGATCCTGAGTTCCAGTACATCAATAAGGACATCGCGCGTTTTGAAGCTCTTAAAGCAAAACGCGATATGGTGTCGCTGAACCTGGCGCAGCGTGAAAAAGAGAATGCCGAGGATGATGCTATTCGTCTCTCGCGCCTCAACGATCGCTTCAAGCGTGAAGGCAAGCCGCCGCTGAAGAAACTGGACGATCTGCCGAAGGATTATCAGGAGCCGGATCCCTATCTTGATGAGACGGTGCATATTGCTCTCGATCTCGCACATCTTGAAAAAGATCAGCCCGCTGAATCAGCCGCGTCTGCTAAGTAGTCACTCCTCCCTACAGGCACAAGAAATTGTGCCTGTTTTTTTAACAACCTCCCGTCCTCGTAAGCATCCTGCTACAAAGTGTAAAGTTGTGTTTTTCTCGTGACTTACGCAGCATTGTTGCTTGAAAATAGCCCGCACGCCCATACGATGTGGATAACCGCATAGTGCGTTTTGTTAAATCGAGGTTAAAAGAAAATTATGATGCGAATCGCGCTCTTCCTGTTGACTAACCTGGCTGTCATGTTGGTGTTCGGCCTTGTGCTTAGCCTGACGGGCATTCAGTCGAGCAGCGTTCAGGGGTTAATGATTATGGCGCTGCTGTTCGGTTTTGGCGGCTCGTTCATTTCGCTGTTGATGTCGAAATGGATGGCGCTGAAATCTGTAGGTGGTGAAGTCATTGAGCAACCAGCCAACGATATGCAGCGCTGGCTGATGGATACCGTTGCGCAGCAGTCTCGCCAGGCAGGCATTGCGATGCCGCAGGTGGCGATTTATCACGCGCCGGATATTAACGCCTTCGCCACCGGTGCGCGCCGTGATGCTTCCCTGGTCGCCGTCAGTACCGGCCTGCTGCAAAACATGAGCCGCGATGAGGCCGAAGCGGTCATCGCCCATGAAATCAGCCATATTGCCAACGGTGACATGGTGACCATGACGCTGATTCAGGGCATTGTGAACACCTTCGTTATCTTTATCTCGCGCATTATTGCCCAGATTGCCGCTGGCTTCATGGGCGGAGACCGTGATGAGGGCGAAGAGAGCAACGGTAACCCGCTGGTCTACTTTGCCGTCGCGACCGTGCTCGAACTGGTATTTGGTATTCTGGCGAGCGTCATCACCATGTGGTTCTCCCGCTACCGTGAATTCCATGCCGATGCGGGTTCAGCCCGACTGGTAGGACGCGAGAAGATGATCGCTGCGCTGCAAAGGCTGAAAACCAGCTATGAACCACAGGAAGCGAGCAGCATGATGGCATTTTGCATTAACGGTAAGTCAAAGTCGCTGAGCGAACTCTTTATGACGCACCCGCCGCTGGATAAACGTATTGAAGCGTTGCGCTCAGGCGCCTACCTCAAATAACGTCATAACAACTCATAAAAGCGCGTCCATTGACGCGCTTTTTTATTGTTTGTCACCAGCGCTCACCGGCAGGAATGGTATGGGTTGTACGCAGTTAATCCAGCAGATTATCGCGTAATTATTTCTCCGAACGCGGCATCAGCGTCTTTCAGGCGTAATGTCGCAGATTTGTAACGAACCCGGCATTCGCGCATTGCGGCGGATGGTCGACGAATTTATAATAAAAACCTATTCTGATTTTTATAAAACACAGGCGATGAGGTAATTAATGGCAATCGCGGATTTGGACAAGCAGCCAGATTCTGTCTCTTCTGTACTGAAGGTCTTTGGCATTCTGCAGGCTTTGGGTGAAGAGCGTGAAATCGGCATTACCGAGCTTTCACAGCGCGTCATGATGTCAAAAAGCACCGTTTATCGCTTTTTGCAGACCATGAAATCGTTAGGCTACGTAGCACAGGAAGGGGAGTCAGAGAAATACTCCCTGACGCTGAAGTTATTTGAACTTGGCGCGCGTGCACTGCAAAACGTTGATTTAATCCGCAGCGCGGATATCCAGATGCGTGAACTCTCTCGCCTGACGAAAGAGACCATCCATCTGGGTGCTCTCGATGAAGACAGCATCGTTTATATTCACAAAATCGATTCGATGTATAACCTGCGCATGTATTCGCGTATCGGTCGTCGTAATCCGCTCTATAGCACCGCGATTGGTAAAGTGCTGCTGGCCTGGCGCGATCGCGATGAAGTGAAACAGATTCTGGAAGGCGTTGAATATAAGCGCAGCACCGATCGCACCATTACCAGCACCGAAGATCTGCTGCCGATGCTGGATATCGTGCGCCAGCAGGGCTACGGCGAAGATAACGAAGAGCAGGAAGAGGGGTTACGCTGCATCGGTGTACCGGTGTTTGACCGTTTTGGCGTGGTTATCGCCGGTCTGAGTATCTCTTTCCCGACCCTGCGTTTCTCCGAAGAGCGCCTGCACGAATACGTGGAAATGCTGCATCAGGCAGCGCGTAAAATTTCTGAACAGATGGGTTATAACGATTATCCGTTCTGATAATTGTCAAAAAAGCCGCCCCGTGGGGCGGCTTTTTCATGGAAAAAATCAGCCGTTATCAATGACGTTATCGCTTTTACGCATCAGTGGGCAGTTGGCAAGGCCAAAAAATCCGTTGTCTGAATGAACATATTGCGCCGTGCTGGTACCACGCGCGGTCACGTATTTGCACTGTAAGCCAAGGCCTGCTGCATTTTCGTTGCTGTGAATTAGCACGCCATAACCGCTCAGTAAGAGTCCAGTCCACAGCAGCGCGACAACGATGACGCCTCGAATAAGTGTACGCATGTTTGCTCCTTGCACATCGATTAAGTCTGTCATTAAGGCTACGTCTTTTATTGATTGAAACAAGTCACGCATTCCTAAAAATACCGAAAGGGGGTACAGTTACCCGCTGTTTAAGGAAGCCATGCTAGTGTGGTTACACCTTGAAATGTTTCGGAGAGTGGAGTGAGAAAATTTAGATGGCTGTTGCTGATTGCCGTGGTGGTGGTCTGCCTGCTGCTATGGACTCAAATGATCAATGTGATGTGCGATCAGGATGTACAATTTTTCAGCGGCATCTGTGTCATCAATAAATTCATCCCCTGGTAAGCGCATTTCTGCAGTGAAAGATTTCCTTCCTGAGTGCCAGTGGTAAAATGCTGCGTCTACTTTGAGGGTGTGAAATGAACGAAATCTTAAATTCTGGCGCGTTAAATTTTGCGTCTATGCTGGTTTCTGTGGTGGTTCTGGTTATCGGTCTGGTGCTGTGGTTCTTTATCAATCGTGCCAGTTCACGTACGAACGAGCAGATTGAACTGCTGGAAGCGCTGCTCGATCAGCAAAAACGGCAAAATGCGCTGCTGCGCCGTCTTTGTGAAGCGAATGAGCCGGAAAAAGCTGCTCTTCCCGAAGTCGAAAAAAATAAGGCTAAGGGTGAAGACGAGGAGTTTATCCGGCTGGTGGCTGAACGATAACCTGAAAGGAGGGGAGAGATGGCCTGGAAAAACCCCTGGTATAATCCCGCGCTCTCCCATCATACGCCCGACGGTTTTTGTAACCCGACTGCCACGGCGCATCAACCCGGCGATGTAAAACGCTGGCGTCAGGAACGCAAAGCTGCCGGGCTTCCCCGGCCACCTGCAGCAGGATATGACGCTTTTATTCAGGCCTGGTGGCAAAAAGCCGAGATAGCGCCGGGTGACGATGGCCTTTGGTGGCTTGGGCATGCCTCTGTGCTTCTGCGTATGCAGGGGAAATATCTGCTCACCGACCCCGTTTTTTCCCGACGCGCCTCCCCGCTGCGTTTCGCCGGGCCTCAGCGGCGCACGCCGCCTGCATTATCCATTGACGATCTCCCCGCTCTGGATGCCATTCTTATCTCTCACAACCATTACGATCATCTGGACCGCTGGACAATCCGCGCACTGCTTCGCCGGTTTCCTGAGGTAAAGCTTTTTGTCCCTCTCGGGTTGGGTGACACGCTCCGTCGCTTCGGCGCGCGTTTTGTCATTGAGCTGGACTGGTGGCAGCAAGCCTCGCTGGACGATTTACATTTAACCGCCGTTCCCGCTCAGCACTGGAGCATGCGCACACCGTGGGATCGCAACCGCTCATTATGGTGCGGCTGGGTGATTGAAACGCGCGCACTGCGTTTTTGGTTTCCAGGTGACACTGGCTACAGCACAGAACTTCTGCAGATCCCGCAGCGTGTTGGAAAAATTGATGCGCTCGCACTGCCCGTTGGTGCTTATGCACCGCGCTGGTTCATGTCGATAAATCATATGGATCCACAAAGTGCGGTGTCGCTGTGGCAGCAATTAGGTTCACCGCTGGCTTTTCCCATCCACTGGGGCGTATTTGAACTGGCTGATGAATCACTGGATGAGCCGGTGCAGGAGTTGCAGCGCGCTTTAAGCGAAGCGGAACAGGAAAATGCTAACTTCAGGATCCTGAAAATTGGTCAATATTTATCCCTGCGGTAATTTAAGCCGAACGCCATAAAAAGTAAGCCGTATTAAAATTGTGCGGTTCTGATTTACGCGAAACGTTTTTATTGCCTTCAAATGATGCAGTGTCATCATAATTTCATTATTTTGGTGCACGCCTGTGCTTATTCGCTCAGTAATTATTCATAGTTAACCTGAGCAATAGTTTCTTCCCAGATCATTAATCATTTAAGAATCTTCCTAATCGAATAAACAGCATAACTATTCGCAGAAAGTTCTTAGTATATAAGCGAAACGCATGAGGGGTTCAACCGCACCTAAGCTGCATGGAACTGCTTGATGAATCGAAAGAAATGGTCTACGTTTATCGGGTAAACCTGCTGCTGCAGCGGCTGCTATAACGGTCATTGAAGTGAATAAATGAACAGTGGTTGTTTCGATACCCTTAGAATTTGTGCGGTGGATCGAGACATATCTAAAAATGGCTTGCCATAGTTTACGTATTATGTGATAACACGTTGTGGGTCAATCGAGGTACAGTTCTGTTTATGTGTGGCATTTTCAGTAAAGAAGTCCTGAGTAAAACGTTTCGTTGAATACAGCTTCTCTGCCGAACCTTATATTAGTGCCTCAAGCAGTAATGTCTCAGTTTTCTCAGTCAATGCCTGCGGGCGAAGTATATACATTAAGGAATTTTGCAAATGGCAAAGATTAAAGGTCAAGTTAAGTGGTTCAACGAGTCTAAAGGTTTTGGTTTCATTACTCCGGCTGACGGCAGCAAAGATGTATTCGTACATTTCTCTGCTATCCAGGGTAACGGCTTCAAAACTCTGGCTGAAGGCCAGAACGTTGAGTTTGAAATTCAGGACGGTCAGAAAGGCCCGGCTGCAGTTAACGTAACTGCTATCTGATTTCGACACCTCTGAGCTTGAAACGCGTTTCGCGTATCAATGTCAGTCATCAAGCCTCGCCATTGTGCGGGGCTTTTTATTTTCCCTGCCGCAACATTTGACGGTACACTTCGCCCTTTGAAAAAGTCTCCCCGGAGTGTTTATGCCATTCAGTTGCCCCCTTTGCCACGCACCGTTAAGCCGCCACGAGCGCGCATTTATCTGTCCGCAGCGGCATCAGTTCGATATCGCCAAAGAGGGTTACGTCAATTTATTGCCCGTTCAGCATAAACGCTCGCGCGATCCCGGTGATAACGCCGAAATGATGCAGGCACGCCGTGCTTTTCTCGACGCCGGACACTATCAGCCGCTGCGGGACACCATCTGCAGCTTATTTGAAGAGACTTTGCCGGCAGAAGCGACGGCGCTGCTCGATATCGGCTGCGGGGAAGGGTACTACACGCAGGCATTTGCCGGGGTAGGCCGCGCGCGCGGTGCGCAAACCGTAGGCCTTGATGTCTCGAAAGCGGCGATTCGTGCAGCGGCAAAACGCTATCCGCAGGTGATGTTCTGCGTAGCCTCCAGCCACCGCTTGCCTTTTGACGATAACAGCATTGATGGGCTGGTGCGCATTTATGCACCCTGTAAAGCGCAGGAGCTTGCCCGCGTGATGAAACCGCAGGGCGTGGTGATCACCGCAGCACCCGGGCCGCGCCATTTAATGGAGCTGAAGGGGCTTATTTATGATGAGGTGCAGCTGCACGCGCCAAACAGCGGTGAGATTGAAGGATTTACGATTCTTTCCGAACAGTCACTCGCTTATGAAATGGAACTGACCGGTGAAGAGGCGGTTGCGCTCCTGCAAATGACGCCATTTGCCTGGCGGGCAAAGCCAGAAGTGTGGCAACAGCTGGCAGCGACTAAAACGTTTCGCTGCCAGACGGATTTCACCATCCATTGCTTACGCCGGGAAAGCTAGCCAGCAAAGTGGCTATAAAGGATCTGCACGCCGATACCAATAAGCACGACGCCGCCGAGGATCTCGGCGCGTTTGCCGAGTAGCGGGCCGATAAACCGGCCTACCATCATGCCTAAAGTTGACATGATGAGAGTGGCGCAGCCGATGGCTAGCGCAGTAGTGAGGATATTGACTTGCAGGAATGCGAGCCCGACGCCAACCGCCATTGCATCCAGGCTGGTAGCAATCGCGGTGGTGACCAGCAACCAGAAACCGTGGCGGTGCGGCATTTCCGCGTCGCAATCATCGTTACCGCGCACGCCTTCCAGCACCATCCTGCTGCCAAGAAACGCCAGCAGCACGAACGCGATCCAGTGATTCCACTCAAGCACAAATTGTGAGGCGAGCATGCCGAGACCCCAGCCCAGTAATGGGGTTAAGGTTTCAATTGCGCCGAAGATAAGGCCGGTACGCAGGGCGTCGGAAAATTTAGGATTGCGGAGCGTCGCACCTTTACCGATAGAGGCGGCGAAGGCATCCATCGACATACCGAAGGCGAGAAGCAGGGTGGCGGATAAGTTCATCTGTGCGTCCTGACCGGGAGTTCCATATAACACACCACTGCCCCCAGTAAACAGCAGTTGGTGTGTCAATGGTCTCGCCTGACTGAAAATATTCAGTCCGTACGTGCCACGTTTTGCAACGAGTATGTTGACACGTACATTTCCGCAGGGCGGAAATCGGCTACTCCCCAACGACGGACGCACCTTACCATATTTTTAGAATATAAAACAACAGCAGAAGAATATTGATGGTGCTGCCCGCCGATAACGATTGTCATTTAGCTTGTGACGTGAAAATAACGTTAATAAACATAGGTAATTTCTTATGAGAAATATAGCAGAGGCTATATTAAAGCCTCTTTTTTGTGCAGGGTGAAATGAGGTGAGTATTGTTTAACTTATTGAGTTTTAACCATTACTCTGTAGATCTTTTCGAGGTCGTCCATATTTCGTACACGGATTAGTAACCGCCGCTGCTCTAATTGCATTACCAGTACGCCATCCTCCGATAAATTCATCTCTTTAATACGGTTATATTCAATCCAGGCATTAGCAAAGAAGAGACCCTGTGATTTAAAGATGGCTTTCGGGGCGCGGATCCAAAAAAGGTAAATACCCAGCAGCGCCAGCGCAAATAATAACCACATGGTTAATGATGAACCACCGTTAACGCTGTTGTTATAAATCAGAATAACCAGCAGGCCGACAAAAATGGCGCCATCGGTACGGCTTCTGCGCAGCAGCGGAACGGTGAGCAACGTTTCGCCTTTGCGACGGGGCATCACCACCTCGTCATAGAGCGCAAAAGCCAGCAGGGCGGCGACAAACAGCAGCAGCACGCTATCCGTAATCGACATCTCATCTCCTTAAATAAAAAAACCGGGAGCAATTACGCCCCCGGTTATGACAACGTCGCTTAAAGGCCCAGCAGGCCGATAGCGTAGCCGACAATCCCAATTACGAAGAAGCCGACAATGATCCACAGTGGGTTCACTTTTTTACGCAGCAGCCACATACAGGCGAAGGTCAGCAGCAGCGGCACCAGACCCGGCATCAGCTGGTCGAGGATGGTCTGCACCGTGGTCACCGTGGTTTTCCCGGTCTGGTCGGTAATTTCCGATACCACCAGCGGAATATTGACGTGCGTCCATTTGTTGACCAGCGCCCCCATCACAAACAGGCCGAGAATTGACGCCCCCTCAGTCAGTTTCTGCAGGAAGCCGCCGCCCATATCTTTAACGATATCGATCCCTTTGCGATAGCCGTACGCAACGCCGTAATAACGGGTGGCAAGACGCACAATATTAAAGAGGAAGAAGAAGAGCAGCGGGCCGAGCAGGCTGCCGCTCATGGCGATCCCGGCACCCAGTGCTGCAAAGACCGGACGCACGGTACCCCAGAAAATCGGGTCGCCAACGCCTGCCAGCGGCCCCATCAGACCCACTTTGATACCGTTAATGGCACCATCGTCAATCTCTGCGCCGTTCGCGCGCTGCTCTTCCATTGCCAGCGTCACGCCAAGCACCGGCGCGGCAACGTAAGGGTGGGTGTTAAAGAACTCCAGGTGACGCTTAATCGCCTGGCGGCGGGCTTCGTTATTTTCCGGATAGAGGCGTTTAATCGCCGGTACCATCGAGAAGCAGAAGCCGAGTGCCTGCATACGTTCGAAGTTCCACGAGCCCTGGAAGAGGTTAGAACGCAGGAACACGCTGCGAATATCACTCTGGGTGAGCTTTTTCTCAGTCGGAGTTTTCGTCATATCAACCATGTCGTTCACCTGTTAATCCAGTTCGTTATCAAGATCGTTGGCACCAGCCGCTGGTGCAGCGCCGCCTGCAGTGCGGTTATATTTCGGGCTAAGCTGAATGTAGAGAATGGCCATAACGGCACCGATCACACCCAGCGAAACAAGGTTGAAGTTAGTAAATGCCGCGGTCACGAAGCCGAGGTAGAAGAACGGCATCAGATAGCCTGCGCGCATCATATTGATGACCATCGCATAACCGACCACCACGATCATGCCACCGGCGATATTCAGACCGCTGGTCACCACTTCCGGAATGGCGTTGAGCATGTTCTGCACTTCGCTGGTACCGACAGAGATAGCCACAATCACCGCCGGGATGGCGATACGCATCGCTTGCAGGAACAGGGAGGAGACATGGATCCAGGACAGCGCGGTAAGGTTACCGTTATCTGCGGCTTTATCTGCCGCGTGCTGGAAACCAACGGTAATGGTACGCACAATAATGGTCAGTACCTGACCTGCTGCTGCCAGCGGGATCGCCAGTGCGATACCGGCACCGATGCTCTGGTGGCCGCCAATGACCAGAATGGTGGAAATAATCGACGCCAGCGCGGCATCCGGCGCGACTGCCGCACCGATGTTCATCCAGCCAAGCGCGATCATCTCAAGCGTACCGCCGATAATGATACCGGTTTTCATATCACCAAGAACGATACCGACTAACGTACATGCCACCAACGGACGGTGGAACTGGAACTCGTCAAGTATCGACTCCATACCGGCAATACATGCGACGACGAACACCAGCACAATCTGAAGAGTGGTAATCTCCATTGTACTTCTCCTATAGCTAAATCAGACGTAAGTGTGAAAACTGAGTCAATCAGGTCGTCGCGGTTACTTCGCCACTTTGCTGATCAAATCCATCATTTTCAGTTTCGGATCGTTTGAAACTTTACGGACTTCCAGCTCAATGCCGCGATCGTTGAGTTTGCGAAACGCCTCAATATCTTTCTCATCGACGGAAACAGCGTTATTTACCTGGGTTTTACCCTGACGATAAGCCATACCGCCAATATTGACCGAGGTAAGTTTTACGCCGCCCTCGACGATGCGCTCGACATCGGTAGGGTTGGTGAAGAGCAGCATTACGCGTTCACCGGCATATTTCGGGTTGTTATAGACGCGGATCATTTTTGCGACGTCGACAACGTGAGCCGTTACCCCCGGCGGTGCGACCTGCGTCAGCAGCGTTTTGCGCACGTTATCGGCGGCAACCTCATCACTGACGACAATAATCCGGGTGACGTTGGTCTCTTTGGTCCAGCGGGTGGCGACCTGGCCGTGAATTAAGCGATCATCAATACGCGCCAGACCGATGACCATGTAGTCGTTCGGCCCCATCGGTTTAGCAGGGGTAGCGGCTTTCGGTGCTGCCGTCTGTTGAACCGCAGCGGGAGCAGGTTTTTCCACCGGCTGTGCTTTCAGCGCCTTCACGCCTTCGCGTCCGGTCTCGACGGCCAGTGCTACCAGCTCATCGAAGGTTGGGTTGTCATCACGCGCCATCAGGGTTTCGACCAGCATCGGAATGTTGACGCCGGCGATCACTTCATAATGCTCTTTATCGACGACAATGCGGCTGGCGGCATTAAACGGGCTGCCACCCCATGTATCAACGAGAAACAGCACGCCCTGATTAGTATCCAGCTTTGCCAGCTGCGCCTGATACTTTTCGATTAACGTCTCCGCGTTCTCGCCGGGAACAAAATCGATCCATCCGACATTCTCCTGCTCGCCGAGCAGCATCTCGGCGGTTTTAAGCAGTTGTTCTGCCGCCCAACCATGTGTGCCTATAACAATAGCAATAGTCACTTGCTACCTCCTTATTCTTGTCGTTAACATCCACGCGATGGATGTATTGTGAATCGGCACCAAAAAAGCGAATCGATTCAGAGATAAACTCAAAGAGAAGTTTAGGAACTTTCGCGAATTATTTTAGAGAGTGAAAAAATAATTTATGTGATGAAGATCCGTAATTTAGCTTTCATAAAAATGAAATTTTGTGGCGCAAAATATCCATACATTTTGCAAAGTCTGGTAAATCTTTGCCAGCTACCCAGGCTCTTTGCTATGTTTAACCTCCGTTTAAGTTACCAGGAGTAAAGGGCAGTAGCCCATCGTATGGATCGTCACCGACGTCAGTTCACTTTATGGCCGTCCCGCGCCACGTATTCCCCCCTTTCAAATAGAGTCAATGTCATCACGCCTGCGCATTTTCGCGCGCCGTATACTGTTTTCATGAACAGGAGCCTGTCATGGAATTCTTAATGGATCCGCAGATTTGGATCGGTTTGTTGACGCTGGTTGTGCTGGAAATCGTGCTGGGTATTGATAACCTGGTCTTTATTGCCATTCTTGCCGATAAACTGCCGCCGAAGCAGCGCGATAAAGCGCGTTTAATCGGTCTGTCACTGGCGCTGGTGATGCGACTTGGTCTGCTGTCGCTGATCTCATGGATGGTGACGCTCACCCAGCCGCTCTTCTCTGTGTGGAACCTTACCTTCTCCGGCCGTGATTTAATCATGCTGTTCGGCGGTATTTTCTTACTGTTTAAGGCCACTACGGAGCTTCATGAACGGCTGGAAAACCGCGATCACGATGGCGGACACGGTAAAGGCTACGCCAGCTTCTGGGTGGTGGTGACGCAGATCGTGATTCTCGATGCGGTCTTCTCCCTCGATGCGGTAATTACTGCTGTCGGTATGGTTAATCACCTGCCGGTGATGATGGCGGCGGTAGTAATCGCTATGGCGGTAATGCTGCTGGCCTCGAAGCCGCTGACCAACTTTGTGAACCAGCATCCGACGGTCGTGGTGCTCTGTCTGAGCTTCCTGCTGATGATTGGTCTGAGCCTGGTCGCAGAGGGCTTTGGCTTTCATATTCCGAAAGGCTACCTCTACGCCGCGATTGGCTTCTCAATAATTATTGAGTTCTTTAACCAGGTTGCGCGCCGTAACTTTCTGCGCAACCAGTCGCGCCTGCCGCTGCGTGCGCGCACCGCGGATGCGATTGTGCGTCTGATGGGTGGTCGTCGTCAGAATACGACGCAAACCGAGACGGACAGCGATGCCTCGGTAACGGTGCCGGAAGGCGCGTTTGCGGAAGAGGAGCGCTATATGATCAACGGCGTCCTGACGCTGGCGTCCCGTTCGCTGCGCAGCATTATGACGCCGCGCGGGGATATCAGCTGGGTGGATGCCAATCTGAGCGTTGACGAGATCCGTCAACAGCTACTCTCTTCCCCGCACAGCCTCTTCCCGGTCTGCCGTGGCGAACTGGATGAAGTGATCGGTATTGTGCGCGCCAAAGAGCTGCTGGTGTCGCTGGAAGAGGGCGTCGATGTTGCCGCTATCGCATCTGAATCGCCGGCAATTGTGGTGCCGGAAACCCTCGACCCAATCAAGCTGCTGGCGGTATTACGCCGCGCGCGCGGTAGCTTCGTGATTGTCACCAATGAGTTTGGTGTGGTTCAGGGGCTGGTAACACCGCTGGACGTGCTGGAGGCGATTGCCGGTGAATTCCCCGATGCGGATGAAACACCGGAAATCATTGCCGACGGCGACGGCTGGTTGGTGAAAGGCACTACCGACCTGCATGCGCTGCAGCACACGCTGGATCTCGATAACTTCGTCAATGAAGAGGAAGATATCGCCACCGTTGCGGGCCTTGTCATTGCCGCGCGTGGGCAGATCCCGCCGGTGGGCGAAACCTTTGCCATTGCGCCGCTGCATATCACCGTGATGGAAGCGAACGACTACCGGGTCGATCTGGTGCGTATTGTTAAAGAGCAACCGGCTCACGACGAAGAGGAGTGATCCTCAATCGTCATCAGCGGAGCCAGCCGATCGTCATGCGCGGCTGGCGTCGCATTCCCGGCTAACCACGCCGGGAAATCCTCAATGGGCATCGGCTGTGCAAACAGATATCCCTGTAGTGACTGCACCCCCTGCTGACGCAAATATTGCGCCTGCTGCGGGGTTTCTACCCCCTCTGCCACCAGTTCAATATCCAGCCGCTGCGCAAGCGCGATAATAATGTCGGTCACCTTGGAGTTCACCGCATCGGTGCCGATCGCCGCGGTATAGGATTTGTCGATTTTCAGAATGTCCGGTTGCAGCTTCTCCAGCCAGCTCAGGGCGCTATTGCCGGTGCCGAAATCATCAATCGCAATCTTTACACCGTTATGATGCAGCTCGCGCATCATGCGCGAATCAACATCCTGCAGCGCATCGCGCTCGGTCAATTCAATGATCAACTGCTGAACCGGATGGTGAACAAACCACAAACGGTGCAGATCTTTCAGTAACTCGCCATCGCGCAGATGGCTGGGGGCGGCATTAATGCCGATATGAAAATGGGCGTCGGCCGGAAAGAGATGGCGGTGCGCCTGCACCTCAATCAGTACATAGCGGGTCAGCGGGGCGATCAGATGCTGCGCCTCGGCGATAGGAATAAACACCTCCGGCGAAATCGCGCCCTGACGGGGATTGTGCCAGCGCAGCAGGATCTCCACGCCGACGCACTTCAGGCTCTGGGCATGCAGCACCGGCTGGCAGAAGAGGGCGAATTCGCGACCGGTTAAGCCAAGGTTAATCTCGCGGGCGAAGCTCATGCGGCTGGCAGTGGTAAACCAGGTAATCACGCTGGTTAATAGCGCAATCATCAGCGCCAGCGGCAACTGTGAGGGCAGATGTTGCAGCGCCAGCCGTGTAGCACCCGGGCCGCTCACGCTCACTGAAAGCGGGAAGAATTGCGAGGTGCGCTGATAGCGTTTCTCATCGTCGGCCAGCGGTAGGGTCTCCAGCAGACCTTTTCCCTGCACCAGATGCCGCCCGGCAACAGAGAGCGCAACGCGGGTGATGAGCGGCGGCTGCGGCTCCAGCATTAAGCGGCTGAGCAGTTCAATATTGACCACTTCCATCACGCCACTTTGCCCGTCTGCGGCGGTGGGGAACCAGACGATCAGCACCGGGCGATCTTTCAGCAGAGATTTATCCGTTGAGAGGACCTGCAGCGTGGTTTTCGCCGGCAGGCTCGGCTGGAGCTGGTGAACAGGAACGTGACGATCGCCAAAAATGCTCGAGCAGTAAAGTATGCCATCGTGCACCAGCGTAATGGAGCGAACCGTCTGCAGGCTGGCAGCGATTTTGCGCAGTTGCAGGTGCACCCCGTCACAGGGTTTGCCGACCAGCGGCGAAACCATCTCGCGGGTCGATTCCAGCGGCAGCAGCAGGCGATCAAAGTTGACCACTGCATGATGGGTAAAAGAGGCAACGCGTTGCTGGTTGAGGTTACGCTCGGAAACAAAGCGAAAAGCGAGGGTCAATATCAGCGCGACAATGCCCGCCAGCACGCAGACCGTGGCGCGCCGCTGTCGATAGCTTTTAATGATCCGCTGAGCCGTTTGCATGCGCCGATCGCCTGTAATATCCCTGGCCTGATTGCCATGCCAGCACAGTTGAAGTGTAGCGGGAAATTGCTCAGCTTATGCACAAACGGCGGGGAATATTCTTGATCTGTGGCGTAGCGGGTAAAAAAAACGCCGTTCGGTTGAACGGCGCTGAGGGCGGTGAGTTTAGTCGCACTGCACTTTGATGGCCAGACCACCGCGCGAGGTTTCGCGGTATTTGGCATTCATATCTTTTCCGGTCTCGTACATGGTTTCGATAACCTTGTCGAGAGAGACGCGCGGCGCGCTGGTGCGGCGCATCGCCATCCGCGCGGCGTTAATCGCCTTCACCGAGGCAATGGCATTACGCTCAATGCAGGGAACCTGCACCTGGCCGGCGACCGGATCGCAGGTCAGACCGAGGTTGTGCTCCATACCAATCTCTGCGGCAACGCAAACTTGCTCCGGGCTTGCGCCCAGCAGCTCAGCCAGACCTGCCGCCGCCATCGAGCAGGCAACGCCCACTTCGCCCTGGCAGCCCACTTCCGCACCGGAAATCGAGGCGTTCATTTTATAGAGCGCACCAATCGCCCCGGCAGCGAGGAAGTAGCGAATATAGATATCCGGGCTGACGGACTCAATAAAGTGGTCGTAATAGGCCAGCACCGCCGGCACGATACCGCAGGCGCCGTTGGTCGGAGCCGTCACGACGCGACCGCCCGCCGCATTCTCTTCGTTAACAGCGAGCGCAAACATGTTGACCCAGTCCACGACGATCATCGGATCGTTGGAGAGCTTATCGCTGGAGACCAGCAGGCGGCGCAGCGCAGAGGCGCGACGCGGCACGCGCAGCGGACCCGGCAACACGCCTTCGGTGTTCATGCCGCGATCGATACAGGCGCGCATGGTCGTCCAGACGTTAGCAAAGTACTCTTCAATCTCTTTTTTCGAGTGCAGCGCCAGCTCGTTCTGCATCACCATTCCGGAGAGAGAAAGCCCGGTCTGTTTGCAGTACTCAAGCATCTGCGTCGCAGAGTTGAACGGGTAGGGCACCGCGACAGAGTCGAGCGTCTCTTTACCAAAATGCTCTTCATCAACGATAAAGCCGCCGCCGATGGAGTAGTAGGTTTTGCTGTAAACGGCGTCATCGCCGTTCAGGGCGGTAATGCGCATGCCGTTTTCGTGCAGCGACAGGTTATCGCTGTGAAAACGCATACCGTCGTTCTGCGGGAAGTCGACTTCATGGCGACCCTGCGCCAGCAGCAAGCGCCCACGGTTTTCCACATCGCGGATAAACCCCGGGATCGCATCAATATCGACAGTGGCCGGCTCGTTGCCCGCCAGACCCATAATAATGGCGATATCGGTATGGTGTCCTTTCCCGGTAAGGGAGAGTGAGCCGTAAACATCCACCACAACGCGGGTAGTGTTTTCCAGCAATCCTTTTTCGACCAGATCATCGACGAACTGCTTCCCGGCCTTCATCGGGCCAACAGTGTGGGAAGAGGAGGGACCAATTCCCACTTTGAACATGTCGAATAGACTAATCACATTTACACTCCTGACAGGGTTACTGGGTTTCCAGTAACGATGTAATAACTGCGCATAGTGTAAGAGGGAAGGGTGCCAGCAGGTTAACTATTCACATGAATTAAACTAATCGCTGGCCTCTATTAAACTAATAGCGAGTTCGCCGTCACAAAGTGCGCAAAACAGAGTATAGCGCTTATGGCCGCAGGCCGATTTGCAGCGCCAGCGAGCGGATGATCCCCGCCGTCATGCCCCAGACAAAATAATGCTCATACCAGGATAACCATACCCGGTGGGCATTACCGTGACGATGCACATCCAGCGGGTGATAACGCCCAAGCCGCAACGCCTCGGCAAGCGGCATTTCAAACACCGCCGCCACTTCATCCTCACTGGCACGCCAGGGGAGATCCGGCGGAATAATGCCGACCACCGGCGTAACCTGAAAGCCGGTCACGCTATCCACCGGCGGCAGGACGCCAATCACCTCAACCGATTCCGGCGGGATCGCCACCTCTTCCTGCGCTTCACGCAGCGCTGCGGCGATAAGCGAGGCGTCGGTGCTGTCGACCGCGCCGCCGGGAAAGGCGACCTGGCCGGCATGTTTACGCAGCATGGCTGAGCGCTGCGTCAGCAGCAGGCCCGGTTCTTTACGCCGTACAATCGGCACCAGCACCGCCGCCTGGCGCGCATTCAGGGTGGCGGCATTAAGCTGCGGGCGCATCAGCTGAAAGCGTGATAAAAAGTTATCCAGAGTTAACACCGGTTGCTCCACGAATTACCTCTCAAGTTGCCGCAGGATACGGTTAACTTTATCAAAGGTTTCCTGATATTCCGCATCTTCATCGCTGTCGGCGACAATCCCGCCGCCCGCCGAGCAGTAAAGCTGCCCGTCACAGGCGGTGACGGTACGGATGGTAATGCTGGTGTCCATATTGCCGCAGACGCTGAGGTAGCCGATGCTGCCGCACCAGGCATTGCGGCGGTGTGGCTCCAGCTCATCGATAATCGCCATCGCCCGCACTTTCGGCGCACCGGTAATCGACCCGCCGGGAAACGCCGCGCGCAGCAGATCGCTTGCGTGTCGCTCTGGCGGCAGCTTCGCCGTCACTGTGCTCACCAGGTGATACACCGCCGGGAAGGGTTCCACTACAAACAGCTCCGGTACCTGCACCGAACCCGGCACCGCCACGCGACCAATATCGTTGCGCATCAGATCGACAATCATCACATTCTCGGCGCGATCTTTCGGCGAGGCGGCAAGACGGGCGGCCTGCTCAGCATCCGCTTGTTCGTCCGCAAGACGCGGCAGGGTGCCTTTAATCGGGCGGGTCTCAATCTCATCGCCGGTCAGGCGAATAAATCGCTCCGGCGACAGGCTGAGGATCGCCCCCTGCGGCAGACGCAGGAAGGCGCTGAACGGTGCGCGGTTCTCATCATTCAGGCGCACAAAGGCCTGCCACTCATTGCCGCTATAGCGCGCCTGAAAACGTTGCGCGAGGTTGACCTGATAGCAGTCGCCGCTGTGCAGCCACGCCTGTACCTGGCGGAACTTCTCGCCATACTCCGCGCGGCTCATATTGGCCTGCCAGGCAGAGGTTAAGCGAAACTCAGCCTGTGGCGGTGCGCTCTGGGCCTCAAGCCAGGCCAGGCGCGCATTGACATCCCCGTGACTCAATAACGTTACGCGTTGCAATTTGTGGTCAACAATCAGCGCCCAGTCATAGATACCAACCGCCATATCCGCGACGGCAATATCCTGCGCGGCCAGTGCGGGCAGCTTTTCAAAACGGCGGCCTAAATCATAACCAAAAAGGCCCAGCGCACCGCCCTGGAAAGGGAGGTCATTCGCGGGTTCAGCATGCAGACCGCACGCATCCAGCGCCTGCTGTAAGAGTTCAAGCGGATCGCCTTGCGACGCGCGTCCATCCTGATAAGTGATATCGCCCTGCGTTGTCAGTGTCGTGAGTGGATCGGCGACTAAAATATCAAAACGGTTATGGGGATGATCGGCATGCCCCGAATGGAGCAGCATCGCCCACGGCTGCGCGCTGAGCGGCGCGAAATAGAATTCCGCAGCGTCGCGGCGCCACGGGAGAGTGAGTTGGGCAGGCGTTAACTGTTTCATGATTCCTGGCTCTTGAGCGTCTTCGCTGGCGTAGTGCACAGACGCGTGGAATAATTAGCGCCGATAATTTATCAGGAGTTGACCATGTTTGCAGGATTACCCGCCCTCAGTCACGAACAGCAGCAGAAAGCAGTCGAACGTATTCAGGAACTTATGGCCGGCGGCATGAGCAGCGGCGAGGCCATTACCCTAGTGGCGCAAGAGCTGCGCGCCAGCCATACCGGCGAGCGGATTGTGGCGCGCTTTGAAGATGAGGAAGACGAGGAGGAGTAATTAGACCGCCGCGATAATCTTGATCTCAACTTTATAACGCGGATTCATCAGCTTCGCCTGCACGGTGCAGCGCACCGGTGCATGGCCCGCCACGACCCACGCATCCCAGGCCTTATTCATCGCTGCAAAATCATCGCTATCGGCAAGAAAAATAGTGGCGTCGAGGATCCGTGACTTATCGCTGCCCTGTTTTTCGAGCACCGCGTCAATCTGCGCCAGCGTGTTGGCCGTCTGCTCAAAGGCGTCGGCATCGAGGTTTTCCGGCACGCCAGTGTAATAAAGCGTCTGGTTATGGATCACCACATCAGACCAGCGGGCTTCCGCGTCAATACGCACAATTGTCATCACCTTTTCCTTCCTGGTTACATAGATTCGCCGGGAAGAGTGCCACAAAAACCTGGCTGGCGTAAATCCGCTCACCCTGACATAATCACTGGCGATTTAACCAGGGGGTAGTGTGACGGACGATTTTGCAACAGACGGCCAGCTTGCCAAAGCGATACCGGGATTTAAACCGCGCGAACCGCAGCGCCAGATGGCTTACGCCGTGACCGAAGCGATTGAAAAAACGCAGCCGCTGGTGGTTGAGGCGGGAACCGGAACCGGTAAAACCTACGCCTACCTTGCGCCCGCATTGCGCGCCGGGAAGAAAGTGATCATCTCCACCGGTTCGAAAGCCCTGCAGGATCAACTCTACAGCCGCGATCTGCCCACCGTCTCAAAAGCGCTGGAGTACACCGGGCGCACGGCGCTGCTCAAAGGCCGTTCAAACTACCTCTGTATCGAGCGTCTCGAACAGCAAGCGATTGCCGGTGGCGATCTGCCGGTGCAGACCCTGAGCGATGTCATTCTGCTGCGCTCCTGGTCTAACCAGACCAAAGATGGCGATATCAGCACCTGCGTCAGCGTGGCTGAAGATTCCGCCGCCTGGCCGCTGGTCACCAGCACCAACGATAACTGTCTGGGCAGCGACTGCCCGATGTACAAAGAGTGCTTCGTGGTGAAGGCGCGTAAAAAAGCGATGGAAGCCGACGTTGTCGTTGTCAACCATCACCTTTTTCTCGCCGACATGGTGGTGAAAGAGAGCGGTTTCGGTGAGCTGATCCCGGAGGCCGAGGTGATGATCTTCGACGAAGCGCACCAGTTGCCCGATATCGCCAGCCAATATTTTGGCCAGTCGCTCTCCAGCCGCCAGCTGCTCGATCTGGCCAAAGATTTCACCATCGCCTACCGCACCGATTTACGCGATACCGCGCAGTTGCAGAAGTGCGCCGACCGGCTGGCGCAAAGCGCGCAGGATTTCCGCCTGCAACTCGGCGAGCCTGGCTATCGCGGGAACCTGCGCGAACTGCTGGCCGATGCGCGGATACAGCGTGCGCTGCTGCTGCTCGATGACGCCCTTGAACTCTGTTACGACGTGGCGAAACTCTCCCTCGGGCGCTCGGCGGTGCTGGACGCCGCCTTTGAGCGCGCCACGGTTTACCGCGCCCGCCTCAAGCGGCTGAAGGAGTTCAACCAGCCCGGCTTCAGCTACTGGTATGAGTGCACCTCGCGCAACTTTACGCTGGCGCTGACGCCGCTGACCGTCGCCGATAAATTCCAGGAAGTGATGAAAGAGAAGAAGGGGAGCTGGATCTTTACCTCCGCGACCCTGTCGGTTAACGACGATCTGCATCACTTCACCGCGCGGTTAGGCATCGAGGAAGCCGAGTCGCTGCTGTTGCCGAGCCCCTTCGATTACCCGCGCCAGGCGCTGCTCTGCGTGCCGCGCAATCTGCCACAGACTAATCAGCCCGGCTCTGCGCGCCAGCTGGCAGCGATGTTAAGGCCGATGATTGAGGCCAACAACGGTCGCTGCTTTATGCTCTGTACCTCGCACGCGATGATGCGCGATCTCGCAGAACAGTTCCGTGCCACACTTAGCCTGCCGGTGCTGTTGCAGGGTGAAACCAGTAAAGGGCAACTGCTGCAACAGTTTGTTGAAGCGGGTAACGCGCTACTGGTGGCGACCAGCAGCTTCTGGGAGGGCGTCGATGTGCGCGGCGATACGCTTTCGCTGGTAATCATCGATAAGCTGCCGTTTACCTCGCCGGACGATCCGCTGCTGAAAGCGCGGATGGAAGATTGCCGTCTGCGCGGTGGCGATCCCTTTGATGAAGTGCAGCTCCCGGATGCGGTCATTACGCTCAAGCAGGGCGTCGGTCGCCTGATCCGTGATATTGACGATCGCGGCGTGCTGGTGATTTGCGATAACCGTCTGGTGATGCGGCCCTACGGCGCGGTGTTTCTCGCCAGCCTGCCGCCGGCACCGCGCACACGCGATATCCGCCGCGCGGTGGAGTTTCTTGCCCGTCCTGCAGCGGAGTAATTTTCCGCGAAGTGTGGTAAGATGCGCGCCATTTTGTTGAATCTGGACTGCTATACCCATGCGAATTCTGGCTATTGATACCGCCACAGAAGCCTGTTCTGTCGCCCTGTGGAATGACGGTACGACCTTCGCTCACTTCGAACTTTGCCCTCGTGAACATACACAACGCATTCTGCCGCTGGTCAGAGCTGCCCTTGCCGACGCTGAGGTCAAGCTCACCGATCTCGACGCGCTGGCTTTCGGCCGCGGGCCGGGCAGCTTCACCGGTGTGCGTATCGGTATTGGTATTGCACAGGGGCTGGCGCTCGGCGCAGAGCTGCCGATGATTGGCGTTTCGACGCTGGCGACGATGGCGCAGGGAGCCTGGCGCAAAACCGGCGCAACCCGTGTGCTGGCGGCCATTGATGCCCGTATGGGCGAAGTTTACTGGGCTGAGTATCAGCGCGATGCCGACGGCGTCTGGCACGGTGAAGAGACCGAAGCGGTGCTGAAGCCTGAGGCGGTAAGCGATCGTCTGCAGCAGCTTGATGGCAGCTGGGCGATGGTTGGCACCGGCTGGGGCGCATGGCCTGAATTAGCAGCGAATAGTCCTGTTACGCTGACCGACGGCGAGATGTTGCTGCCCACGGCGGAAGATATGTTGCCCATCGCCCGCCAGCTTTTTGCTGCGCAAAAATGGGTTGCCGTTGAACAGGCGGAACCGGTTTATTTGCGTAACGAAGTGGCGTGGAAGAAACTTCCTGGCCGGGAATGAATCTCAGTAGTACTAACTGAGTTAAGGGGTCGCATGATGGCGGGTCAAAAAGGGTTTATGCAGCTGTTACTGGCAGGGCTGGTAACGGTGGCGTTGAGTGGGTGCGTGACGGTGCCTGATGCGATCAAGGGCACCAGCCCGACACCGCAGCAAGATTTAGTGCGGGTGATGAATGCGCCAACGCTCTATGTCGGTCAGGAGGGGCGTTTCGGCGGGAAAGTGATCAATGTGATCAATCAGCAGGGCAAAACCCGGCTGGAGATCGCCTCTGTCCCGCTGGACGAAGGTGCGCGCCCGGTGCTGGGCGAGCCCTCTGTCGGGCGAATCTATGCCGACATCAACGGCTTTGTTGACCCGGTCGATTTCCGTAACCAGCTGGTCACCGTGGTCGGGCCGATTACCGGCACCGAAGCGGGTAAAGTTGGCAGCGCCTCCTACACCTACATGGTGATGCAGGTGAACGGCTACAAGCGCTGGCGCTTGCAGCAGCAAATCATGATGCCGCCGCAGCCACTCGACCCCTGGTTCTCCGGTCCGGGGGCCTATCCCTGGCGCACAGGCTACGGTCCATGGGGCTGGTATCCGCCCGAACCCGCTCGCGTACAAACGGTCGTAACAGAGTAATTTCTTGTTTTGGCAGGAAAAATAAACAGCGGCCCGGCCGCTGTTTTTGTTTTCTGTATTAGATGACAAAAATAATTAGTGACGCGCTTCGCAACCTTCCGTCCGGTTAATTTTCAAACTGGTACGCTGAGTTAATATAATGTTAATTTCTTGTTTATTAACTGGGGCTGCGATGACAACAAACACTCATTTTAGAGGTGATGCATTGAAAAAGGTTTGGTTAAATCGTTATCCCGCCGATGTGCCTGCGGAGATCAACCCTGACCGTTATCAATCCCTGGTTGAATTATTTGAACACTCAGCAGCCCGTTATGCCGACCAGCCGGCGTTTATCAACATGGGCGAGGTGATGACCTTCCGTAAACTGGAGGAGCGCAGCCGGGCATTTGCCGCCTACCTTCAGGAGGGGCTTGGCCTGCAAAAGGGCGATCGCGTGGCGCTGATGATGCCGAACCTGCTGCAATACCCCGTTGCGCTGTTCGGGATTTTGCGTGCCGGGATGATTGTGGTAAACGTTAACCCGCTCTACACACCCCGCGAGCTTGAGCATCAGCTTAATGACAGCGGCGCGGCGGCAATTGTCATTGTCTCCAACTTTGCCCACACGCTGGAGAAGATTGTCGACAAAACCCAGGTGCGCCACGTCATCCTGACCCGCATGGGCGATCAGCTTTCGACGGCAAAAGGGACGGTGGTCAACTTTGTCGTTAAATATATCAAACGGCTGGTGCCGAAATATCATCTGCCGGACGCTATCTCGTTTCGCCGCGCGCTGCAAAATGGCTACCGCATGCAGTATGTCAAACCGGAACTGGTGTGCGAGGATCTGGCGTTTCTGCAATACACCGGTGGCACCACCGGCGTGGCAAAAGGGGCGATGCTGACCCACCGTAATATGCTGGCTAACCTCGAACAGGTGAACGCGACTTACGGGCCGCTGCTGCATCGCGGTAAAGAGCTGGTGGTCACCGCGCTGCCGCTCTATCACATCTTTGCTTTGACCATGAACTGCCTGCTGTTTATCGAACTGGGCGGGCAGAACCTGCTGATCACCAACCCGCGCGATATTCCAGGGCTGGTGAAAGAGCTGGGCAAGTATCCTTTCACCGCTATGACTGGCGTGAACACGCTGTTTAATGCGCTGCTCAATAATGATGAGTTCAGAAAGCTCGATTTCTCCTCACTGCACCTCTCTGCCGGCGGCGGGATGCCGGTGCAGCAGGCGGTGGCGGATCGTTGGGTCAAACTGACCGGGCAGTATCTGCTGGAAGGGTATGGCCTGACCGAATGCTCGCCGCTGGTGAGCGTCAACCCGCACGATATTGACTACCACAGCGGCAGCATTGGCCTGCCGGTGCCGTCGACCGAAGCCAAGCTGGTGGATGACGACAATAATGAAGTCGCCCCGGGCGAACCGGGCGAGCTTTGCATCAAAGGGCCGCAGGTGATGCTTGGCTACTGGCAGCGCCCTGATTCAACGGATGAGATCCTGCGTGATGGCTGGCTGCACACCGGCGATATTGCGGTGATGGATGACGAGGGCTTCCTGCGTATTGTCGATCGCAAAAAAGATATGATTCTGGTCTCCGGTTTCAACGTCTATCCGAACGAGATCGAAGATGTGGTGATGCAGCACCCCGGAGTGCTTGAAGTGGCTGCCGTTGGCGTGCCGTCCTCGAACAGCGGCGAAGCGGTGAAGCTGTTTGTAGTGAAAAAAGAGGCTTCCGTGACGGAAGAGGCGCTGATCGCCTTCTGCCGCCGACAGCTTACCGGCTACAAGGTGCCGAAGCAGGTTGAGTTCCGCACGGAGCTGCCGAAATCGAACGTCGGAAAGATTTTGCGACGAGAATTACGTGACGAAGCGCGTGCCAAAGTGGACAATAACGCCTGAGCTATCCGTTAGCCTCCCGAACGCCGGTTAAAGCCGGCGTTTTTTATGGGCGCAAACTGAAGAGAAAATGATTTGAATTACCAGATGATAACGACGAACGATGCGCTGGCAGCCATATGTGAAGCTGCCAGTGCGTTTCCAGCCATTGCCCTCGATACGGAATTTGTCCGCACCCGCACTTACTACCCGCAACTGGGTCTGCTGCAGATGTATGACGGCGAGCGTGTCACGCTTATCGATCCGCTGACCATTACCGACTGGACGCCGTTTCGCGACCTGCTCACCAATACGGCAATCACCAAGTATCTGCACGCGGGAAGCGAAGATCTGGAAGTGTTCCTCAATACGTTTGGTGTACAGCCACAGCCGATGATTGATACGCAGATCCTCGCAGCATTCTGCGGCCGTCCGATGTCATGGGGCTTTGCCTCGATGGTGGAGGAGTTTACCGGGACGGTGATTGATAAAAGCGAATCCCGCACCGACTGGCTGGCGCGTCCTCTGACCGAACGTCAGTGTGACTATGCAGCGGCAGATGTCTGGTATCTGCTGCCTATCGCCGGGAAACTGCTGGCAGAAACCGAGCAGGCGGGCAGGCTGGCTGCCGCGCTTGATGAGTGTCGCTTAATGATGCAGCGCCGCCAGGAAGTATTGGCACCGGACGAGGCATGGCGTGAAATCACTAACGCCTGGCAGCTGCGCCCGCGCCAGCTGGCCTGTTTACAGTTGCTGGCATCCTGGCGTCTGCGCAAGGCGCGCGAGCGCGACATGGCGGTGAACTTTGTGGTGCGCGAAGAGCATCTCTGGGCAGTGGCGCGTTATATGCCGGGCAGCCTCGGCGAGCTTGATAGCCTTGGTCTCTCCGGCAGCGAAATCCGTTTTCACGGTAAAACCCTTGTGGCACTGGTCGCGCAGGCGCAGGAGTTGCCGGAAGAGGCACTGCCTGAACCGCTGCGTAATCTGATGGATATGCCCGGCTATCGCAAAGCGTTTAAAGCGATTAAAGCGCAGGTGCAGACGATCAGTGAAAGCGAAAATATTAGCGTTGAGCTCCTGGCTTCGCGTCGGCAGATTAATCAGTTATTAAACTGGCACTGGAAATTAAAGACGCAAAATAGCCTGCCGGAATTAATCAGCGGCTGGCGCGGTGAATTGATGGCCGATCGTCTGAACGCGTTATTAGCAGAGTATCCGCAATAAGACTGTAAATAATTACAGTATATTTGAGCGAATAAATAAAAAGGCAGAATCTCTTCTGCCTTTTTTTATTGCCCTTATTGCGAAGACTATTTCGTCTCTTCCGCTTCTGGCAACGTGACGTTCAACTCCAGAATAGAAATATCGTCCCCTTTCTGCTCCAGCTGTACGGTGACCATCTCCGGATCGATCTGCACATATTTGCAGATGACTTCCAGAATATCGCGCTTCAGCTGCGGCAAATAGTGGGGTTCAGCGTCGCTGCGGCGGCGCTCTGCAACAATAATCTGCAGGCGTTCTTTAGCGATGCTGGCGGTATTCTTTTTTCTGGAGAGAAAAAAGTCGAGTAATGCCATAACTTATCCTCCGAACAGGCGTTTGAGGAAACCTTTCTTCTCTTCTTCAATGAAGCGGAAAGGACGTTCTTCTCCCAGCAGACGTTCCACGGCATCGGCATACGCTTTACCGGCGTCAGCATTGGCATCCAGAATAACCGGCTCGCCCTGGTTGGAGGCCCGCAGTACAGACTGATCTTCCGGGATCACGCCAATCAGTTTGATGCGCAGAATTTCCAGCACATCTTCCATGCTCAACATGTCGCCACGGTTAACGCGGCCTGGGTTGTAGCGGGTGAGCAGCAGATGCTCTTTAATTGGCTCTTCACCTCTCTCCGCACGACGTGATTTGGAAGCCAGAATCCCCAGAATACGGTCAGAGTCACGCACGGACGATACTTCGGGGTTGGTGGTGATAATGGCTTCATCGGCGAAGTAGAGCGCCATCAGCGCGCCGGTTTCGATGCCAGCCGGTGAGTCGCAGACGATAAAATCGAAGTCCATTTTTTTCAGATCTTCTAATACTTTATCAACGCCTTCATAGGTGAGGGCGTCTTTATCGCGCGTCTGCGATGCCGGGAGAATATAGAGATTTTCAGTGCGCTTATCTTTAATCAACGCCTGGTTCAGCGTTGCGTCGCCCTGGATAACGTTAACGAAATCGTACACAACGCGGCGCTCGCAGCCCATGATCAGGTCAAGGTTACGAAGGCCAATATCGAAGTCGATAACGACCGTTTTCTTGCCCTTCTGGGCTAAACCAGTAGCGATGGCCGCGCTGGAGGTGGTCTTGCCAACGCCCCCTTTACCCGAAGTAACAACAATAATGCGTGCCATAGGAGTTCCTTGTTAAAAGGGCTTAATCTAAGGGTTGAATTGTCAAAGCGTTACCTGCCAGTTGCAGACGCGCCGCTTTGCCATAAAATTCGGCCGGGATTTGGTCACTCAGCCAGTACTCACCCGCAATGGAGACCAGTTCCGGGGTCAGGTGGGTACAAAATATTTGTGCTTCATCATCACCGCTTGCACCCGCCAGCGCGCGGCCGCGCATCATGCCGTAGACGTGAATATTGCCATCGGCAATCAACTCCGCGCCTGCGCTCACGTGGCTGGTGACAATCAGGTCGCAGTTCTGCGCATAGATGCGCTGTCCAGAGCGCACCGGGGTATCAATCAGCCGTGTTTTAATAGCCGGCGTGGCGACGGATACCGGTTCAGCAACGGGCTCCGGGCGCGGTTGCGCTTTCTCTTTGCCTTCCGACAGGATAGGAAAGCCAGCACGTTCTATTTCCGCTTTCAGTGCAGCGTCTTTGCAACCGCTAATACCGACAACATGCAGGCCAGTGGCAGCAATACTTTTCTGCAGTTGCGGCCAGTCAATCGGACCTACCAGTGCTGAGACATTCACCACCACGGGAGCATGCTGCAAAAATGCAGGAGCCTGAGCGATTTTGTCTTCTAACGCCTGACGAATAACTTCGGGTTTTGCATCATGCAAATGAACCACGGATAAGGTAAAACTACTGCCTTTAAGCTCGATGGGCGTGTTTGACATCCTGACCTTACTCATTTTGCTCTAAACACCCGAAATCGGGGTGATATTCTGAATACTACCGGGCATGTTATAGTCCCTGTTATATTCAGGCAAGTAACCACCTCCTAATTCCGAGTAAAAGTATGTTTTGTGTGATCTATCGAAGTGCCAGACGTGAACAGACCTATCTGTATGTTGAGAAAAGAGACGATTTTTCTCGTGTGCCAGAAACATTAATGCAAAGTTTCGGCCAACCGCAGTTAGCGATGATTTTACCCCTCGACGGCAGTAAAAAATTAGCCGGCGCGGATCTGGAAAAAGTAAAAAACGCGCTCGGCGAGCAGGGATATTATTTACAGCTTCCCCCGCCGCCGGAAAATTTACTTAAAGCCCACCTTGCGGCGAACACTAAGCAATAACCCTCTCTAAAGGCGGCGGATTATTCCACCGTCTTTTTTTACGCATTCACTCCCTCTTATTTTGCGATTTGACAAACCGCCGGGCGGCGCGGATAGTCATTTTTCGCTCATGTTCAACGTGTTACCGGAGAGGCAAAACATGTATCAACATCATAACTGGCAGGGCGCTCTGCTGGATTACCCGGTGAGTAAAGTGGTGTGTGTCGGCAGTAACTATGCGAAGCATATAAAGGAGATGTGCAGCGCGACGCCGGAAGAGCCGGTGCTGTTTATTAAACCTGAATCCGCATTGTGCGACCTTCGCCAGCCGCTGGTGCTGCCGACTGAGCTTGGCTCGGTGCATCATGAAATTGAACTGGCGGTGCTAATTGGTGCAACGCTGCGCCATGCCACCGAAGATCATGTTCAACAAGCGATAGCGGGCTACGGCGTAGCGCTGGATCTGACCGCGCGCGACCTGCAAAGCAAACTGAAGAAAGCAGGGCAGCCGTGGGAAAAGGCGAAAGGGTTTGATAATGCCTGCCCCATCTCGGGTTTTATCCCCGCCGCTCAGTTTGAGGGCGATCCGCAGAACAGCGCGCTGGAGTTGAAAATTAACGGCGAGATTCGCCAGCAGGGCAGCACTTCCGACATGATTCATAAAATCGTGCCGCTGATTGCCTATATGAGTAAATTCTTCACCCTGAAAGCGGGGGACGTGATCCTTACCGGTACACCGGAAGGCGTCGGGCCGCTCAGCAGCGGTGATGAACTCGAGCTGCGCCTCAACGAACACACTCTCTCGACCCGCGTGCTTTAATGCTTTTGCCGCTCATTCGGGCGGCAAAACTTGCATCCCTCTGCCAGAGTGGTTATAAGGTGCACCCTGGTTACCAACGGCGGATTTTATCATGAGCGACACTCCTTTCTGGCAAAGCAAAACTCTCGACCAAATGACGGACGCAGAGTGGGAATCGCTCTGTGACGGCTGCGGGCAGTGCTGCCTGCACAAACTGATGGATGAAGACACTGACGAGATCTACTTCACCAACGTCGCCTGCCGCCAGTTAAATATCAAAACCTGCCAGTGCCGTAACTACGAGCGCCGTTTCGAATATGAACCGGACTGCATCAAGCTGACCCGTGAGAATCTGCCGACCTTCGAATGGTTGCCGCCAAGCTGTGCTTACCGCTTGTTGGCTGAGGGGAAAAATTTGCCGGTCTGGCACCCGCTGCGTACCGGGTCAAAAGCAGCGATGCACGCTGAGCGGATTTCCGTTCGTCACATTGCGGTGAAAGAGTCTGAAGTGCGCGACTGGCAAGAACACATTTTGAACAAACCGGATTGGGCGGATTGAAGCGTTGATATGAAAAAGGTTTTATCTTACTGATTTTGTGCTTGGGGCATGTGTGGGACATTTCCTCCAAAGTGTGCATTCAAAATATCCATCTGGTTGCTGTTATTATCGGTCATCCATTTACCGTAAACGTTGTAAACCATCTGAAATGGTGATAGTCCAGTTTTTCAGGTCTATGTCTTCCTATTCCAGCGCGCCGATCACTCCATGTCGTAAACCTATATTTACTACAAGAATCCATAGATTCCCTATCTGTTCAGATAGGCAAGCATTAAGAAGTGGTGATATTCATCCATGGTAAGAGGGTCAGGCTTTGCTTTGCTCTTTTTCAGTGGATCGAGACCTTCAAACGGATTTTTATCGGTGTATCCATTTTGCTTTGCGAAAGAGAACATGCCACCAGGACAGTTGAGATACGCATTGACGGTTCTCACTTTTCTTCCCTTTTTGGGTTTGCAGTGCTCGCGATGCTCGTCGGCCATCTTTCTATTTTTAGGTGTGTCGGGTACACCAAGGTTTTCACATACCCTTAATCCCTGGTAGATAAACCACAGGCGCAGTGTGCCCCGTGGTTCTCGAACCCGGTTGGATATTTAGACATGCTTGTTCCTCCTGTTATGAAGGAGGGGCTATTTAAGCAGATTTTTGAAGGGGGATCGCCGGGGGTTGACGTTCCACCCAGTTATCGACTTCGTGAAGTTTGTAGAGGATAGGTGAGTTGTCCTTCGGCTGGCAGTCGCCTGAGTAGTGCCGATACTCACGATTTTCCATCTAGGACTTCTCGTGCGCGGACTTGATAGCGTTTTTGATCAGGCCAGTGATCGCCATGAGCACTTCTTCCGACACCTATTTATTGGGTACCAGTTGGATGGCTTCACTCATGGGTTGCTCCAGGCAAAAAGAAACCCGCCGAGGCGGGTTAGTAGAAACTGTAGAAGAGTTATGACGTCGTTATATGTGTCTTATGGCTGGAGGAATGTCCAAACTCTTAGCAGCGTCGAGAACGTCCTTTTCGCTTGGTGCCGCAGAACCTTTCTCATAAGCATAAAAATACTCTTTGTTTTCTGGGAAAATGGATTGTGTATAGACTTCGTGTTTCGTGCCATTGGCCTGAAGCAAATTAACATCTTCAGGGAATCTGCTTACAGAGTGTTTAGTGGGCAGCTTACCCTTTTCAAAAAAAATAAAATAAGGCATTTATTTTCCTCTTTATGACTGAATAGTTGTTAACCTTCTAGAAACTGTCGCGCCACTTCTCTAAAAACCGTATAGGATGTTAATGAAAATTTTCTGAATCCAGCATAAAAATATCCACATGCTTTCTGGGATAACGGCGTTCTGACGTTCAGTCGTGACGAGAAACGCACCACGCCAGCAGCGCTCTTCAACCGGTCAAATAAGAAGGGAGAAGAGTTCAGGCTAACATATGACATGCGTATGCCGGGCCAGTATGACGGCGTTGAAGTGGAGTATGTCAGTCCTCTAACCAATAAAAAGACCTACCTCCGTTACCGCATTACAGAAGATGGAATCGTTGAATCTGCAGCGCAGACGCCACTGAAGGTAACGCTGAATGGATGCCGAAATGAGCCTCATGCGCGCGACAGGGCTCTTCTGGAGGTGAGAAAGTTACTTTTCTCCCGCCTGCGGATGTCGGGAAAGGTGCTTGCCGACGGAGATTATGTTTACCCCGGAGACATGATCATCTTCACCGATACGTACGATATCAACCAGCAGGACGGCGACATAGTCGCCCGCGACGGTAACAACTTCGATACCAGTGAGCGAATCACCTCTGAAGGTGAGATGTGGGTGGTTGTAACCGACTCGCTGGGTAACACCACTGCGCGATATCCGGCTTCTCCCCGAGATGATACTGACTTCGGGTTTTCTGCCGCCATACCAGCCATTCAGCTCAAAAAATCATTAACATCCCCCGATGGAAATGATAAGGGATGCAGGTGGGTTGGAGTGAATGGATTAAGAATAGTTGGTAACAAGCATAAAGTTCAGACAGGTGGCGGCTATTTAATATGGAACTGCTCCAATATCCTTACCGATAATATTGTAAAGGAGGTCACTGACACGGCAGCAGCCAATACTCTTGGGACGCGAACAATAGATTTCGAAGGACCGTGTTCCAACATTACTATAGGAAGCATTAAGACAAACAGATTAGAAAGCTCCGATGAAAAAGCCAAGACGTTTTTCGGGCTAATTAACTGCACAGACGTAACATGCCTATTCACTAGATATATAGAATTTACATTGATAAATGGTGTGGTGTCACTTGTAAAAGATGATTACGATATTATCAGCCTTGGCGGGATTGCGTTCGGCACCGATTCTGTTCAGATAACGGTTAGAAATCATGTAACAGATGCAGCAATAGATGGATGCACTGTTTACTCCCGAGCAGCAAACGGTGTCTATGTGCAGAAAACAGCGGTATCAGGAAAGACTATCACGATGAGTTTTGTTGTTTCATCGACTGGCGCACTTCAGAATATGAGTACATATACAGGACAGGAAGGGTGGGAGTAACATTTTACTCATGAGGTTATTTGATTTGCTGGGTGGGGGCGAATGCCCCCATACCATTAAGCTGTAGCTTCCTTTCTCTGTCTCTTGCGATCGGCCATGTACTTCATGATAGGCTTCTCAACAGTTATATTTATAAATAAGCCAAATGCTACGCACATGCCAGTGAAAATAAGTGTTGCTATTTCCGCATTAGCTGATGCTATGTTTTTCACGTTGACAGAATTATGCATTGCAAGCGCAAAATATAAGTGTGATAAATATATGCTATATGACGCATCTCCAACCACATGCAGAGTTTTAAATATTATGCAGTTGCCACTTCGGCTATAAATCGCAAGTATTATGATTAATAAAGCCGGGATGCCGAATTTAATGATTCGAGCGCCAGATATGTGCAAGAGAGATACATATATTACTGCAATAACAGATATTAAAAAGAAGTAGAATCCCATTCGTTTCTGGATCTTCAAGTTGTCATAGATAACAGCTAGCATGCATCCCATTCCAAAATCAATAAGAAGGTTATCACCAAGTATGTATCCGATGTTTATCCATCCATACCTGGGCTGCGGAGGAATATAAAATGTGAATGCGACCGCAGAAGCTGTCAGCATGAAGCAAACTATCATGCATGCTATAGCTCGCTTTCTGCTTATCACCAACGCTGCAGAGAACATCACATAGAAAATCATCTCATAGACCAGCGTCCAGGCGGGATCGTTAGCCAGTCTATGCTGAAAAAACCATATGTTGGGATCAGGAATAGATTGCTTAGGAGTTTAAATGGGTTATCTAGTTCAACCATCATAATAATTAATGGGAGAGAAATAAGAATATACATAGGGTATATTCTTCCAATTCTTCCCGTTAAGAAACTAACGGGCCCTCTGGCGTTGTTTTGAGTCAGCACCATAAGAAATCCGCTAAGGACAAAGAATATATCTACACCAATTCCGCCATTAAACTTAAAAATCCCACCAAAAACTGTACCCCACAAATGGTTTGTGACAACCATCATTGCGGCAATGCCCCTTATGATCTGCAAATTATGAATTTCAGACCTTTTTTTATTTTCCATTTCTTTCTCAGTCACACAGATTTATTGAGAGTTTATCACTTCAAAATCACTAGATCGACATCGGCGTTAAGTGATGCTGTATATAAAAGCAGCATTGCATGCGGGTGTAAAAAAATCCAATTTAGAAGCGATTTATAGATGATAACTCGCCGTGATGTACAACTATGAAGCATCAACAACTTAGCGTATTTCGTAATAAAACTAAGACGCTATCTTGTGAATTTTTTGTTTACTATAACCTTGCAGTCTGATATGGCCCATAAAGGCATGGGTTATCCTTAACTATGCGCCAGGCTATTACAAACCGGCGTCGACGAATTTTTAACAACTAAATTTCCAGTGCCCCCGCCACTTATAAATCATTTTACACGCTTCGCTTGATCTACATCGATGATCAATATTGCTGTATATAAATACAGTGGTCATGGTGAGGTCATGATGCCACGCAGAGACGATATCGAGACAGCATTCAGGCAGGCCATAGTGATGGAACCCAGCGGGCGGCGCACGGTAACCACGGCCGATTTTGTGAGGGTTTCACTCACTTTTAACTGGGACTGGACGCCGCGCGAGGCTAACCAGTGGATCGAGAGCTACATCAGCACGTTCAAAGATATCTCTCAGCAAGAGGGTAAACTCCGTACGTTCATGATGTACAACCCGGACGGAGGGCTTTGACATGGGGTTCCCATCACCTGCAGCTGATTATATGGATGAGAAGATATCGCCCGACCATGAACTGATTCGCGTCCCTTCCGCGACATACTTCCTGCGCGTGGCGACAGAGTCACGGCGTGAAGCTATAAAGAAGGGTGCGCTGCTGATTTTGGACACTTCGGCCACGCCGGTAGACGGGTCGTTAGTGATGTGTCATCTGGATGAGCGGATGCGCATGCTGCGGCTTCATCCGCGCCCGAGCCTGGAAGAACTCGACAGGCCGGAAATCACTTATCCGATGACGATTGATGACTTTGAAGGTCGCCTGGTTTTCAAAGGGGTGATCACCGACATCATCAACGACGCGCGCACCGCCGAGTGCGAACACAATCCGATGATGTAAAGGATGGGGCATGGATGGGGCAAAAAAATTAGCGCCAAACAACTCAAAACCTCTGAAGGTGTCGATTCGTCTTGCGCTAATGCATTACTTTCAACCTGCTTTCATTTCACTTCATTGCACAGTAATTTTTACTGGTGCCTGCCCTGAATAAACCTGACTGGGCGAATTAAGGCTCTGTTTCTTATCACCACGCTCATCAATAAAAAAACGCTCCCGAAGGAGCGTTTTTTTACCGGCCAAACAGATCGCGTTTTTTCGGTTTAAAGAATTGCGCAATCAGCACCAGTAGCGCCACCACCAGATAGGCGACAAAAATGCCTAATAGCCACTGCGGCATATCCATCTTCAGGAACTCCCATTGACGCTGCGCACAGTCGCCGGAAGCGACAAACACCTGCGGCAGCCATTTATCCAGCGGCAGCCAGCTCGGGAAGCGCGCGGCAAAATCGCAGGTCATAAAAGGGGAGGGGTGAAGCTGGATCTGCGTGTGTTCCCACGTCAGCTGGATACCGCGAATGGCGCTGTAGATCCAGATGGCAAGGGCAGCAAAGCGAAGCGGGGTTTTTGGCGCAACGGCACCGATAATACCGGCACCCATCACGCCAAAGAGGGCGCAGCGCTCGTAAATGCATAACACACACGGTTTGAGCAACATGACATGCTGGAACCACAGCGCCGTCATCTCAAGCGCAAAGGCGGTTAACGCCATCAGCAGCCAGGCGCCGCGCCCGTGTGAGCACTTATTTAAATATCGCAACATAATCATTTCCCTGGAGATGCGTAGAGACCGCAGTGTAAACGAAATCAATCTCAAGGCCACTAGCGGGGGCAAAATAATGCGTAATGGAATGTTTAGTCAGCAAAAAGTGAAACATCGCCTACGCCATTTTGGCCGATCTTCAGTTAATTATTTGGATTTAAGGCATATTTGCACGAAATATTCATGTAGTAAATTCGTCAAAATAAAACGTTGATCGCCTTTTTTCTTCCTACCCTACGCTACCTGCCCACTGCATGCTTTGGTATGATGAGTGCTCATTGCTTAGCTGTGTTATGGAAATCTTATATGGTCATTAAGGCGCAGAGCCCGGCGGGTTTCGCGGAAGAGTACATCATCGAAAGTATCTGGAATAGTCGCTTTCCTCCGGGGTCGATTCTTCCTGCTGAACGCGAGCTCTCTGAACTGATTGGCGTCACTCGTACCACACTGCGTGAAGTGCTGCAGCGACTTGCCCGGGATGGCTGGCTCACTATCCAGCATGGCAAACCGACAAAAGTGAACAATTTCTGGGAAACCTCCGGTCTGAATATTTTGGAAACGCTGGCACGTCTGGATCACGAAAGCGTACCGCAGTTGATCGATAACTTGCTGTCCGTGCGTACCAACATTTCCACGATTTTCATTCGCACTGCGTTTCGCCAGCATCCTGAAGATGCGCTAAAGGTGCTCGCCACCGCGCGTGAAGTCGAAGATCACGCCGATGCGTTTGCTAATTTGGATTACAACATTTTTCGCGGGCTGGCGTTTGCTTCCGGCAACCCGATCTATGGTCTGATCCTGAACGGCATGAAAGGGCTTTATACCCGCATTGGTCGCCACTACTTCTCCAGCCCGGAGGCACGTAGCCTCGCGCTCGGTTTTTATCATCGGCTGGCAGAGATCTGCGAGCATGCCGAGCACGACAAGGTTTATGAACTGGTTCGTCGCTACGGTCATGACAGCGGGGAGATCTGGCACAAGATGCAGAAAACCATGCCTGGCGATCTCGCACTACAAAGCCGCTAGTGACAAAAACCCCTCATGGTGAGGGGTTTTTTATATCACAGCACGTTGCTTCGCGGCGGACAGCGCTCCAGCAGCTCCACACTGCCATCTTCGTTTTGCTGCTCAAGCAGAACGTCAAATCCCCACAGGCGATGCACATGTTTCAGCACTTCGCGACGTCCTTTATCGAGCGGAGCTCGGTTATGCGGAATATAGCGCAACGTCAGCGAGCGATCGCCGCGCAGATCGACGTTCCAGACCTGAATATTCGGTTCAAGGTTGCTCAGATTGTACTGCGATGAGAGCTTCGAGCGGATCTCGCGGTAGCCCTCTTCGTTGTGGATTGCGGCTATTTCCAGGTAGTTATTGCGATCGTCATCCAGCACGGTGAAGAAGCGGAAATCACGCATGATTTTCGGCGACATAAACTGGCTGATAAAGCTCTCATCTTTAAAATCACGCATGGCGAAATGGAGCGTCTCCAGCCAGTCGGAACCGGCAATATCCGGGAACCAGTAGCGATCCTCTTCCGTCGGTGACTGGCAGATGCGCTTGATATCCTGGAACATGGCAAAGCCGAGGGCGTAGGGGTTAATGCCGCTGTACCACGGGCTGTTGTAAGGCGGCTGGAACACCACATTGGTGTGGCTGTGCAGAAACTCCAGCATAAAGCGGTCAGTCACTTTTCCTTCGTCATAGAGGTGATTAAGGATGGTGTAGTGCCAGAACGTCGCCCAGCCTTCGTTCATCACCTGCGTCTGCTTCTGCGGATAAAAATATTGGCTCACTTTGCGCACAATGCGCAGGATCTCACGCTGCCACGGCTCCAGCAGCGGCGCATTCTTCTCCATAAAGTAGAGCAAGTTCTCCTGCGGCTCCGCCGGGTAACGGCGCGCCTGAGCGACGGCCACCTCCTCATCGCGTTTTGGCAGGGTGCGCCACAACATATTTACCTGGCTTTGTAGATACTCTTCCCGGCTTTTTTGCCGCGCTTTCTCCTCCTGCAAGGAGATTTTCTGCGGACGCTTATAGCGGTCGACACCGTAATTCATCAGTGCGTGACAGGAATCGAGCAGTTTTTCTACTTCGACTACGCCGTAGCGCTCTTCGCAATCTGTGATGTATTTACGCGCGAAGATCAGGTAATCGACAATCGAGCTGGCATCGGTCCAGCTGCGGAACAGGTAGTTATTTTTGAAAAACGAGTTGTGTCCGTAACAGGCATGCGCCATCACCAGCGCCTGCATAGTGATGGTGTTCTCCTCCATCAGGTAAGCGATGCAGGGATTGGAGTTAATGACAATCTCGTAGGCCAGGCCTTGCTGACCATGCTTATAGAGCCGTTCGGTTTCAATAAACTTTTTGCCGAACGACCAGTGGGGATAATTGATAGGCATGCCGACGCTTGAGTAGGCATCCATCATCTGTTCTGAGGTGATCACTTCGATTTGATGCGGATAGGTATCCAGCCGGTAGAGTTTCGCCACCCGGTCAATCTCTGCCAGGTAATCATCCAGCAGCTCGAATGTCCAGTCGGGTCCATCGCTCAGACGAATAGAATCCTTATTCATTGAGTCAATCGTAGCCATTAGCGCGCCCTCATTGTTCTCGACACTCTCTGTATGGAGCGTCTCATTTCAAGCATAGAACACTGAT
This sequence comes from Kosakonia cowanii JCM 10956 = DSM 18146, assembly GCF_001975225.1. NCBI lineage: Bacteria > Pseudomonadati > Pseudomonadota > Gammaproteobacteria > Enterobacterales > Enterobacteriaceae > Kosakonia > Kosakonia cowanii. The sequence goes on along the minus strand of NZ_CP019445.1, from coordinate 3,908,605 downwards.
TTAAAAGTGTACGCCAGCCCTCACCAAATCTTCACGATATTCCCGCTCGCTCACCGTGTAAAAAGCCATAGCGGCAAAATATTATGCTGCGGCGATAGGGTGCGCAGCAGGAGATGCTGAATATCCGCAGCCCTTACCTGGCGGCGATGTTGTGAGGAACGTCACCATAAAAAAGCCATATGTTGAATAATATTTTCATCTGAGTTATCAATTTGTAATCAGATGATTGTGCTTTACTCACGGGAGAAGGGATATGCGAGTTGTTGTATTGGGCAGCGGCGTTGTTGGCGTTACCAGCGCCTGGTATTTACGCCAGGCCGGACATGATGTCACCGTAATCGATCGCCAGCCGGGGCCTGCACTGGAGACCAGCGCCGCCAACGCCGGGCAGATCTCGCCGGGCTATGCCGCACCGTGGGCTGCGCCCGGCGTGCCGCTAAAAGCGATCAAATGGATGTTTGAGCGCCACGCACCACTTGCCATCAAGCTCGACGGCTCCTCCTCGCAGTTAAAGTGGATGTGGCAAATGCTGCGCAACTGCGACACCCGCCACTATATGGAAAATAAAGGGCGCATGGTGCGTCTGGCTGAATATAGCCGCGATTGTCTGAAACTGCTGCGGGAAACCACCGGGATCCAGTATGAAGGCCGCCAGGGCGGGACGCTGCAACTCTTCCGCACCGCCGAACAGTATGAGAACGCCACCCGTGATATCGCCGTGTTGCAGGAAGCGGGCGTGCCGTATCAGTTGCTGGAATCGGCTCGCCTGGCCGAAGTGGAACCGGCGCTGGGTGAAGTCGCGCACAAGCTGACCGGCGGTCTGCGGCTGCCAAACGATGAAACCGGTGATTGCCAGCTCTTCACACAGCGGCTGGCGCAGATGGCCGAAGCGGCCGGGGTAGTGTTCCGCTTCAATACCCCCGTCGATCGTCTGCTCTACGAAGGTGAAAAAATCTACGGCGTGAAGTGTGGCGAAGAGGTCGTGAAAGCAGATGCTTACGTGATGGCTTTCGGCTCCTGGTCCACTGGCCTGCTGAAAGGGATTGTCGATATTCCGGTTTATCCGCTCAAGGGCTACTCGCTGACCATCCCGGTGGCGCAGGAGGATGGCGCCCCGGTTTCCACCATTCTTGATGAGACCTATAAAATCGCCATTACCCGCTTCGATCAGCGCATTCGCGTCGGCGGCATGGCAGAGATCGTTGGATTTAATACTGAGCTGTTACAACCGCGGCGCGAAACGCTGGAGATGGTGGTGCGCGATCTCTTCCCGCGCGGCGGCCATGTTGAGGAGGCCACCTTCTGGACCGGCTTACGTCCAATGACGCCGGACGGCACGCCGGTGGTTGGCCGCACGCCGTTTAAAAACCTGTGGCTCAATACTGGTCACGGCACGCTCGGCTGGACAATGGCCTGCGGCTCCGGGCAGTTGCTCAGCGATCTGATGACCGGCAACACACCGGCTATCGCCGCTGACGATCTGAGCGTGGCGCGTTATCTTCCAGGGTTCACGCCTGCGCGTGCCCAGCATCTCCATGGTGTACACAGCTGACAGGCGTAAGGAATAGACATGTCTCGTCCGGTTCTGGCGACCCTCGATTTACAGGCGTTAGCCAATAACTTGCAAATAGTGCGCCGCGCGGCACCCGATGCCAAAGTCTGGTCGGTGGTGAAGGCAAATGCCTACGGCCACGGTCTGGAGCGCATCTGGTCGGCGCTCAATAAAACTGATGGCTTTGCGATGCTCAACCTTGAGGAGGCGATCTTGCTGCGCGAGCGCGGCTGGAAAGGGCCTCTCTTAATGCTGGAGGGTTTTTTTGATGCGAAGGAGCTGGCGCTTTATGACCAGTACCGTCTCACCAGTGGGATCCACAGTAACTGGCAGCTTAATCTGCTGAAAAATGCGAAGCTGCAGGCACCGCTTGATATCTACCTCAAAATCAACAGCGGTATGAACCGTCTCGGTTTCCTGCCGGAGCGCGTGCACAGCGTCTGGCAGCAGCTGAGCAGCTTTGCCAGCGTCGGCAATATCACGCTGATGTCGCACTTTGCCGAGGCGGAGCGTCCGGACGGCATTTCGCAACCGATGCGGCGCATTGAGCAGGCGGCGGAAGGGCTGCCGTTACCGCGATCGCTTGCCAACTCTGCCGCGACGTTATGGCATCCGGAAGCGCATTTTGACTGGGTTCGCCCCGGCATTATTCTCTATGGTGCCTCGCCATCGGGCAGATGGCAGGATGTGGCAAACAGCGGTATTCGCCCGGTAATGACGCTGAGCAGTGAGATTATTGCTGTACAGACGCTGAAGAACGGCGACGCCATCGGCTACGGCTGTCGTTACCGTGCGCAGACGGAGCAGCGTATCGGCGTGGTGGCGTGTGGTTATGCAGATGGCTATCCGCGCCAGGCTCCCACCGGCACACCGGTACTGGTGGATGGCATTCGCACCACGGTGGTTGGTGCGGTCTCGATGGATATGCTGACGGTCGATCTCACGCCGTGCCCGCACGCCAGTATCGGCGCGCCGGTGGAGCTGTGGGGCAGGGAGATCAAGATTGATGATGTGGCCGCGGCGGCCAATACTGTCGGGTATGAATTGATGTGCGCCCTGGCGCCGCGCGTACCTGTTGTGACAACGTAACTTCTCGCGAGGCGCTTACTCCGCCTCGCTCTCCACCACTTTTACACCCACTTTTGATACCGAATTCTCACTCTTCTCTGCCACTGTCCAGATCATACCGGCAAACTCAACCTGATCGCCCACCACCGGAGCGGCACCCAGCAGTTGCTGTACGATCTCACCGAGCGTTTGCTGGTTATCGCGATGCTCAAGCCCCTCATCAAGACCATAAATCATCGCTATGTCGGCAAACTTGGCATTCGCTTCGAGGATGAAATCACCAAAGAAGCGCTGATCCAGCGACACCGGCGGCGACTCACTGAAGAGTTTCCCGAGGGCCGGCAGATCTTTTTCGCGGCCAATCACGCAGAGCACATCCCCTTCACGTAACCGGGTGCTGCCGGTTGGATGAAGCAGGCTGTTATCGCGGAACAGCGCCGCAATGCGCGTTTCTTCCGGCATGTGCAGGTCGCGCAGTGCCGCACCAACGCACCACTTATCGGCACTCAGTTGGTAAACGAACTGCTCGAAGGGATTATCCGGGTGAATATCCAGCCCGACGCGCGAAACCGGCCAGCCCACCGGCGGTACCACCACTTTCGCTTTTTTCGCCGCCCAGCCCAGAGACGTTCCCTGGAACAGCAGCGAAATCAACACCACGAAGAAGGCGACATTAAAGAAGAGGCGGGCGTTGTCCAGCCCGGCCATCATCGGGAAGGTGGCAAGAATAATCGGCACCGCGCCGCGCAGCCCCACCCAACTGATAAAGATGCGCTCGCGCAGGTTAAAACCGCGAAACGGCAGCAGGCTGGCGAACACCGAGAGCGGGCGGGCAATAAAGATCATCCACGCCGAGAGGATCAGCGCAGAGAGTGCAATCGGCATTAAATCAGACGGTGTCACCAACAGGCCAAGCACGAGGAACATCGCAATTTGCGCCAGCCAGGCGAGACCATCGAAATTTTGCAGGATGCCGAAGCGATTACGAATCGGTCGATTGCCCAACACGAACCCGCATAAATAGACGGCCAGGATCCCGCTGCCGTGCAGCGCTGTGGTAACAGAGAAGATCAGAATCCCGCCGCTCAGCGCTAATAAAGGATAGAGCCCAGGCGGCAGGGCAATGCGGTTGATCATCTGTTGCAGCAGGTAGCCGCCCGCGCCACCAAGCAGTATGCCGAGGCCAAATTCACGCAGAATATGCAGGAAGAAGGTGAAATCAATATTGGCGTGGTGGCTCTGGATCATCTCAATCAGCGTGATGGTCAGAAACACCGCCATCGGATCGTTGCTGCCGGACTCAATCTCAAGCGTTGAGCCGACACGCTCGTTCAGCCCTTTACCGCCGAGCAGCGAGAAGACCGCCGCCGCATCGGTTGAGCCGACTATCGCGCCAATCAGGAAGCCTTCCATAATGTTGAGCTTGAAGAGCCAGGCCGCCATCATGCCGGTCAGACCTGAAGTGATCAGCACCCCGACAGTTGCCAGCGAGAGCGCGGGGCCGAGCGCAACGCGAAAAGAGCTGGCGCGCGTGCGCATACCGCCGTCGAGCAGAATGATAGCCAGTGCAAGGTTACTGACCATATAGGCCAGCGGGTAGTTGTCGAAGGGAATGCCACCGATGCCGTCAACGCCTGCCAACATACCAATCGCCAGAAAAATGACCAGAATCGGAATACCAAGGCGGGATGAGAACGAACTCAATAAAATACTGCAGGTTACCAGTACAGAACCCAGAATAAACAGACTAATTATCGCCCCAGCGTCCAATGGTATGCATCTCCTTCTCTTCTCGGTGAGATCCCGGCACGGACCGGGATTTATTACGGCACATTATAATAACGGCAGAAAAAGCAATTTAATAAGGGCATTAAGGGCTTTTTTTACGCCGAGATTGTGGGATGGCCTGTGAGGGTCAGCGTTGATTTTTCAGCATGTTGCAATATGGCGTGCGCACCTAACGGCAACGTGACGGTTTTCGCTTCGTGGCCGAAGTCCAGCCCGGTGATCACCGGGATTGCCACCCGTGAACGTAACCAAGCCACCATCTTCTCTAAAGTGTAGCCCGCATCGTAATCGTTGGGTTGCGCATGGGAGAAACTGCCGAGGATCAGCGCGCGCTGCTGCGCGAGGATCCCACTATAGAGCAGCTGTAACAGCATGCGCTCAACGCGGTAGGGGTGCTCATTGATATCTTCAACCACCAGAATGCCGCCGGGCACTGTTGGCAGCCAGGGGGTGCCAATAAGCGAGGTCAGCATCGCCAGGTTTCCGCCCCATAATCTTCCTTCAACATGGCATTGCGGCCCGTCGCCGTCCCACTCAACGGTAAAGGATTTATTGCGTATTGCCCGCCAGAAGTGCTCCTGCGTAAAGGCATTAAGCGGTTCAGCACCAAAGTTGCCCACCAGCATCGGGCCACTAAAGGTGATGGTGCCGCCCGCCGCCAGCAGGCCGCACTGAATCGCAGTAAAGTCGCTGTGACCACAAATCACCAGCGGTTGCTGCTGCTGGCGTTTGACCAGAGCCTGCCAGTCAATATCGGCCAGCAGCCGGCTTGCGCCGTAGCCACCGCGCACTGGCATAACAATCAGATTTTCCCCAGCCAGACGGGCGAGGTCATTGATGTCCGCCAGCCTTTCAGCTTCACTACCGGCAAAACGTTCCTCACGCCGCGTAATCACTTGTTGGTTATTGACCTGATGGCCCTCGCGGGTCAGCCGTTCAACGGCCAGCGCCGCAGCACGCTGATTGATGCAGTACCCGGAGGGGGCAATTAAATGGAAAGTGGACATGGCATTTCCTTGCTGACATCTCTAAACAAACAGTTATCATGCCGCTAACCCTGGTCATTGTCATCCGCCGTGATGTACAGCTTATATAAGGATTTTCTGGCGTGAAATTAAGATGGTTTGCCTTTTTAGTGGTGCTGCTGGCGGGCTGTAGCTCGACAAAACAGGATTATCGTAACCCCGACTGGAACCCGGAAGTGCCGGTCAAACGCGCGATGCAGTGGATGCCAATTAGCGAAAAAGCCGGCGCGTCGTGGGGCGTCAGCCCGGAACTGATTACGGCGATGATTGCCGTGGAGTCAGGCGGCAACCCGGAGCTGGTGAGTAAATCGAATGCGGTAGGTCTGATGCAGTTGAAGGCCTCAACGGCGGGGCGAGAAGTTTATCGGCGTATGGGCTGGAGCGGGCAACCCTCGACGCGCGAGCTGAAAAACCCGGAGCGCAATATCTCTATGGGCGCGGCCTACCTGAGCATTCTTGAACATGGGCCGCTTGCCGGGATCAAAGATCCGCTGGTGATGCAGTATGCGCTGGTGGTCTCTTATGTGAATGGCGCGGGCGCGCTGCTGCGCACCTTCTCTTCGGACCGCCAGGAGGCGATTGACGAGATTAACTCGTTAAGCCCGAAGGGCTTTTTGCAGCACGTAGCGGAAAAACACCCCGCGCCGCAAGCCCCGCGTTATATCTGGAAAGTACAAAAAGCGATGGATGCGATGTAATTAGCGCACCCGGCTGGCACGTTCGCGCGCCTCGCGCTCCAGCGCAAAGATAATGCGCTGGAGTTCGCGCTCGACGCCCGGGCTGACATTTAAAAAACGAAAGCTCAGCCTTGGCGTGGCGATGGTGTCATTTTTACCATCCACAACTTTGCGCTCACCCACTGCAATCAACTGCGCATCAAAGTAGAACTGCCCCCACGATGCCATATCCAGTTCGACCTGCGAGAAGCGCATGCCCGGCTCGACATTTTCCGGCAAGTCGCCATCAAGCAGTGCACCCATGCCGCCGAGCGAGAGGTCGAACAGACGAAAGCGCAACTGGCTCTTATCGGGTAACTTCGCCTTGCAGAAGTAAGCCGGGTGGAGCGGGGCGCTAATACGGAAATATTCACGACGTTGAATAAACCACAGCGTTTCCGGGAGCGGCGTGATAAACGCAGGCAGATCCTGATAATCGCCAGTGGTGAGCGCATTAAGCGTGAACTCAACCTTTGCGCCATGGGTTTCAGCGGTAATAGTCACTTTACCGGCACGCTGAACGGCGCTGTTTTCATACTCCTGGCTACCAAAATCCATCACCAGCGCCTCGGGGTTAACCTCGAGGATTTTGCTGATAAATTGGCCGCTACCCCAGCTGATGCAAACCGGTACCTGAGTTTTTTGCAGGTCGCGCAAGACGCCCAGCACGGCCAGAGGATTTTGTTTCAGGAACTGCTCACTGTAATTGCTCACGCCGAATGGCTCCTCGATACTGACACAACGTCGATGGTTTATCGGCAATCTATGCCAGAACTTAATACAAATGGTAGAAATTATTTCATTAAATTATGAATTAAATCTGTGAGATGACAGCGCTTTTGCGCAAGACATCTATACTGTACGCAACGCACTACATGGTGGTGTGTTCATTTACACGTCATAAACGAAAGGAGAAAGTGAATATGGGTATTCTCGCGTGGATCGTATTTGGCCTGATTGCGGGCGTAATCGCGAAATTCATTATGCCAGGACGCGACGGCGGCGGCTTCATTCTGACCTGTGTTTTGGGGATTGTCGGGGCAGTAGTCGGTGGTTGGCTGGCAACAATGTTCGGTTATGGCGGCGACATTACGGGCTTTGACATGCACAGTTTTATCGTCGCGGTGATCGGCGCGATTGTGGTGCTGGCGGTCTTCCGCCTTGTACGCCGGTAACGGATCTTCTCTGAAAAAAGGCCGCATTTTTATGCGGCCTTTTTTTATACGCTACTGCGCTACTTTCTGTGCCGTCGGCTCAGCGGCAGGCCTGGCCTCTTCCGCCGGCTGTTTCTGCGGTACGCTGTCGCATGGTTTTTCTTTCGGACAGATGAGATCGAGCATTTTTAGCGTCACGCCGTTACTCCAGCCAAAGCCATCCTGCAGCGGATATTCACCGCCGCCCCCGCCCGTACCGATGGAGCTGACATCATATTTTTCCACCAGCTTCTGTTCGCGATCGTAGGTGTGCTGAACATTGGTCAGGAAGCGCCAGCTGACACTCATCGCCAGTTTTTGGTGGTCGTAGTTCTGCAACCCGGCGGCGGCGACCCACTGCAGCGGTGCCCAACCGTTCGGCGCATCCCACTGTTGACCGCTTTTAACAGTAGTCGTGGTGATGCCGCCCGCTTTTAACAGCCGCGCTTCGGTCACCGCTGCCACTTTGTCGGCGCGATCTTTTGCCGCCGCGTTAACAAACAGCGGATAGAGCGCCGCAGCGGTCAACTGATTACGTACCTTTTTGGTTTTCAGATCGTAATCGGCGTACCAGCCCTCTTTTGTGTTCCACAGATTGGTTTCGATGGCTTTTTGCCGGGCAGTGGCCAGCGCGTCGTAGTGGCTCGCTTTAGCGCTATCGCCAGAGACCTGATAAGCCCGGGAGAGCATCTTCTCCATCTTAAACATCAGGGCATTGAGGTCGACCGGCACAATGCTGGTGGTGCGAATAGTGCCAAGCTGCTCAGGATCGTCCATCCAGCGGGAGCTAAAGTCCCAGCCGGAAGCCGCAGCGGCGCGAAGATCACGGTAGATCTCTGTCGCCGGGCGGTTCGGATTGTTTTTGGCTGTGGTGACATCTGCCAGCCACGACTCCGGGCGCGGCGTGGAGGAATCATCCCAGTAGCGGTTGAGAATGCTGCCATCGCTTAACTTCACCACGCGCTTATTCGCTTCGCCCGGCTGCAGCGCATCAGCGCCCTCCATCCAGTACTGATACTCTTTTTCCATCTGCGGCAGCCAGGTTTTCAGCACCTCATCACCGTCATGTGTCGCCAGTAACTCGACCATTAATGAGAAGAAGGGCGGTTGTGAGCGGCTGAGGTAGTAGCTGCGGTTACCATTCGGAATATGTCCCCAGGTATCAATTTCATAGCCGAAGTTGGCGACCATATCTTCGATTTTGTCCCAGTGGCCGCTTTCGGCAAGGCCGAGCATGGTGAAGTAGCTGTCCCAGTAATAGACTTCGCGAAAACGCCCGCCGGGTACGACATAGGGTTTAGGCAGCGGTAAGAGTGAGTCCCACTTGCCCGCGCTATCGGTGGTGCGCGTCAGTTCTGGCCATAATCCGTCGATATGTTCACGCAGGTTTTGCCCGGCAGGCGGCACATAGGGTTTCCCTTTTTCCGGCAGCGTGAAGTTCACCTCGACGAAATGGCGCAGATCGAAGCTGCTCTGGTTCCGTTGCATGCGGTAATCCGCAAGGATCATCAGTGGGTCGCTCTTGGGCACTGCGTCGGCAAAGGTTTTTTGATCGGGAAAGAGTTTGGCGCTTTGCACATCACTGAATAACGGACCGAGAAGAATGTCGGGAGTTTGCGGCGGGTTTTGCGCTTCAGCCGCGAATGTTGGGGCATTTGCGGCAAGTAATGTTCCACCCAATGCAAGTTGCATGACCAGAAAGAGGGTGCGCGGCTGGCGCAAAACAGGTTTTATCATTGACGTCTCCTTAGCGAGCAAGCAGCGGGCCGCTGCATTCAACCTTGACCAAAACCATAGACGAATCTCAGACAATTCGTGTGCTGTGCCCGGCAATTTGTGTCAATACGGAGAAATTACCTCACGCCTCTGAGCTATTCGGCTGCTCGAAGCGTACGGCAGTGACGACGAGATCCGTCTGTACAGAAGCGAAGGCTGATATCTAAGAGAACGCATATCGGATTGCTTTATTTTTAAACACCGACCCTTTGCTGAATGGATTCGGTTAAGGGTGCTTTATTAGAGTTTAGTCACACTGAATGAAATAAAGTGCAGCGGGTACCTTGTAAAAGCGATTTACTGCGGTAATAGTTTTGCCTGTAACTATCTTTTTTGCAGAATACGAAGAGTAAAAGTCGATATATTTCGCAAAAAAAGAGGCTGCGGCGAAGAAAAGTCCCAAATAAACATTCTTAGCGCAAAGGTTAGCCAGACAATGTGGAATATGAGCTACCAAATATTGTAGTATTGCTTCGCTCTTTTTGACTTTTAGGAATTATCCTATCTCATATTTTGGTCTGTATACTAACGGATTAAGCATATAAAATTTTTATTATTATTCATCACTTTAGGATTATAATTGGCGGCGAGGGATTCATCTCAGAACAAAATTTTGCCGTTTTTCTGCTTAAGTGAAATTATTTCTTGAGATTTATCCTAATTTGCAAAAGAATTAAGTAATAGTTTTTCAACGGCTCGGCAATGATATTGAATTGAATTATCCGATCTGTAAAATCATGTCACGATAGTCAATGAAAAGTAATATTGTTGCGGCGGTCCTCGCGGACAGGCTCGTGCGGTAGCTATGCCCTTAATTCATTATCAGGTCGTTTAACGGACAAGGAACTGAGTCATTCATAACGATTTCATTTCCCCTATCCATAACGATGCACGTCAACACAGTAATATATTTGCAATGGAACAAAACCCTATGAACATGCGAATCGTATTGGCACTTCTTTTTGTATTTGGCGTCTCTGGCTGTGTAAAACATCAGAAACCCGCACCTACCGACGACACAATTGTTACCAGTGAAGTGAATGGCGTAACCCTGACCCACCGTTATGCCGTACTGCCGCCGAAGGAGTTCGAACCGGTTAAACAAGACTACCGCGCACTCTATCCGGCCTCTGTTATGAGCAAACCTGATTTCGGCGGCAAAGTAATTCGCCAGCTGGAAGCGGGCAAAACCTACGTTGTGCTTGGTCAGGTTGAACACTTCTGGATGGCGCTGGCCGATGAAGGTCAGGAAGAGCTGATTGGCTACGTGCCGATGCGTGCGGTCGTTAAAAGCGATCTGTACGAAAAAACGCTGCGTAACGATCGCCGCAAAGTTCAGCGTAAAAAAGCGAACTGCGTAACGGTCGACGGCAGCGGTAAAGCTTGCAAAAACGTTAAATCCGGGACCTGGATCATCGATTAATCCAGCCGTGATGAGTACCTGCTATGAATAATAATTCGGTTGTACGCCAGATTAGCCTGGTGTTTTTCTTTGTGCTGGCCACCCTGGCCAGCGGTTGTGGATCGTCTTCACACAGCGTACCTACCAGCTATAACCTTCAGTTCAGGGCTCATCCGCAAATCAATGAGTCCGCTCCCCTTAAAGTCAGGGTGTTGCTGTTGAAATCGGACGCGACATTTATGTCCGCCGATTTCTGGTCGCTGCAAAACAACGCCGATAGCGCACTGGGCGGCAATTTGCTGAACAGTGATGAGTTCTTCCTGATGCCCGGTCAGCTGTCAAAAACGCTGACTGGCAACAGTTCGCCTGAAGCGCGCTACATCGGCGTGATGGCGGAGTATCAGGCGCTGGACGGCAAAAAATGGCGAATCTCCCTGCCGCTTCCGGTACAGGGGGAGTCTCACTTCTATGAGTTCTGGAAATCGTCAGAAGATGCGCTGGAAGCCAACATCTTTCTCGACGTTAACGGAATACGCGTGATTTCCAAATAGCGCCATCCTGACAGGAATACAGTATGAATAAAGCAGAAAAGGTCGTCTGGACCGAAGGTATGTTTCTGCGTCCCCACCATTTTCAACGCGCGGAAAGCTATCTTCAGCACCATATTCGCGAGTGGGGAACACTGCAGCGCCCCTATCTTTGGGGCTACCTTGATATCGAACTCGACGACGCGATGCTTCGCCAGGGATGCATTGCCGTCAGTTACGCCAGCGGCTTATTGCCAGACGGCACCTTCTTCTCATTCAACGATGCTCGCCAGGCGCCAACCCCGCTGGTGATCCCGGATAATCTCACTAACGAACGTGTCGTGCTGGCGCTGCCAGCCCGTCGCGGCGGTCGTGATGAAGTGATTTTCAGCGAAGAGAAAGATTCGCTGGCGCGCTACATCACATGGGAAAGCGAAGTCGATGATGATAACGCGATGTCCGTTGGTCCCGCTGCGGTGCAGTTTGGGCGCCTGCGCCTGAAACTGATGCTGGAGAAGGATCTCAGCGCAGAGTGGACGGCAATTGGCGTGGCGCATGTGCTTGAAAAGCGCAACGACAACCAGGTTCGCATCGATAATCGCTATATTCCGCCGATGTTAAACGCGGTCAACAACCCCTCACTTTACGCCGTGATGAACGATCTGCAGAGCCTGCTGATGCAGCGCAGCCAGCAGATTGGTCAACGTCTACGCCAGCCTGGGCGTTTCAACACCTCTGAAATGGTGGAGTTCTCGCTGCTGGCACTGATTAACCATCACGTCGGGCAGATGTCGCACCTGAAATCGCTGCCGATGATCCACCCGGAAGAGTTATGGCGCAGCTGGCTGGCGTTTGCCACCGAGCTCACCACCTGGACCGCGGCGCGTTCACCGGAAGAGACGCTCCCCATTTATGACCATGACGATCTCGCTGGCTGCTTCAGTAAACTGCAGCTGATGCTGCGTCAGGGTTTGTCGCTGGTAATGGAAGAGCATGCCATCCAGTTGCCGCTCACCGAGCGTACTCATGGACTGAACATCGCCACGCTGCCTACTACCACGATGGCGCGCGAGTTTGGTTTTGTGCTGGCGGTGAAAGCCAGCGTGCCGGGCGAAATTCTGCAAACCCACTTCCCGGCGCAGATGAAAGTTGCGCCGGTGACCAAAATCCGCGATCTGGTGCAGCTTCAGCTGCCTGGCATGAAGCTACGCAGCATGCCTGTTGCACCGCCGCAAATTCCATGGCACGCCGGTTATAACTATTTTGAACTGGAAAAGGGCGGCGAGCTCTGGAACGAAATGGAAAAATCGGGCGCTTTCGCACTGCATCTGGCAGGCGAATTCCCCGGTCTTGATATGGAATTTTGGGCCATCCGTAGCCCGACGGAATAACACAGCGAGCGCACACTATGCAGCAACAACACGCCTCCGGCAGTGATGCCGTCCTGGCAGGAGCAAGTGGTAACAATCCGCTGGTGGCGGCCGCAAATCCGCTGCTCAATGCGATACCGCAGATCCGCTATTCGGTCTCCCATGACGATCAGAGCGGGCTACGTCAGCACCTGATAGATGAAATCCGCCGTTTTGAAGTGCGCTGCCAGCAATCCGGCCTGGCGTACGAAGTCATCGTGGGCGCACGCTACTGTCTTTGCACCGCTCTGGATGAAGCCGCCGCGCTCACACCGTGGGGCAGCCGCGGCGTGTGGTCCGGCAGCGGCCTGCTGGTGACGTTTCACAACGAAACCTGGGGCGGGGAGAAGTTCTTCCAACTGCTGGCGCGTCTGTCGCAAAACCCGCGCGAGCATATCGCGCTGCTGGAGTTAATTAACTTCTGCCTGCTGCTGGGTTTTGAAGGGCGCTACCGCGTGATGGACAACGGCCGTACACAGCTTGAAACCATCAAGCAGCGTTTATGGCAGATGATCCGCGGCGTGCGGGGTAACTACCCACCGCCGCTCTCGCCGCATCCGGAAGATCAGCCGGTGATGCGCAAATTGTGGCGTCCGGTGATCCCATTATGGGCGTGTGCCGGGCTGGCGGGTTTCCTCGCCTGCCTCTTCTATATCGTCCTCAACTGGCGTCTGGGCGACAACACCAATCCGGTGCTGGCGAAGATCTACCAGACGCAGCTGCCGGAAGTCTCCGTTCAACAGCCAGTGCAGCACGTGCAGCCGGTACTTAACCTGCGCGAGTTCCTGCGTCCTGAAATCAAGGCAGGCCTGGTGGCGGTACGTGATGAGGCCGATCGCAGCGTCGTGACCCTGAAAGGTGACGGGCTGTTTGCCTCTGCCTCCACGGTTGCGCGCGATAGCTACGAGCCGGTCATCGACCGCGTCGCGCAGGCAATGAACAATGTCAGCGGTAAGATCCTGGTGGTCGGCTTCAGTGATAACGTGCCGATCCGCAGCGCCCGTTTCGCCTCCAACTATGAACTGTCGCTGGAGCGCGCACGCTCTGTGCAGTCGCTGCTGCAAAAACACCTTTCGCAGCCGGAGCGTGTGAAAGCCGAAGGGCGAGGGGAGATGGATCCCATCGCGCCGAACAACTCGGCCGAAAACCGCGCGCGTAACCGCCGTGTCGAAATTACTTTGCTTGTGTCGCCGGAAAATACGGCCGCCGAGCTGAACGGACTGCCGCAAGGAAACTAATGGATGAACATGTTGCTTTCGTTGCTGACTAACCGCATTTTGTGGGGTTTCCTTGGCGTTACCGGGCTGGCTGCGGTTATCTGGATGATCGGGCCGCTGCTGTCGGTCGTCGACTCCCGACCGCTGGAGTCCGAGCAAAACCGCATGATCGCCATTGCGGTGATGTACCTGATTTGGGTTCACAGCCACATTGTGCCGCGTCTCTATAATGCGTGGCTCAACCGCAAGCTGATGGACAACCTCAAAAGCGAAGAGGCGAAAGATCCCGCTGAACGTCAACGTCTGACCAGCGACGATCAGGTGCTGAATGACCGTTTCGAAGAGGCGGCACAGGTACTGAAAAAAGCGCACTTTAACCAGCCGGGCCAGCGTGGCCTGTGGACGCAGCGTTTCAGTACCCAGTATCTCTATCAGCTGCCGTGGTATGTGATTATCGGCGCGCCGGGCTCCGGTAAAACGACAGCGCTGGTGAACTCCGGCCTGCAATTCCCGCTCGCCGATCGCTTCGGTAAAACTGCACTGCGCGGTATTGGCGGCACGCGCAACTGCGACTGGTGGTTCACCAATGAAGCCGTCCTGCTGGATACCGCAGGACGCTACACCACGCAGGAGAGCGAGCAGATTCAGGATGCCAGCGAGTGGAATAAATTCCTCGGCCTGCTGCAGAAATACCGGCGTCGCCAGCCGATTAACGGCGTGATTATTACCATCAGTATCGCTGATCTGCTGACCCAGTCTGCTGAAGCTTCGCGCGAGCAGGCACTCAATCTGCGTAAACGTCTTACCGAACTGCACGAACAACTGGGGATTCGTTTCCCGGTCTATGTGCTGGTAACCAAAGCTGACCTGCTTAAGGGTTTCCGCGCCTATTTCTCTGGCTTTGATAAAGCGCAGCGCGACCAGATTTGGGGCTTCACCTTCCCATGGGAAAAAGCGAAGCTCGCCGATTTCGATCTGCAGGGCAGTTTCATTCAGGAGTTTGCCCTGCTGCAACAGCGTCTGGACGCCGGCCTGCCGGATACGATGCTGCGTGAAAGCGATCCGCAGGCGCGCGCCGAGTGTTTCCTCTTCCCGCAAGAGTTTGCCGCGCTGCGTCCGCTGCTGTCTGACTATCTGGATACGATTTTTGCCCGCTCCAACTTTGAGACCGAGTTCTCGCCGCGCGGTATCTATTTCGCCAGCGGCACGCAGGAAGGTCTGCCATTCGATCGGGTGATGGGTGAGCTTAATCGTGCGCTCTCTCTGCCTCAGGGCAAGTCGGGCGACAACTGGGATTCGGTCAGCAAAGATGAGCCGGTGCCAGGTGGTAAAGGGCAGAGCTTCTTTATCAAGCACCTGCTGCAAAACGTTATCTTCCAGGAAGCCGGGATTGCCGGGCAGAACCGCTGGTGGGAGCTGCGCAGCCGTGCAGTGATCTGGTCTGGTTATGCCGCACTGCTGGCGCTGCTGGTTATCCTCAGCGCGCTCTGGTTCACCAGCTACGGCAACAACAAAGATTACCTTGATGAAGTCCAGGCGAAAGTGCCGGCGCTCGATCAGGAGATTAAAGCGCTGCGTAACCGCCAGCAGGGGGATCTGTTTGCCTTACTGCCCCTGCTAAATGGCCTTGCCGAACTGCCGCAGAGTGAAGAGTTCGACATCAATCATCCGCCGATCACCCGCCGGATGGGGCTCTATCGCGGTAACGATGTGTCGGATGCCTCGCAGGCGCTCTACCGAAAAGCGCTGGAGCAGATGCTGCTGCCGGAAGTAGCAATGCGCGTCACCACCTGGCTGCGTAACGACAACGGCAGTGACGTCGAGTACAGCTATGAAGCGCTGAAAGCGTATCAGATGCTCTACCAGCCGAAACATTACGATGGCAAATTCCTGCACTCATGGGTGATGCTCAATCTGGAGCGCAACCTGCCGCAGAACGTTACCAAAGCGCAGATCCGCCAGCTTGAGTGGCACCTGACGCAGTTGCTGGAGCAGCAGATTGTCGCTTCACCCTATGCAAAAGATGACGCGCTCATCAGCCGCGAGCAGGCGTTGATTAACCAGCAGCCACTCTCAACGCGTGTCTATGGACGCCTTAAACGCCTGCTGGAGCGTGATGAAAACCTCAAGCCGGTGTCGCTGGCTACGCTGGGTGGTCCGCAGAGTGAACTGGTGTTCTCGCGTAAAAGCGGCAAGCCGGTGAACGATGGCATTCCGGGGCTCTACACGCCGGATGGTTACTGGAACAGTTTCAATGCGCAGATTGCCCCGGTGACCGCCTCACTGCATGAAGATGACGCATGGGTATTAGGCTCAACCACGCAGCCTGAGGACAAACAGCAGACGGATAATGCAGTGCGCCAGCTCTACGCTCGCGACTTCATTACCATCTGGGACAGCTTCTTAAGCGATATTCAGTTGAATAACAGCGCCGATCTCAATCAGCGCATTAACACCGCGCGCGTTCTCTCCAGCAACAACTCACCGCTGCGCCGTCTGGTGGTTAACCTCAGCCAGCAACTGACGCTGGTGCGCGATGACCCTGCGGCGGCGGAGAAAGAGAAAAGCCCTGAAAGTAGCAATCGCGGTACACAGATGCTGGAGTCGCTCTTCAGCAATCGTGAAAACAACGCTGCGGGCAACGCAGCCGCTAACCAGACGCCTGAACAGCGCGTGACCGAGCACTTTGCACCGATTATCGAACTGGCACAGCCGCTGGAGAAAGGCGGTAAAACCATCGTCTTTGATGATTTCCTCAAGCAAGTTGATGAACTTTATCGCTATCTGACGGCGGTCCAGGATGCCGCAAACAGCGGTATGCCAGCACCGGGTGGCGAAGCAATCAGCCGCCTGCAGGCCAGCGCAGGGCGTTTGCCGGGCGGTCTGCAAACCATGTTCAGTAATATGGCGGTCGGCGCGAGCAGCGATACGCAACGTCGTGATATGGAGAATGTGCGTAAACGCATCAGCGTTGAAGTGGGCAGCTTCTGCCGCCAGGCAATCGCCGGGCGTTACCCGCTGGTGCGTTCTGCCAGCGCTGAAGTGACGCCGGACGATCTGGCGCGTATGTTTGCCCCTGGCACCGGTCTGATGGATGTATTCTTTCGCGATAACCTGACCAATAAAGTTGATACCACGCAGGCCACATGGCGCTTTATGCCGGGGATCGATGGCAAAACGCTGCCGGGAAGCGAAGGGGTGCTGGTCCCGTTCCAGCAGGCACAGTCGATTCGCGATGCCTTCTTTGCCAATGGCAGTGCAACACCCTCTTTTCGTACCACGGTGCGTACAGTGCGGATGGATAACACTATCCTCAATATGACGCTGGATGTGGACGGACAGATCCTGCGCTACAGCCACGGGCCGCAGGCAGTACAAATTGTTAGCTGGCCGGGCACAGGCGGCACCAACCAGGTGCGCATGCAGTTGGGTCTGGCCAATGGTACAACGGCAACACTGGTGACCAACGGCGCCTGGGCGCTGAACCGCTTTTTTGATAAAGCGCGCGTGAGCCCTGGCAGCAGCAGCCTGAGCCGCCAGGCGACATTCACGGTTGACGGGCATCAGGTCACGCTGGAGTTTGCGCCTAACAGTATCCGCAATCCGTTCCAGCTTCCACGATTCGCATGTCCTTGATCCGCAAAGGAACGCCTAATGACTACGACTTCTGCAATTAGCTGGTATGGGAAATTGCCCAGTGCGGGTGATTTTCTCCAGCGCCGCTTTCCAGACGCTCTGCAGCGTCAATGGTCCCACTGGTTTCAGGTGGGATTGATGAACTGGCAAAAAGAGGAGCAGCGCGGCGGTGAACGGCAGTTCAGCAATGCGCCAATCTGGAACTTCGTTGTGCCGCCGATGCTGGGCGGACAGCAGGTTCAGATGGGCTGCCTGCTTCCCGGACGCGATAGCGTTGGCCGCCAGTATCCGCTCTGCGCGCTGATGGCGATCAACCCGCTGGAGTGGTCGCCGCGTCACCTGGCACAAGCGGGTGACTGGTATCAGCAACTGGGTCGCACCATGCTCCACGCCGTACGCAACGGCTATTCGCCGGAGCAGCTCGATCAGGCGCTGCTTGCTATCCCGCCGGTGCAGTTGGCAGAGCCGGAAGCACGCTCTGAAATTCTTGATGTGATTGGTTATGAAGGCGATGGCGAATCATCGATCGGCTGGCAGCAGGCCGCCGAGTGCTTTGATCCGCAGCGTCAGATTAGTTTCTGGTGGACCAACCGTAGCGATGGGTATCCGCTCTACACGCATGTGCACAGCGGCAACTTTACCGGTCAACTTTTTACGCTACTGTTTGAACCGGCAGGCGGCGCAAGACCCGGTCGTCACGGTCTTTACCCACCGATGTTTGATGAATAAGCAGGTTGCGGATGACTATTGAAACGTTACTGGCTCCGGTTACTACGGAGCAGCCGTGCGGTGAAAACCTTGAGTACGACGCCGATTTTCAGGCGATGGAGCAGGCGAGCCTTGGCAAAGCCGAGCAGCAGTTTGGCAGCACCATTATTCCGGCTGAACCGGCTGACTGGACGCGCGTAGAAAAACTGGCCACCGGCTTGCTGTCACGCACCAAAGATATCCGCGTGATGATGGCGTTGACCCACGCCTGGACACGCCGCCGCGGCCTTGAAGGGTATGCGGATGGTTTGCTGTTGCTGGGTCAGGCCCTCTCCCTGTACTGGGACCAGCTCTGGCCATCGCTGACTGACGGCGGCGAGTTTGATCCCTTCTACCGTATTAACGCACTGGCCGGATTAAGCGATAAATCATCGCTAACCACCACGCTTCGCCAGTCCGTATTACTGCGCAGTAACGGCGATGAGATTATCGTGCGTGATGCGCAGTCGCTGCTCGACGGCAGCAAAACAGAGTGTGCAGGCTATCCCGGTGGACGGGTGCGCCTGATTGATGAGTTGACGCGTGGCGGTCAGCCTGGCATTGAAGCTATCGGGCAAATCGAAGGGCGTCTGCAAACCATCCGTACATGGCTGCTGGAACAACTGGGCGAAAGCGGGGTGCCGGAAATGGAACAGTTACTCAAGACCGTGGGTATGATTGCCGGTGTTAGCCGCGCTTCCCGCTCTGATGAACCTGTAGAGACCACATCTGAGCCGCAACCAACGCAGAGCGCTGCGCAACCTGCGGTTGCCGTTCCGCTACCAGCGATGACCGACTGGCGTACCGCGCAGGTCGCCACGCGTGCGGATGCACAGTTAATGCTGGAGAAGGTAAAACAGTACTTTGCCCAGCATGAGCCGAGCCACCCCGCACCGCTGATGATCGACCGCGTGCAGCGATTAATCGAGCTGGATTTTATGGAGATCATTCGCGATCTGGCGCCGGACGGCGTCAATCAGCTACAAAATATTTTTGGGCGTCAGGAGTGACGCAAACCGCGTTATGACGGCAGGCGTGTTGCCTGTCATCAAACCTTCACCGCGTATATTCGATGGAGAACATCATGGCAATGAGTAACAGTGGTCAGAAATTTATCGCCCGCAACCGTGCGCCGCGCGTACAGATCGAGTACGACGTGGAAGTTTACGGCGCGGAGCGCAAAATCCAGCTTCCGTTTGTGATGGGCGTAATGGCGGATCTGGTAGGGAAACCGGTGGAGAACTTACCTTCTATTGAAGAGCGTAAATTCCTCGAGATCGACGTCGACAACTTCGATGAACGCATGAAAGCGCTGAAACCGCGCGTCGCGTTTAACGTAGACAACACCCTGACTGGTGATGGCCGTCTGAACGTGGATTTAACCTTCGAAAGCATGGATGACTTCCTGCCGGACGCCGTTGCCCGCAAAGTCGAACCGTTGAACAAGCTGCTGGAAGCGCGTACCCAGCTCTCTAACCTGCTGACCTATATGGACGGTAAAAACGGTGCTGAAGAGCTGATTGCAAAAGTGCTGCAGGATCCGACCCTGCTGAAATCACTCAGCCAGATGCCGAACAGTGACGAGAGTGCGCAAGGTAAAGAGGAATAATTGATGAGCAATCCTTCTCAACAACAAGAACTGCAGCAGGGTGCCCAGTCCTTTAGCCAGGACGAGTTCAGCTCTCTGCTCAATAAAGAGTTTCGTCCAAAAACCGATCAGGCGCGCTCTGCGGTTGAAAGCGCGGTGAAAACGCTGGCGCAGCAGGCGCTGGAAAACACCGTTACATTCTCATCCGACACCTATCGCACCATCCAGAATCTAATTGCCGGTATTGACGAGAAGCTGTCGCAGCAGATCAACCAGATTATTCACCACGAAGATTTCCAGAAGCTGGAGAGCGCCTGGCGCGGTCTGAGCCACCTGGTGAATAACACTGAAACCGATGAGATGCTGAAGATCCGCTTTATGAGCATCTCCAAGCAGGAGCTGGGTCGCAACCTGAAACGCTATAAAGGCGTCGGCTGGGATCAGAGCCCGCTGTTCAAAAAGATCTACGAAGAAGAGTATGGCCAGTTCGGTGGCGAACCGTTCGGCTGCCTGGTGGGCGACTACTACTTCGACCACAGCCCGCAGGATGTGGAGCTGCTGGGTGAAATGGCGCGCATTGGCGCGGCCTCACACTGCCCGTTCATCACCGGTACTGCACCAAGCGTGATGCAGATGGAGTCCTGGCAGGAGCTGGCGAACCCGCGCGATTTGACGAAGATCTTCCAGAACACCGAGTACGCCGCATGGCGTTCGCTGCGTGAGTCTGAAGATGCGCGTTACCTGGGCCTGGTTATGCCGCGCTTCCTCGCGCGTCTGCCGTACGGTATTCGTACCAACCCGGTCGACAGCTTCGATTTTGAAGAAGAGACCGATGGCGCGAACCACAACAACTACACCTGGTCGAATGCCGCTTACGCGATGGCGACCAACATCAACCGCTCCTTTAAAGAGTATGGCTGGTGCACCTCCATCCGCGGCGTTGAGTCTGGCGGTGCGGTAGAAAACCTGCCTTGCCACACCTTCCCGAGCGATGACGGCGGCGTGGACATGAAGTGTCCGACCGAGATCGCTATCAGCGATCGCCGTGAAGCAGAACTGGCGAAAAACGGCTTTATGCCGCTGATCCATCGCAAAAACTCCGACTTTGCTGCCTTTATTGGCGCGCAGTCGCTGCAAAAACCGATGGAGTACCACGACGCTGATGCCACCGCCAACGCGCGTCTGGCTTCCCGTCTGCCGTATCTCTTCGCCTGCTGCCGTTTCGCGCACTATCTGAAGTGCATCGTGCGTGACAAAATCGGCTCCTTCCGCGAGCGTGATGAGATGGAACGCTGGCTGAACGACTGGGTGATGAACTACGTCGACGGTGACCCGGCAAACTCCTCGCAGGAGACCAAAGCGCGTAAACCGCTGGCTGCTGCAGAAGTGCAGGTGCAGGAGATCGAAGACAACCCAGGCTACTACGCAGCGAAGTTCTTCCTGCGTCCGCACTACCAGCTGGAAGGTCTGACCGTTTCTCTGCGTCTGGTTTCAAAACTGCCGTCGCTGAAAACCAAAGAGGCGTAAGGCTGTAAGACCGTAAGCGCGATGCGCTTACGGTCAATCAATAATTTTCGTAACAGAGGGATTTGTGATGAAAACAAATATAGCTATTGCAGGTAGCCTGCTCATTTTTTCCGCATTGTCCGGTGCTGAGACCAGAACTTATCAATATCCTCAGGCGGATGCGTTACCGGAAGATTCAACAACGAACCTTCTGCGCGATCCGGCATTATTGAATGGCTTTGATGTCAATATGAGCACAAAGCGTTTTGCCGATGCCTGGTTTTCTAAAACAAATGAACGCGAACGCATCAAAGCGGATATGTACCTTCTGGGAGTGCTTGATACCACCGAGGGGAGTGTCTGGTGCGGTTATAATCGACTTCTGCCTTCGTCGATTCATGAAAATCTTTACTCATATCTCGAAAACCTTACTGCAGAAAAAGCAAAGCAGCGTGCATCGAAAACAATTGTTGATGCCATGTCTGAATTAGCACCGTGCAAAAAGGGAAATAAAAAATGAGACCATTATATGAACAACTTAAACGCCATCATCACTCTTCCTTAAAGCATAAACCTGGCTATCTTTCTCCAGAAGCGTTGTTTCAAGAAATTGGTTATGACTTTCATAAGTTGAAACGCGATAACCCCGATTTCGAAAACACGTGTGCTGTCAGAATGAGCATGGCGCTGTTGAAAAATAATATTGATTTTGTTGGCCGGATGATCATTAAAGATGGCCCATACAAAGGTAAAAAAATAGAGCCGGGCGCTAAACTTATGGCCGATCAACTCTATAAAGATAATGTTTTCGGCAAAGCTGAAGTCTACCGTGATGCCCGCGAAGCGGGGAGGAAATTACGTAATCGTAGAGGCGTTATCTACTTCCACAGAATTTCGGGTTATGGCGGCGGTCATATCGACTTGCTTGAACCAGTGGCTGAGAACGAAATAGATTGCAATAGTGGTTGCCATACTAACTGCAAAGAGATTTGGTTTTGGGAGTTGAAGTGATTTTTGTGAGTAAGCTGTATGTAAATCGTGCCTTATTCTAACGTTTACTTCGTTATCGTTTATGCAGCGCCCGAACAAAATCAAATGGTATTTATGATAAATTCTGTGGGTCTCATTTGATCCTGAAAACGAGTTTGGAAGTCAATACCTGAATTAAGCAGTTTAACAATTCCCGTAACACGTTCCATAATAATAACGCCCATTGGGTTGCAGGGGTTGTATTGAATTTTATTGGGGAATCAAGGTCCTGAGACAGACAGGTTGAGAAGAGTAGTGCTATTTAACTATGCGGATTTTACTCGGGTTCAGGATTTCCCTAACGAATAATCTTCATAATTAATTAACACCCACGAATTATTTTTCTTGTAAAAGAGAAAACGAATTTCTGAAGAAACATCCGTTTTTTCGGAATGTAAAGAGGCAGAGGTAAAATATGGACGGTTTTATTCAGCCCCATTCTTACCCATTTGCCATATAAGCGCTTTTTCGAAAGCAATATTTATCATTAACGAAGAGTAAATATTATGGCTATTGATATGTTTCTGAAGGTCGATGGAGTTACGGGCGAGTCCAAAGACTCTAACCACACCGGCTGGACTGATATCACATCTTTCTCCTGGGGTGCTTCACAGCCAGGGAACATGAGTGTTGGCGGTGGCGGCGGTGCCGGTAAAGTCAATTTCAACGACCTGCATGTAAATGCACTCATTGACAAATCCACTACCGCTATCCTGAAGCACTGCTCCAGCGGCAAGCATCTGACCAAAGTTGAACTCTCTGTCTGCAAAGCAGGTGGTCAGCAGGTTGAATATGCTCGCATCACTCTGGAAGACGTGCTGGTGACCTCCGTTCAGTACACCGGTGCTGACAACGGCGACACCGTAGGTGTGACCTATGCGTTCCAGGCTGCGAAAGTGAAACAGCAGTACTGGGAGCAGTCCTCTTCCGGCGGTAAAGGTGCTGAAACCAGCGCTGGCTGGAACATCAAAGAAAACAAAGAAGCGTAATTGCTTCGGTGAGCCCGCAAGGGCTCACCCTGTTTTCGTTCTGATAAACACCACACATTTCCTCTTTAGTTTTGACTTCCTCTTATCAAATAGCGTGTTTCCTGCAACAGAGAGCTATTGCTACTCAAACGCAGCAGCTTTGCTGAAAGCTGTGTCGTTTGAATGCGTATAAATATTAAAGAATATTTTGAGGATGAACGAATGAGTGTTCTGCGCAAGGGTGATCGTGGTACGAATGTCAAAGAGTTACAACAACTGCTGAGTAAGGCAGGGTTTAACGTCGGTGATGATGGTATTTTCGGCTTAAAAACGGAAATGGCTGTCAAACAGTTCCAGGCTAAACAGAATCTCCATGTGGACGGTATTGTCGGGCGTCGTACGCTCGCTGCATTGGGTAAACCCGTGACAACCCGCGCGCCGCAGCCGCCGATCTCTGGCAGCGCAGGGCGTCAGGCGGTTGGCGCAATGGATATTTCCGCCAGCGGTATGAGCTTCATTTTTCATCGTGAAGCCTGGGCGAACAAAAGCTGTTATCTGCACTGGCCAGGCGGCGCAAGCGGCGTTACGCTTGGGCCTGGCTACGATATGAAAGAGCGATCTGAGCAGTCCATCAAAGCTAAAATGATGGAAATTGGTATCGATGCCATTACAGCAGAGAAGATCAGTAAAGCCGCCGGGCTGAAGGACGACAAAGCGAGCCAGTTTGCGAAAGATAACGCCAAACTGGTGCGCCTGACGGATGAGCAGGAGACAAACTTACTGCGTGCAACGGTACCCCCGTATGTCAACAGTGTCAGAAATGGTATTTTTGTGCCTCTCAAACAGTATGAGTTTGATGCACTGGTCTCCTTCGCTTATAACCCAGGAGGACGACTGAGAAATGTGTTTGGCTTTATCAACCGTGGGCAGATCTCTGACGCGATGACGGAAATTAAACGCGCCGTTACCAGTAATCATAAAGTGGTGAAAGGCTTGATTAATCGTCGCAACTTTGAAGTGAATCTTTACTTAAACGGCGACTATGGGAATAACTGACCGATGAAGACGCATAAAATTGTGATGCTGACGGCGGCAATCTCCGCCGCGACCCTGTTGCCGTCACTGGCGCTGGCGGCGAAGTCGCTGGTTACGGGCGAGTGGCAGGTTAAGCAAGCTTTTATCAATACGGAATCTGAACGTACCCTGAACTATCAGTTCAATGACGATCGCCTGGTGGGACGCTTTCTGAGTGTGACCGATAAGGGGATCTCTACGTCACTGCCGGGTGGGTCAAACTGCCAGTCACCGACGATAAAAGAGAACGGTTCTACGCTTAACGCCTGGGTTGCGGCAACGCAATCTATTCCTGAGAAAGACGCAGCTAAAACCTATGAGCTGGGCTTAGACGGTAAAGCGAAAGCGCAGGTTGAGAACATTACCTGTGCATCAGGAAACTTTTCTAACGGTGATCCGGGCGCTGATGCCAGTTTCGCAGTGGTGAACAAAAGCGTACTGCTCAACTGGACGGATGGCACCATCCTGTTACTCGCGCCGGTAGATAAAAACAGCAAGCCGAAAGCGTCGTTCGACTGCGCTAAAGCGGCTTCTGCGCCGGAAAAAGCGATCTGTAGCGATCGCGAGCTGGCGTCACTGGACAACAGCGTCGCGCGCTCCTACCGCTCTTTCCGCCAGGAAGCGGTTAAAGTGGGTAACAAGGACCTCGACAAGCAGCTGCAATCACAGCAGAAAGCGTGGTTAAGCCAGCGTAATAGCTGTAACGCGGATACAGAGTGCCTGAAAAAATCGATGAACGATCGTCTGGAAACCCTGGCACATAGCCTGGATGGCGTCTGAGTCGTTTCACAATAGCGGGGAGGGCGCACTGCCTTCCCCGCAGTGGGCTGAATAAACGCCTCCAGGTGCCCGTATTCAAACGCAGCCGCTTTACCCAAAACGGCGCCGTTTGAGTGCACATAACTCCAGCAGGAATACGCGATGCGATTCACTATTATCACCAATAAACCCGGTCATCAGCCGCCGCAAAGCCGCTGCGACTTTTATCCTCCGGGCGGCACCATTGGCCGCGGCACCGACAATAATCTGGTGCTGCCGGATAACGACCGCTCTATTTCCCGTCTGCAGGCCATTGTTCATATCTCCGGCACGGGTGAATGCCGTGTCACCAACCGCGGCAACGTGACGCGCGTTGTGCTCAACGACATCCCGCTTGAGCGCGGCCGTCAGGTCGAGCTTCAGGATGGGGACATTCTTGGTATCGATGAATACCGCATCGAAGTGAGCGATCTTATTCAGGACACGCAGCCGGTAAGCCGCATGGCCGAGGAGATGTATCCGAAGCCAACGCCTGCACCGACGGCGAAGCCTGCACCTGCGCCGACCGCTGCGCCGAAAAACGCAGCAGAGGGCGCGCCAGCCTCCGTGCCGACGGAAATTTGGGACAGCCTGATGCAGGAGTTCTCAATCTCCGACAGCATCTCCAGCAGCCGTGCCAAACCCGCCGAGCCGCAAAACTTCAATCCTTTTGCTGAGCCGAAAGAGCCGGAGCGCAACCCGGAAGACCCGCTCTCATTATTGGGCAACCACGAACCGCTGGTCGCGCCAAAATCGCTCGATTCAGACAATTTGTTCAATGACGAACAGCTGTTTAAAAACGACAGCATCTTTAATGACGCCACGCCATCGACCTTAGTCCCGCCGGTTGAACCAGTACAGGCACCGAAAGAGAGTGCACCTGAGAGCGACGAACTCGATCCGCTGGCACTGTTTGGCGGCAGCGGCAGTGCTCCGCAGGCACGCAGCGACGATCCGCTCGGGCTGCTGAGCGGCGCCGTGCCGCTGGCGCATGCTGATGAGATTGCCCCGGCAAAACCGCAGGAGCCCTCTTCGCCGATCATTACCGATCTGCAGGCCAGCGAGCCGCCGGCAGAGCCACAACCGATTATTACCGATCTACACGCAGACGATTTGAGCGGCACGCCGCTCTTCGCCGAAGAGGAGCCGATGCCGCTGCATGAAGGCGTGCAGGAGCCGCAGGATTATGCCGGCATCACGCTGCCGACGCCGCAGGCGGTACAGCGCAGCGCGGCGCAGACCCCGAAAGGGCGCCTGCGTATCGATCCGGTGCAGAGCCCCGGCGCGAAATCAGCACCTGCCAGCACCTCCGGCGACAGCGGCGATGTGCTGCAAGGCGAACTGCTCGAAGCACTGCTCGAAGGGATGGGGCTTGGCGATATGCAGCCCGTTCCGCAGTTTGATAAAGAGAACATGCGCCAGTTTGGCCAGATGTTAAGTATGTTCTCGCAGGGCACCGTGGCGCTGCTCTCCTCGCGTTCAATCTTAAAGCGCGGCGTGAAAGCAGATATGACGATGGTGCTGGACGATGCAAACAACCCGTTCAAACTGCTGCCGTCGGGTAAAACCGTATTGATGCAGATGTTCGGTAACCGCATGCCAGGCTTTATGCCGCCGAAAAAATCGGTGCGCGATGCGCTGATCGACCTGCAGGCGCACCAGTTGGGGATGATCTCCGGTATCCGCGCGATTATCGCGGCGATGCTGCAATCCTTTAATCCTGAGCAGCTGGAAGAAGATGCAAAACGTGACGGCGCGACCTCACGTCTTGGCGTGCTCTCTAACCGCAAGGCCGCGATGTGGGACTACTTTGTGCGCACCTATGCGCAAACCGCCGGTGAGATTGACGATGACTTCCATACCCTGTTCGGTGAAGCGTTCCTCCACGCTTACGACATGGAGGTTAACCAGTACAAAGACTCACAAAGCGGATCGGAAGAATGAATATCAGCACCGCCTCAATATCACGACAAGGCGAGCGTGCCAGTAATCAGGATCAGACCGGAGAAACTATCGGCGAGCGTGCCGCCTGTTTTGTCGTCTGCGATGGCATCGCCGGTTTGCCCGGCGGTGACAAGGCGGCCGAACTGGCGCGCAATGCCATCATCACCGAGTTTGACGGCGATGAGCACCTCAATGCCCAGTACATTCGCAACTACATCAACGGCGCGAACCGTGCAATCCGTAAAGAGCAGCAAGCGGTACGGGATTACAATCGCATGGGCACCACCATGGTCAGCCTGTTTATCGATCGCGATTACGAGCTGGCTTACTGGGCCCACGCCGGAGACAGCCGCCTCTATCTCTTTCGCCGCGGCTGGCTATATCATGTGACCACCGATCACAGCCTGGTCCAGCAGATGAAAGACGCCGGACATCAGGTTGAAGGCATTAACGGCAACCTGCTCTATTTCGCGCTTGGCCTCGGCGAAGATGAGCGCGAGCCGAGCTACAGTGATGTGGTGCCGATTGAAGATGGTGACGCTTTCTTATTGTGTACGGATGGTTTCTGGCACGGCGTCACCGAAGAGCAGATGCAGCAGTCGCTGCATATGGTCAATACGCCCGACGAGTGGCTGACATTAATGAATCAAATCCTGCTGAAAAACGGTGCCGGGTCACAAACCCAGCAGGATAACTACAGCGCCGTGGCGGTGTGGATGGGTACGCCTCAGGAGACCACGCTTTTGCATACGATCTCTGAAGCCGCTCAGTTTTTCCCTCTTCGTGATTGATACAGCTTACAAGGACTTTTATGAAACTTTGGCTACCGGGTTTGGCCCTGCTTGCGGCATGTGGCAGCGCGCAGGCAGAAAACTACCGCATCGTGCAATCGCCTTCGCAAAAACTGGATGTCTGGATCGACAATGTTGAGGATAACACTCCCAAAAGCTGGTGCGGCAAGACGCTGCCGCTGCGCATTGTCACCGGCGGCGAGAAAAAGCCTTCCGTGCTGAACAACTTCTTACCCCGTCTTGGCGCGCTGCTGGAAAACCAGTGCGGCGCGCTGACCCAGGTACACTGGAAACTGACCGACGCGCAAGGCGCGACGCTGGCTGAAGGTACCGCAGATAAAGCCAAAGAGTGGCAGCCGGTCGTCACCTCAAACGGCGCAGCGCCAGCGCAGACCACTGCGCTTCAGCAGCCGGTTGGCCGCCCTGAAGATCTCTCACCACCCGCCAACCGCGCGCCGTGGCAGGAGTTCACCCTGCAGGATGGTTGCCATCTGCGCACCTTCTGGCAGGGCGATGCCAGCGCGGCAGCACTCTTCATCCCCGCTAAAGAGGATGGGAAATGCGAGAAGGGCGGCTGGCTGAACGGTCGCAGCGATGTTACGCAGGTCAGCAACGGCGCTGAAAAGAAAATTACCATGACCTTCGTTCACGGTTTCCCGGTGAGCGGCCTGAGCGACAAAGTGGACGCCGACCGTTTGCTGATCACTACCGTCAATAACGAACGTATGGTGGTGAGCGAAGGCAGTCTGGCGCAGAGCTGGATGATCCTGCCTTACGTCAACAGCCTCAACGGCTGGCAGGCCAACGGCACCGTCGCAGTCGAGATTTCACGCGAAGTTGCCAGCGATGCCACGCGCTTAAAAGCGCGGCTTGATGAAGTGCGCAAAGTCTGGACGCCGTGGTTCGAGCCGGGCACCCGCCTCAATATTCTGCTGATTGATTCCCTGCATCCGCAGTTGCGCGATCCCGCAGTCGGGACCTACAAAACCGTCAACTAAGGAGCAGCCATGAATACCCTATTTCAACAACTGGCGGGTGAATCCCTGCAGGATAGCCTTGCACAGCTTGAGAGCCGTATTCGCACCCAGCCGGGCGACGCCGATTTACGCGCCGCGTTCGCACAGCTGCTCTGCCTGGACGGCAACTGGACACGCGCGCAGGCGCAGTTAAAAAGCTGGCAGGGGCTCAAGCCGCAGGCACAGCCGACCGTCACCCTGCTGGAGCAGGCGATCGAAGGCGAGCGTCAGCGTGCCGACGTCATAGCCGGGCGGGCGCGTCCGGTTGCGCCGGTCGAGCAGTATCCGTGGCTGGCAGAGATGATTAGCGCGCTGGATCCGCAGGGCAGTGATGCCGACGCGCTACGTGACGCGGCGCTGGAGAAGGCCGACGCCAACCCCGGTCAGCTCGCCACACAGGATGGGCAGACGGTAGCGTTCGACTGGCTGATGGATGGCGACAGCCGCTTTGGGCCGGTATGCGAAGCGATTGTGAATGGTCGCTACTTCTGGCTGCCGTTTAGCGCCATCTCCGCGATGCAGTTTCAGCCGCCCGCCAGCGTCACCGATTTAGTCTGGCGCCACACGCTGGTGCGCCTGCGCGATGGCAGTGAACAGGTGTGCCAGATCCCGGCGCGCTATCCGCTGGAGGCTAATGCAGAAGATCGCTTTAAACTCTGTCGCGTTACCGAATGGCAGCAGCTTGCGAGCGAGTCTGCGCACTACCTCGGGATGGGGCAAAAAGTGTGGCTCAATGACGGTGCCGAATATTCGCTGCTCGATCTCGCCACAGTGACCTTCGCTGCGGACGCGACGAATGAGTAACTCCGCACAACATGACGAGGGCGATCTGCTGCGCAGCGGCTGGCGCTCGCGTCGCGGCAAAGATACCGTCGGCGCGCGCGACAAAATGCAGCCCTCGCTGCTCGATCGCCTGACCGATGACGCACCGGACAAAGCGCAGGAGCCGGCGAATAACAATCTGATCACCCACTCGGCGCTGCGCCGCAACGTGCTGCGCGATCTGCAGTGGCTGTTTAATACCATCAATAACGAAGCGCAGCAGGATCTCTCCGGCTTCGATGAGGTGCGCCGCTCGGTGGTCAACTTCGGTATTTCGCCGCTGGCGGGCCAGCGGATGTCCGATATTGAATGGAATGATATTCAACGCAAGCTCACCGATGCGATCCTGCACTTTGAGCCGCGCATCCTGCCGCAGGGCCTGCAGGTGCGCTGCATCTCCGATACCAAATCACTGGATCTGCACAATATTCTGTCGATTGAGATCAAAGGTCGTTTGTGGTGTGTTCCTTATCCGCTGGAGTTCCTTTTTCGCACCGATGTGGATCTTGAAAACGGGCATTTCGAGTTGAAAGACGCGGGGTAATTCATGGAAAGCAAATTACTGGAGTACTACAACCGCGAACTCGCCTGGCTGCGTGAGATGGGCCAGGAGTTTGCCGGACGCTACCCAAAAGTGGCCGGACGTCTGGGCATGCGGGGGATGGATGTGTCCGACCCCTATGTCGAGCGCCTAATGGAAGGCTTTGCCTTTCTCACCTCCCGCGTACAGTTAAAAATGGACGCCGAGTTTCCGCGCTTCTCCCAGCGGTTGCTGGAGATGGTCGCGCCGAACTACCTGGCACCGACCCCCTCAATGGCGATTGCAGAACTGCAGCCGGACAGCGCCAAAGGCGATCTGAGCAACGGGTTTGTGGTGCCGCGCGGCACCATGATGGACAGCCAGGTGATGAAGAAGAATGGCGTCACCTGTAGCTACACCACCGCCCACGACGTCACGCTGCTGCCGCTGAAAATCAGCCAGGTTGAACTTGGCGGCGTACCTGCCGATCTCCCGCTCGCGCAGGTCGGTTTAAGCCAGCGCGGCGCGCAGAGCGCGTTGCGTATTCGCCTGAGCTGCGATGGCCCGGTCAATCTCAGCCATCTCGACTTTGACCGTCTGGAACTCTTCCTGAGCGGGCCTGACATGCAGGCGCTGCAACTACTCGAACTGCTGATGGAGCATCAGGTAGGCATGGTCTGCCAGGCAAACGCGCCGCAGGCAGCACTCCATGTGCTGGCGGATGATGCGCTGCGCCAGGAAGGCTTTGAGGCTAACCAGTCTCTGCTGCCTGACGACCTGCGCAATTTCGACGGTTACCGGCTGCTACAAGAGTATTTTGCTTTCCCGTCGCGTTTTCTCTTTATCAGCCTGCAAGGGCTGCGCACCATGCTGGAAAGCAGCGGCGAAGCCAAATCCTTCGATATCATTATTCTGCTTGATAAAGCGGACGGTCAGCTGGAGCGGGTGGTGGATAAGAGCCATCTGGCGCTGCACTGCACGCCAGTCATTAACCTGTTTCCAAAGATCGCCGAGCGGCAGAAGCTGAGCGAAAGCCTGCACGAATACCATCTGGTGGTCGATAACATTCGTCCGCTGGATTATGAGATTTACTCTGTTGGCAAAATCCACGCCAGCGTCGACGGTCAGCGCGATGAGCAGACCTTCCGTCCGTTCTGGAGCAGCTGGAGCCAGGATGAGGGCAATTACGGTGCCTACTTCTCGGTGCGCCGCGAGCAGCGCGCGCTCTCGGAGCATGCCCAGCGCTACGGCACCCGCACCGGCTATATCGGCTCTGAGGTCTTCGCCTCGCTGGTGGATGAGCAGCATGCGCCGTGGCGAGAAGATTTACGTTACATCACCGCAGAAGTGCTGTGCACCAGCCGCGATCTGCCGCTGATGCTGCAGCAGGATATGGGGCAGTTTGTGCTGCCCGATTCGCTGCCGGTGAAATCACTCAAGCTGCGCAAAGGGCCGACGCCGCCGCGTCCGGCGCTGGCGGAAGGGCTCAGTACCTGGCGTTTAATCAGCCAGCTGCAGATGAACTACCTCAGCCTGATGGATGGCGAAAACGGAGAAGGCGCTGCGGCGCTGCGCCAGCTGCTTGGGCTCTATACCCGGCTGGCGGAAGCGCCGGTGGCACGCCAGATTGAGGGCGTGCGCCACTGTGTGCTGGAGCCAGTACATCGCCGGGTGCCGGAGCCGGGGCCTATTGTCTTTGCTCGTGGCGTTGGCATTACCCTTACCGTCGATGAGCAGGCCTTCTCTGGCTTCAGCCCGTGGCTTTTCGGCAGCGTGCTGGAGCGCGTCTTTGCCCGACTGGTGGGTATGAACAGCTTTACGGAGTTTACCCTCAAGAGCCAGCAGCGCGGCGAAGTAGGCTACTGGCCGCCGCGTATGGGCAAGAGGGCGCTGATATGACCGACACGCCCGCGCTCAAGCCTGCGATCGTCCGCCTGAACAGCTTGCCGGATGCCTTCTGGCAGAACGTGATGGCAACGCCGTGGCGTTACGATCTCTTTACTCTGTTGCGTCGCGTGGATGCGCGCGGCGGTGAGCGTTACCCGCTGGGGCGCGCACCGCTGCCGCGCTTTGAGTCGCTGCGCGTCGGGCAGACGCCATCGCTCAGTTTCGCGCCGGCAACGCTCGCCGGGGTGAAAAAGCGCGAAGCATCGCCGCTCTATGATGTGTCGATCTACAGCTTTGGTCTTTTTGGCCCTAACGGCCCGCTGCCCATCCATTTGACGGAGTATGCGCGCGAGCGTATCGACCACCATCAGGATGAGAGCATGAGCGCCTTTGCCGATCTGTTCCATCATCGGCTGACGCTGCTCTTTTATCGTGCGTGGGCGGATGCGCAACCGACGGTCTCTCTCGATCGCAAAGACAATAATCGCTTCGAGCACTATATCGCATCGCTGATCGGCATGGGGCAGCCGGGACAGCTGGAGAAGGGGACGCTCAGCCCCCATTCCCGCTTCGCGCTGGCGGGGCACTTAACCCGTAACGGTCGCGATCCTGAAGGTCTGGCGAAGATCCTGCGCGGCTATTTCAATGTGCCGGTCAACATTGTGGAGAACGTTCCGCAGTGGATGCCGCTCAGCCCGCGCGAACGCGCACGCCTGCAGGGTGGACGGCACGCGCCGCGTCTGGGCCAGTCCACCTTTCTTGGTGAGGCGGTGCGCGATGTGTGCCATAAATTTCGCATTGAGATCGGCCCGCTACCGGCTGAAACCTACCGGCGCTTTCTGCCGGGAGAGAAGTATGTCGCTGCGCTTCGTGACTGGGTGCGCCAGTATCTGGGCATTGAGTATCAGTGGGCGGTGAAAATTATCCTGCGCAGCGAAGATGTTGTCGGCGCCGCGCTGGGCGGCGACAGCCGTCTGGGGTATAGCGCCTGGCTTGGTATGCAACCGAGACCAGAAGCGCGTGGAGATTTGGTATTTAGCCCGGAGGGGTAATCCTTCGATTTTGCATCCCTGTCTGACGTCTGCACAAAATCATTCGCGTTGCGTTGCACGGTAAGCCGGCGTATCCCGGACGCTTACACCCGTAAGCGACAAAGGAGATGGGGCCGCCATCGACGAGACAGCACGAAGGATGAAGTGCTAATTAATTATGAATAATGGAAGAACCCATGTCAGAAATCAGCCGCGCCGTCTTATTCGGCAAACTCGACACACTCTTATTCACCTCGCTGGAGAGCGCCACCGCGTTTTGTAAACTGCGGGGTAACCCTTATGTGGAACTGGTTCACTGGCTGCATCAGTTGATGCAGCAGTCGGATGGCGATCTGCAGCAGGTTATCCGCCACTTTTCACTTGATGAGCAGGCGCTAACGCGCGATATCGTCGCGGCGCTGGATAAACTGCCCCGTGGCGCAAGTTCCGTTTCCGACCTGTCAGAGCATATTGATACAGCGGTTGAGCGCGCATGGGTCTACGGTTCGCTGAAATTTGGCGTCACCCGCATTCGCGGCGGTCACCTGCTCGCGGGGATCCTGAAAACCTGGAGCCTCGCCAACGTACTGAAAGGCATCTCCCCACAGTTTGATCGCGTCAGCGCCGATGCGCTGCTGGATAATTTCGACACCATTTGTGCCAACAGCAAAGAGACGCAGCAGGCAACGGTCGCCCTGAATGATGAAAGCGGTGTTGCTGCACCCACTCAGCAGGGGACGCTTGCTCAGTATGGCCAGGATCTCACCGCGCGTGCGCGTGATGGCAAGATCGATCCGGTTGTCGGGCGCGACGAAGAGATCCGCCAGATGGTCGATATCCTGATGCGCCGTCGCCAGAATAACCCGTTGCTGACCGGTGAAGCCGGGGTGGGTAAAACCGCCGTGGTCGAAGGCCTGGCGCTGCGTATCGCCAGTGGCGACGTGCCTGAGCCGCTGGTTGACGTTCAGCTGTGGCTGCTTGATATCGGCATGCTGCAAGCGGGCGCAGGGATGAAAGGGGAGTTTGAAGCGCGTCTGCAGGCGCTGATTAACGAAGTGCAGTCCAGCCCGACGCCGATCATTCTCTTTATCGATGAGATCCACACGCTGATTGGCGCAGGCGGCCAGCAGGGCACTGGCGATGCCGCCAACCTGCTGAAACCGGCGCTGGCACGTGGACAGCTGCGCACCATCGGTGCCACGACCTGGGCTGAGTATAAAAAATACATTGAGAAGGATCCGGCGCTGACCCGTCGTTTCCAGACCGTACAGGTCGCCGAGCCAGACGAAGAGAAAGCGGTACTGATGCTGCGTAGCACCGTGTCAGCGCTGGAGAAACATCACCGCGTACTGCTGCTGGATGAAGCCGTAGTTGCCGCCGTGAAGCTGTCGCATCGTTATATTCCGGCGCGACAGCTGCCGGACAAAGCGGTTGCCCTGCTTGATACTGCCTGCGCGCGCGTTGCCGTTAGCCAGAGTTCACCGCCGCCGCAACTGGAAGATTGCCAGCACCGCATCGACGCGCTGGACGTGGAGATCGAGATCGCCAATCGTGAAGCCAAAGTCGCTGTTGGCGACAGCGAGCGCGTGGTGAAACTGCAGGCCGATCTGGAGAAACTGGCCGCGCAGCGCGATGAGCTCACGCAGCGCTGGGAGCAGGAGCAGGCGCTGGTGGACAGCATCATCGCCCAGCGTGCGCAGCTGCACACCGCGCCGGAAGAGGCGCTGGCTGAGTTACGCGCCACCCTTACCGAGCAGCAAAATGCGCTGCGCGCGTTGCAGGGCGACGAGCCGCTGCTCTTTACCTCCGTGGATGCCAACGTGGTTGCCGCCGTGGTCTCTGACTGGACCGGCATTCCGCTGGGCCGGATGGTGAAAGATGAGATCGACGCGGTGCTGAAACTGGCTGATACCTTAAATGAACGCGTTATTGGTCAACGTCACGGTCTGGAGCTGATTGCCAAACGTGTTCGCACCTCGCGCGCGCGCCTTGACGATCCGAACAAGCCGGTCGGCGTGTTTATGCTCTGCGGCCCCTCTGGTGTCGGTAAAACCGAAACCGCGCTGGCGCTGGCAGAGTCGCTCTACGGCGGCGAGCAGAACATCATCACCATCAATATGAGCGAGTTCCAGGAAGCGCATACGGTCTCCACCCTGAAAGGCGCGCCTCCGGGCTACGTCGGTTATGGTGAAGGCGGCGTGTTAACGGAAGCCGTACGCCGTCGTCCCTACAGCGTGGTGCTGCTGGATGAGATTGAAAAAGCGCATCCCGATGTGCATGAGATTTTCTTCCAGGTGTTCGATAAAGGGTGGATGGAAGATGGCGAAGGCCGCCATATCGATTTCCGTAACACCATTATCATCCTCACCTCCAACGTCGGTACCGATCTGATCACCGGTATGTGCGCCGACCCGGAGCTGATGCCGGAACCGGACGCGCTGCGTGACGCGCTGCGCGCGCCGCTGCTGCAGGTCTTCCCGCCTGCGCTGTTAGGCCGTCTGCTGGTGGTACCGTACTATCCGTTGAGCGATGAGATGCTGGCGATGATCGTGCGTCTGCAGCTTAAGCGTATTCAGCGTCGTCTCGAAGAGAACCATGGCATCGTTTCCGAAGTGGATGAGAGCGTGGTTGAACAGATCGTCGCCCGCTGTACGGAAGTGGAATCGGGCGGACGTATGGTTGACTCCATCCTTACCAACACTTTGCTGCCGCTTATGAGCCAGCTATTACTCGACGCCAGCGCGCGAGACGAGCATTATAAGCGTTTACGTGTCACGTTTGAGCAGGGTGAGTTTCACTGTCAGTTTGCGGCGTAACGCCATTATCAAGAGAGTTTTCCAATATGACGGATCACGATAACAACCGGAGTGTACCGAACGCGTTGCCACCGGGATATCGCTTCAATGAGTTTGAAATTAAAGAAGTGATCGGTGGTGGAGGGTTCGGCATCGTCTATCGCGCCTGGGATCACCAGCTTGAGCGAACCATCGCGATAAAAGAGTTTATGCCCTCTTCGCTGGCAGTGCGTAACGACGACATGACGCTGGTGCTGCGCAGCGAGCGCTTCAGTAAAGCGTTTACCGCCGGTTTGAACAGTTTTATCCAGGAAGCCCGTTTACTGGCCCGTTTTAACCACCCGAACCTGCTGCATGTGCTGCGTTTCTGGGTGCAGAACGACACCGCATACATGGGGACGGTGTTCTACAGCGGCACGACGCTGTCGCGCCTGCGTGAGAAGAATCCGGCACTGATCAATGAAGCCTGGATCCGCCGCATGCTGCCGATGCTGCTGGGGGCAATCAAGACCATTCACGATGAGGGTTATCTCCATCGTGATATCTCACTGGACAATATCCAGATTCAGGAAAACGGCTTACCGGTGTTGCTTGATTTCGGCTCCGCGCGCCGCAGTATCGGTTCGATTTCTGATGAAACCGAAACCATGCTGCGCCCGGGCTATGCGCCGATCGAGCAATACACCGACGATAACGAGAGCGAGCAGGGGCCGTGGACCGATATCTACGCCCTGGGTGCCGTGCTGCATACCATGATCATCGGCTCACCGCCGCCGGTCAGCGTAGTGCGCAGCATTCAGGACACCTATGTCCCGCTGACCCAGCGCGGGCTGCCGGGCTACTCTCATGCACTGTTGCAGGCTGTTGATCGCGCGCTGGCGCTGAAGATGGAAGATCGTCCGCAGTCGATAGATGAGTTTGCCGCGCTGATTGAGATGCCGGTCGCCGGGATCGACGATGTGCTGAACGTGAAGCAGCCTGGCACCATGCTGGTACCGGTTGAAGAGACGCCGGAAAAAGTTGAGGTTGCTGGCTGGCAGCGCTACAAACTGCCTGCGCTGGTCGCGGCAGGTGTGATTGTCGGTGTTGTCGCTGGCGCGCTGCTGTTCAGCAGCAGCTCAGAGCCAGAAAAGGGCGCAACGGAGACAGTGAATAACTCGCAGCCGCAGCAGAACAGCGCGCCTGTCGAGCCGCCGCGCCAGAGCGAGCCAGTTGCACAGCCGACGACTCAGCCAGCACAGAGCCAGAGTGAAACGCCGAGCGCCGCACCAGTGACCTCGCAGGCACCGATAGCACAACTCTTTGTTCGTATGAACGAGGGCGAGAAGCTGACGCTCAACGGCGAAAGCCAGTCTGTTTCACCGGCCACCAACGGTTTTGCTTCTCTGAAAGTGAAACCGGGCCGTTACGAGCTGGTGCTGGAAGGCAATGGCCAGACTCGTAGCCAGACTGTCGATATTGCTAACCCGGGCACCTGGCTTATCAATCCGCAGCCGCGGTAATCGTTGTTTACCCGGGCACCCTGACCCGGTCACGCGCGGGAGCATCATCCCGCGCGTATCATTTCACCTTGCTGCAGGGAGCAACGGCTTCTTCTTTTCATCACGACCTTAGTCTCGTCCGACCTATAAAAAAGACAGAACTATGAATTTATTAACACACAGTAATAACGGTGGCAGTGAATTTACGTTTGTTGTCTCTCGTGCCAGCGCCAAAGCCGATGATAAGGTTCATACCGTCGCCGCCAGAAAGATCCGCGAGCTGGAGATGACGCTCACCGATTTTCACCTCGAATCCACCCAAATGTTAGACGTTGATGGCAATCCTGCCGTCGAGTTGTTTTATCAGTTCAGCAATGACAACCGGATCATTTATCAGCGGCAAACCATCATTTTGCTGGCGGATCCTGCAACGGGTCAGAAAATGGTCAGCTATGTGGGTACCTGCCCGGGTGAATTCAGTGAGTCTTATCAACAGCAATATCAGGAAATTATTCAAAGCCTGAAATTCCATCGCGCTCGCTAACGCTGCACTGCCAGCTCACCCCACATTAAAATCAGATGTCACAGAGGACTTCACCATGCAAGACAGGATCACGGTCAAGCTGCCGGTAGACGGCCTGCTTTTCTGGAAACTCACCGGTCGCGAGGCGCTGTCTGAAGCGTTTGCCTTCTCCCTGACGGTGCTGGGCACCGACGCGCGTATCGACCGCAGCCAGCTGCTCGGCCAGCCGGTGACGGTGAATGTGCCGACGCAGGGGATTGCCGGCGGCATGCGCCACTTCAACGGGAAAATCACCCGCGTGGCGGTGAGCGCCACGGAGATGTCCGGGACGCGGTATGCGGTCTACCGGCTGACGGTGGAGCCGGACGTGTGGCCGATGAAGCGCGACCGCAACCTGCGCATCTTCCAGGAGCAGACGGTGCCGCAGATTGTGAAAACGCTGCTTGGCGAATACCAGGTGAACCTTGAGGACCGTCTGACCGGCAGCTACCGGAGCTGGGGCTACTGCGTACAGTACCAGGAGAGCAGTTTTGACTTCATCAGCCGTCTGATGGAGCTTGAAGGCATTGCCTACCACTTCAGTCACGAAGCCGACCGGCATGTGATGGTGCTGACGGACGCCGCCACCGAACACCAGCCCTTCAGCGGGTACGAAACCATTCCCTACCACCCGACGCCGTCCGGCGGCAGCACCAGCGAAGAGGGCATCAGCCAGTGGGCGCTGGAGGACAGCGTGACGCCGGGTATCTACAGCCTCGATGACTACGACTTCCGCAAACCGAACGCGTGGCTGTTCCAGGCCCGGCAGAACCCTGCCTCGCCGCAGCCGGGGAGCATTGACGTCTACGACTGGCCTGGACGCTTTGTCGAGCACGGTCACGGCGAATACTACGCCCGCATCCGCCAGGAGCGCTGGCAGGTGGAGCACCAGCAGATTCAGGCCACCGCCACAGCGACGGGTATCGCGCCGGGCCACACCTTTGCGCTCTACAACGCGCCGTTCTTCAGCGATAACGGCGAGTACCTGACCACCGAGGCAAACTACTTCCTCGAGGAGAACCGCTACGCCAGCGGGTCGGACGGCGAGACGGTGCACCGTACCGACTTCACCGTGATTCCCTCCTCGGTGGTGTTCCGCCCGGCACCGGTGACGGCGTGGCCGAAAACCCACGGCCCGCAGACGGCGAAGGTGGTCGGCCCGCAGGGCGAGAGTATCTGGACAGATAAATATGGCCGGATAAAGGTGAAATTCCACTGGGACCGGCAGGCGAAAGGGGACGACACCAGCTCCTGCTGGGTGCGCGTGTCGAGCGCGTGGGCAGGCCAGGGCTTCGGCGGGGTACAAATTCCGCGCGTGGGTGATGAGGTGGTGATTGACTTCATCAACGGCGACCCGGACCGCCCGATTGTGACAGGACGCGTCTACAACGAAGCGAGCATGCCGCCATGGTCACTGCCCGATGATTCAACGCGCATGGGCTTTATGACGCGCAGTAAGGATGGCAACAAAGACAACGCCAGCTATCTCTTCTTCGAGGATCGCCCCGGCAGCGAAGCCGTTGAATTGCACTCCGAAAAAGACATGAAAGTCTCCGTCGAAAATGACAAAACGGTTAATGTCGATGGCAATCGTACCACCACCATCCTGAAAGAGCAGAAGGACGATGTTACCGGTGATGCGTCATTTTATTATCGGGCAAAGCGCACGACCACTGTCGATCAAGAGGAAACCACGACCTTTAATAACAGCCAGACGGAAACCATTAAGAATGGGCGTAAGCTGAATATAACCAGTGGTGGTGATAACGTGACAATTAAAGATGGAAGAGAGACGAATATAGATGGGGCCGAGCTACATCATGTTACTCAGATGTTGACGGGAAAATATGATAACGGGCAGGATATAGAAATCGGTGATGGAGGCCTGCTGGTAAATGTCAACGGCGGCAATTGGACTCAAAATGTCAATGACGGAGAAATTTCTTTTTATAGCCCTAAGTTAATAAAGATAAAGAGCGGCGAGAAAGTTTTGATCGACTCACCTATTTTCGAAACAACTGATACTAATAAGCACTCGTTTGCTGAAAAAGCGATCACCTACTTCAAAAAGCACACTACGAGTGAACTTCTGTCAATTTCATTTAAAGGAGCTAGTTTCGCCTATATGCAAACTAGTGCTAGCATTAACCCCATCTCATTTTCACACAAGTCATTTGAGTTAAAAAACTCTGCGATGGAAATGAAAAAGATAGGCGCTTTTATTACTTCAGGTGGTATTCATTGGAGTTCAAAAGCTTTAACCCTTCTTGTTTAAGTAGAGGTAATGATGTTTGATTCAATTTCAAGTGTTGGAACTGTGTTATTAGTGGTTGTCGGAGTGTTTGCGTTCGGTCGAATGATAGTAACAGAGATAATGCCCACAATTAAAAGCGGCTTTACTGAAAGTCGGGTGGCTAAAACAGGTGTTGCAGTTGAGGCAGACATCATTGCTTCACATCAGACTACATCATGGGGGGGTAATAAGCCCATATATCAGATTACTGTCCATTTTAAGACGCAAGATGGTCAGGAGGTTGAGGCTAGTATAAAAGAAGCCCTGGCATTAGATGAGATTGATAATTATAAGGCTGGTAATGGGTTGACTATTAAGTATGATCCCAAAGACCCTAAAAAGATCGCAATGCACAACAAGCCAATAATATTAGGTGAGTAAGGTTAAAACGTATAGAAAATGCAGATTGAGAATGCCTTTAATAAATATTTATTTTCAAACTGCATTAACATTTTATTATACATAAGCATCAGTAACTCCTTTTTTACTTGGCACGCATTATCTGTTTTTTTAATGCATGTAATTTTATTTTTTATAATATCTCAATGGCATGCGAATTTTCCGTAAAAATGATTTATCGGATGCCGTAATGTTACATACAAAAAGTCGTGGCAACTGTAGCTTAAGGCGGCTAAACATTCAGTAGAGCAAAATGAAATTTTGGTTAATGATGAAGGCTCGGTTCAAGATGTAAAAGTAGGTCTGTGTGAAGATATTATTTGTAAAGTAACATTCATTGCGCATGGAGAAGTTGATGTTTTTGTTGAGGGTGAAGCTATAAATACAAGGACTTCTTGTTATAGTAACTTGGCAATTGGGGGTGAAATAATGGCTCTGGAAGAGTGCTCTAAATATTTTATGTATGGAGGCATTATATTAACAATAGCAGTTACCGCTTGGTTTTATTTTTTAGAAAAACAAGATGAAAGTGATATTTCAGGCGTAAACTTTTTTCTTTCCAGAACTCGTTGGCAGGGAGCGGTGATACAAACGAAAATTCAATCATGGAGAAAATTAAACGTCAAATATGGGAGCGATTGCTTTTACGGTGTTGATTTTTTTCTACCCAATGAACAAAAATTGTACACTGCAACAACTCTAATTGCGCCTGAAAAAATTCATATGCTAAGGAAGGGATTAAGTATAAAAGTAAAGAAAGAGACAAAAGGAAAGATGGGCATCATATATATAGACTTTAATAATTACAATTAATAATGCAGTGGCTTGATGGTAGGGTTATTATCAGTCTTGTTTGGCCTCCTCTTTATTT
The DNA here is from genome assembly GCF_001975225.1 of Kosakonia cowanii JCM 10956 = DSM 18146. Classification (NCBI taxonomy): domain Bacteria; kingdom Pseudomonadati; phylum Pseudomonadota; class Gammaproteobacteria; order Enterobacterales; family Enterobacteriaceae; genus Kosakonia; species Kosakonia cowanii. The sequence goes on along the minus strand of NZ_CP019445.1, from coordinate 3,867,174 downwards.
GTCTCATTAAGTACGATCCAATCAATCCTAATCATATTGCTATTACAGATAAACCATTAGTTTTAGATGATTGAAATTAGAGCATTTTACTTGGCTATCCATCAAAGCAATTTGGCTTTAATGTTTTTCGAAAGTTTGAGTGGCGTTTGGAATGCAAGCGTTGTTAATAATTAGTGGTTGCATTTAATGCTAAGAAGTTACAGCTGAATATTTGAGTAAAAATAATGACTGGCGATTGTCAATGAATTTTTATACTCAAAAAAATACTGTAACGTGTTTCTAAACCATGGAAATGACGCAATACAATGTTGGCGCAACGGTGCCGATCATTTATTTGCGCAGCGATCCCACACAAAATAAACATACTCTTCCGAGCGTACTGAAATAACCCTTTTTCTCAGACGCCAACACCACTCTTAATCTTCCAAAGGAAGTTATATGAAGATTATCAAACCGCTGCGGCTAAGCGTGTTAAACCGTCCGTTCCGTTTGCAGGGCCAGAACCATCTGGGCGTTGCTGTGATGGCGCTGGCTGATATGAGTGCTGCGCCAAAGCTTCGTCCCGAAGTTGAACTCTGGCAACTGGCGGCCAGCGAGTTGCAAACCAGCGGCGGCGTGCTGGATATGGCGATGCCGAAGGCGCGCGCTGAGTTTCTCGCTACCGGTTATGCCTATACGCAGCACCATCAGGATAAAACAGCCTGCGCCGTTCGCATCGAAGTCGACACGCTGACCAAAACCCTCGCTGTGACCGGCGATCGTTACTGGGCAGGCTCAAGGGCGACCGCACCAAAACCGTTTGAACAGATGCGCCTCGACTGGAGCCGCGCGTTTGGTGGTGAAGGGTATGAAGAGAACCCGCACGGAATCGGCGCGGTGTTGGAAAACCATAGCGGCACGCAGTTCCGTCGCCTGCCAAATATCGAAGCGCTGCAACAGCGCGTAGTGTCGCCGCGCATGAAACCCGAGCCGGCAAGCTTTGGGCCGCTGGACCTGACCTGGCCGCGCCGTTTCCGCCGGATGGGCAAAAACTATGATGCGCGCTGGCTGCAGAATGATTTCCCCGGTTTCGCCCCGGATATCGACTGGCGCGTGTTCAATGCCGCCAGCCCCGATCAGTGGTGGGAGGAGCGTGATTCACTGCCGCCGCAGGCCGCCTGGCGCATCTGGAACATGCATCCGCAAAAGCCGGTGCAGGAAGGCACTTTACCGCCGTGGCAGGCGCGCTGCTTTATTCAGCGCCAGCGCGGGGAGGAGATCCTGTTTGAGGAGATCGCGCTGCGTGCCACCACCGTCTGGTTCTTCCCCCACCTCGAGCAGATGGTGCTGATTTGGCACGGCAACCAGCGGATCAACGAAGATGATGCCGCCGATGTGCTGCACCTGATGCCGGCGCTGGAAAAAACGGGTGCGCCGCGCTCCGTTAATCACTACCGCAAAGTTCTGACTCAGCGTCTTGATAAAGAGAAGGGGGCGCTGTTTGCCTTCCGTGAAAAAGATTTGGTGCCGGAAGAGGCTATCGGCCCGTGGATCGACAATGAGGTGCAGCAAAATCACAGCCCAATGCGCGAGAACCAGAATGCGCGTGCCACACAGCTGCGTGAGCAGCACCGGGCGCGGCTGGAAGCGCAGGGCGGCGATGTCAGCGACCTGATGAAAGCGTTCGATGAACCTGAATTGCCCAAACTTGATGAACTGCCTGAGTTTATCGAAGAGATGGAGCGTAAAGCAGCGGAAATGCAGCAGCAGGCCGAGGCACGTAAAGCGGAGATGGAAGCAAAATACCCTGACGCCGCAAATGATGAAAATCGCCCGCGCGGCCCGGAATCGATGCACCGTATGAATGATATGCTCGAGCGCAACGTCTCGCAGATGAGCGAGAAGAAGCTGGCGCAAAGCCGTGAAGCACTGCATCAGATGTACCTGATGTCCGCTGCGCAACAGCCGCCGGCAATAAAACTGACCGGCGATATCGCACTCATCATTCGCCAGCGTGCCGAACGCACCATGGCGCAGGGCGGCGACTTTAGCGGGCTCGATTTAACCGGGGCCGACTTCTCCGGCATGGATCTGAGCGGCGCAAACTTTACTCACACCCTGCTGGAGTGCGCGAATTTAAGCGATTGTAAGCTTGATGGCGCGAACTTTACTCAGGCGATGCTGGCGCGCGCCGATTTACAAAATGCCTCATTGCGCGACTGCTGCCTCGACAAGGCCAGCCTGGCGCTGGCGCAGTGTAAAGGCACCGGCTTTCAGGGCGCGCAGTTCAATGAAACCGAGATGACCGGCGCGTTGTTCGACACGTGTGACTTCAGCCATGCCCGCCTGAATAATCTCTTATTCCGCGAGACAGGCTTCAGTGAGTGCCGCTTTAATTACGCCACTATTGATAGCGGTGTCTTTATGGAGCTGACGCTACCGAAGCCGGATTTCAGCCATGCGGTAATGAATAAAACCAGCTTTATCAAGTGCGAGCTCCAGCATGCCAGCTTCGCTGCGGCTCAACTGGAGAGTTGCTCATGGGTCGAAAGCCAGCTGGAAGAGGCGAATTTCGCGGGTGTCACGCTGGTGACCTGCGCAGTGGCCTCTGGCGGCACGCTTGCCAGAGCAGATTTCAGCGGTGCACATCTTAAGCAGAGCAACCTGCGTCAGGCGGTGTTAACCGGCGCGCGCTTTACCCGGGCCAGGCTCAATAATAGCGATCTCAGCGAGGCGCAGTGCGAAGCGGCGGATTTTAGCGGCGCAACTCTCACCGGCAGCATGTTTATTCGTACCGATTTTCGTCGCGCACGGCTTAACGAAGCGAATCTGATGGGGGCGATGTTGCAGAAAAGCCGCCTCGAAGGGGCCGATCTTAGCTTTGCCAACCTGTTCCGTGCCGATCTGTCGCAATCTTTTACCAGCGAGACGACGCAGCTCCAGGGCGCTTACACCAAACGGGTTAAAACATTGCCGAAGCGTGACGGGGAGGTGATATGAAGAGATTAACGGCCGCAGAGTTACAGCAGAAAATAAAGGGCGGCGAAGCGATCATGGAGTTCAGCCTGGACGGACTCGATCTACAGGGCTGCGATCTCTCCGGGGCGATTTTTCAGGAGGTGTCGTTGCAGGGGGCCAATCTGCAAGGCGCGAACCTCAAAGAGAGCGTTTTTACCGAATGTCAGCTGAGCGGCGCGAATCTTGCTGCTACGACGCTGGAAGAGACGGTTTTCAACCAGTGCGAGATGGCGGGCATTACCGCCAGCGGCGCAATGCTGACTCGCTGCGTCTTTAATGACTGCAATCTGGCAAAGAGTGATTTTTCGCGCATAAGCAGCGATACCAGCCAGTTTATGCGCTGTGCACTGGAGCAGAGTCTATTCAGCGGCTCGACCTTCGATCGCTCCACCTTTTATGAGACCCCGCTTGGCGGAGCGAAGCTCAATAACTGCACTAATCTGATGACTACGCTGTTTGGTATCGATCTGCGTGATGTCGATCTGCAGGCTAGCCAGTTTGAGCGCACGGTCTTTTTCAACTGCGACCAGCGCGGCAAGCACTATGCAAAGCATAAATTCACCGGCTGCCAGTTTACCGATAACCAGCTTGATGGCGCTGACTTCAACGGCGCACAGCTTACGCAGTGTAACTTTAAAGGCGCATCATTAAAGCAGGCACAGCTTCGCGGCGTGAATGCTACGCAGGCGCTGTTTATGGAAGCGGATTTAAGCGGGGCGCAGGCGCAGGGCAGCCTGTTCGATCAGGCAATATTTGTCGGCGCGACGCTTAATAAGGCCTCCTTTAAGCAGAGCCGCTTCTTCCAGAGCATCCTGCAGCAGACGACCGCGCAGGAGGCGGAGTTCACCCTGTGTGATTTGACTTATGCGGACTTCTCTGCCGCCGATGTCCGGCTGGCGGATTTTCGTGGTGCGAGTTTTTCGCGTACCCGTTTTCATCGCGCCCGGCAGGACAACGCGCGCTTTGCCGATCGTAAAGGCATCCTTGAATATGACGAAGAGTTACTGGCGGCGGAAGCCTGGAGCGCCGAACGCCATAGCAGAATTTACGGAGACTCATTATGACGAATATTAATCACCAGCTGCTGATGGCGGCGATCCCCAGCGGGCAGTTCTCCGCACAGGTCACTCACTGCTTTGAGGATGGCAGCCTGATGGTTGAAAGCGAAGGCCGCGGCTGGCACTGCCGTCGCGCCGTGAGCTGCGTCATCGCTCCGCAGGCGGGCGATACGGTCCTGATTAGCGCCGTTGATAACCAGATGTGGCTTCTCGCGGTGCTGGAGCGCCAGAATCCGGCCTCTGCCGCAGAGCTGAGCGTACAGGGCGATCTGCATATTGCCAGCCAGGGTGCACTGAGCCTGAGCAGTGAAGCGCTCAATATCAGTGCGGCAAAAGGGGAGTGTCATATCAGCGAGATGAATTACAGCGGCGACAAGATCTCCGCATGGGTATCCCTTTCGCGCATTGTCGGCAAGCGGGCGGAATCGGTCTGGCAGACGGTGACGCAAATCAGCCAGCAGCTGTTTCGCACCACGCGCCAGATGGAGCATGTGCGTGCCGGGCAGCTGGATATGAAAGCAGAGGATTATCTGCGCATGCATGCACAGAACACGGTAATCACTTCAAAAGCGATCACCAAAGTTGATTCTGAACAGATCCATATGGGGTAAGGAGAGAGTATGTTTGCTAACTGCCAGCTGATGGGCGTTGACCTGGCGTTTCCGGACGTCTGCCTGACGCCAATGCCTGCTCCCACACCTATTCCCTATCCGGATATTGCGCTTGGGCCAACGGCGATCCCGAATGCGCTGAATATCCTTTTTATGGGGATGCCCGCGCACAATATGGCGACGGTCACGCCGCTCACCAATGGCGATAACCCCGGTGTCGCGACCGGCGTTGCATCCGGCACCGTGATGGGGCCATCCCGACACCTGACGGGCGCCTTTACCGTTCTGCTGAAAGGCACGCCGGCGACGCGCTTAACCAGCGTAAGCCTGCAAAACTCCACCAACGCAATCGGCATGCGCATCGTGCCGAGCCAGTTCAAGGTATTGATGCTGGCACCTTAATCGCCATCAAACACACAGCAATTTTATTAAAACAACAAGCGCACCGATAATTTCAGGTGCGCTTTGACATAGTCGCTTTTGAGGGATTAATCACTATGTTGAACAGAATTACGGTCAAGCTGCCGGTAGACGGCCTGCTTTTCTGGAAACTCACCGGTCGCGAGGCGCTGTCTGAAGCGTTTGCCTTCTCCCTGACGGTGCTGGGCACCGACGCGCGTATCGACCGCAGCCAGCTGCTCGGCCAGCCGGTGACGGTGAATGTGCCGACGCAGGGGATTGCCGGAGGCATGCGCCACTTCAACGGCAAAATCACCCGCGTGGCCGTGAGCGCCACGGAGATGTCCGGGACACGGTATGCGGTCTACCGCCTGACGGTGGAGCCGGACGTGTGGCCGATGAAGCGCGACCGCAACCTGTGTATCTTCCAGGAGCAGACGGTGCCGCAAATCGTGAAGACCCTGCTTGGTGAATACCAGGTGAACCTTGAGGACCGCCTGACGGGAAGCTACCGGAGCTGGGGCTACTGCGTACAGTACCAGGAGAGCAGTTTTGACTTCATCAGCCGCCTGATGGAGCTTGAGGGCATTGCCTACCACTTCAGTCACGAAGCCGACCGGCACGTGATGGTGCTGACGGACGCCGCCACCGAACATCAGCCCTTCAGCGGGTACGAAACCATTCCCTACCACCCGACGCCGTCCGGCGGCAGCACCAGCGAAGAGGGCATCAGCCAGTGGGCGCTGGAGGACAGCGTGACGCCGGGTATCTACAGCCTCGATGACTACGACTTCCGCAAACCGAACGCGTGGCTGTTCCAGGCCCGGCAGAACCCTGCCTCTCCACAACCGGGAAGCATTGACGTCTACGACTGGCCTGGACGCTTTGTCGAGCACGGTCACGGCGAATACTACGCCCGCATCCGCCAGGAGCGCTGGCAGGTGGAGCACCAGCAGATTCAGGCCACCGCCACAGCGACGGGTATCGCGCCGGGCCACACCTTTGCGCTCTACAACGCGCCGTTCTTCAGCGATAACGGCGAGTACCTGACCACCGAGGCAAACTACTTCCTCGAGGAGAACCGCTACGCCAGCGGGTCGGACGGCGAGACGGTGCACCGCACCGACTTCACCGTCATTCCCTCGTCCGTGGTGTTCCGCCCGGCGCCGGTGACGGCGTGGCCGAAAACCCACGGCCCGCAGACGGCGAAGGTGGTCGGCCCGCAGGGCGAGAGTATCTGGACGGATAAATATGGCCGGATAAAGGTGAAGTTCCACTGGGACCGGCAGGCGAAAGGGGATGACACCAGCTCCTGCTGGGTGCGCGTGTCGAGCGCGTGGGCAGGCCAGGGCTTCGGCGGGGTACAAATTCCGCGCGTGGGGGATGAGGTGGTGATTGACTTCATCAACGGCGACCCGGACCGTCCGATTGTGACAGGGCGCGTCTACAACGAAGCGAGCATGCCGCCATGGTCACTGCCCGCTGCCGCAACACAGATGGGTTTCCTTAGCCGCTCAAAAGATGGCTCGGTAGATAACGCCAACGCCCTGCGCTTTGAAGATAAGGCGGGGGAGGAGCAGGTGTGGATTCAGGCCGAGCGTAATCTGGATGTACATGTTAAAAACGATGCTTCACATTCCATTGGCAGTAATCACAGTCATTATGTGCGCAAAAACGAGCTTCATCGCGTTGAAGCCAACCAGATCCATGTCGTAAAAGGGCAAACAGAAAACCTCACCGGAAAAGGCAAACTTGATGCTGCGGTTGAGCAATTTATTATCGCCTCTGGTACGCAGCTTCGGCTGGTCTCCGGTGACAGTGCGATTGAGCTGAACGCTAACGGCAAAATCAATCTGATCGGTAAATCGTTTAACTTTTTTGTTGAAGAGGATGGACATATAACCACCGGCGGTAAATTGCATCTCAACACTGATGGAACACCTGCGCCAACCGCAGCACCGGGGTCGGGTCATAAAGGCGATATTCACACAGCCGTAGAGCGATTTTTCTCTCCGCAAAGTGGGGTAAAACATGCCGCACCAGCGGCAACCGCTACTGCGTCTCCTCCAGCTCAAAAACCGATCGCGAAATATAAAGCACCGCCGCCGCTGAAAGGGGATTATGTTTACAGTAATGAAAAAAGCAAGAAACTCTTTATGCCTTTTAGCGATGGTGTGATAGAGAAAATAAACAGCTCACCTAAAATGCAACAAGATTTGAAAAAATTGCTGGATGATGAGTGGAATATAGCACCAAACGTGCCAGGTTCAGGCTCCTGGACAGATACTGATAACAAACTTATGGTTCTGGATCCAGAACATATGGCGAATGACGATGAGGGTGTTATTACCCTTGCCCACGAATTGGGGCACGCCACTAGCCCTTATACTCAAGATTTAACATCTCGAACCAATTTTGTGAATAGCATGCTCAATGATGAAGGTTATGCCACGTTGAATGAAATTGAGGTTAGGCGAGAAATTTATCACAATATGGGAGTAGATATAGGCTCAGTCTCTGGATCACAAAACGAGATTAAGTATATTAAAATATTTAAAGATATGGATGGCGGTAAGATTACACGTAACGCAGCAAGCAAAGCAATCGGTGAAATATATAGACGCGGAGAAGTTGCTTCCAGTTCGCTTACAGACGAGGTTTATGAGGAACATTATGGCAAGATGTATGATGCTAAAAAGTCGAAACCGTAACCTGGCGAGACTTTTACTTATTAGTACTTCCCTGTCTTTTTCAGCGTGTTTATGTGCAGAAGAAAAAAATATGAATACAGAATCTTTATGGTCACTTGCCTCAGAGCTTAGAAATAGTATCGGTATGAACGCAAACGTTGTTGAAAAAATAACAGGTCAGCCGCTTTCTCGTGTTGATCCAGATAATGACATTCGATTGACAATACCACCATTTAAGCTTGATGACGGTATTCAGATTAATAATTTTATTGTTCGGTTGCATGTAAATTACCCTCACAGTATTAACATCATAAATTTTGATATTGACCAACCCTGTATTTTGGTTTCGCAGGTTGAATCGATTTACCCTCAAATTACCTTATCAAGTGTGCCAAGAAGCAGTGCAACAAATGAGAAATTCAACTGGCTTACTCCAAAGGATGATAAGGGGAATCGCATAATTTTTGGATTTTCTCAATCTACGCCTTCATGTCTTAAAAGCCTCGGCTTCAGACATTATGATAATTAGATTCTAGTACCTATTTTATTCAGGATGAATTATGGAATGCCTGCTACAGGAAGGTTCCTTCTCTCTTTTTCCTGCCAATTGGCAAGATACTAGCATGACTGTGCTTCGCGATAATGATAGTGGCCTTTCGAACATTGTCAGCCGGGGAATCATCCCTACAGGTTTACAACTCGTGGTTTTGACAGATTACCTCCGGCAGCTAAAAGCGCTGAAGTGGAATTACCTAAGGCTGATGAAGCTGTTAAATACTTAAGGAAGGTATTAGATAAGAATGGCCCTCTTTATGATCTTAAAACACAAAGCTTTGTAACCCATGTTTGTGATGTTTTAAGGCACGGTGGGATAGATGATCCAAATGAACCTGGGGCATAAATGAAGTATATTCTGAGGCTTTTAAAATAAGGCTTAAAAATGTTTTCATTATGTCCTGTTCACAACGTTGCCCGAAATGTGACAGTTTCATTGGCTATAAATGAGGCCTTGAAACAAAGCAGGAAACTGCCGGACATAGTCAAGGTGGTAATAATTAAGCCGGATGAGGGGATGAAGAAGGAGTGTATTTTTATTGATCGGGGATTGCTGGTGAGTCAAGGCTTAAATCAAGTTGATGGCATTGTTTTCTATGACAGGGATAAGGCAAACAAAAAGATGAATGATAGAATTACTATAAATAAAATCTCTCATCATCTCTGTAGTGTCTGCCCGGAATGCTTAAAGGAAAATCTTGGCTTAGAGGTGAATGCTTAATAGTTGCCATCAAGAACTTTTAACATTCGTCAAAATTTTCTGCAGAAATACACAGATGATTTCCCAAGGGCTGTTTGTAAATGAATTTTATGATTGATATAAAGTTAAAAACTTTCGCATATTCCGAAGTGAAAACCACATTGTTTATTCGCTCCTTACTTCTTCTCACCACCATTTTTATTTCGACTCCTCTTTATGCAGATGAAAATCTCATCAAACTAAAAGCGTTGAGTGACTTTGCAGACCAGCTCAAAGAGAGCATCGGTCAGGATGTGAATACCGTTGAGCCGATTGTGGGGCACCCACTTGTTCGTTTAAATCCTGCCGATGGATCATGGCTCACAGCCAAACCTTTCAGGCTTAATGGCGGGATTACCTTGTCTAATCTCTCTGTAAGATTGGATCATAAGCGTCCACCGAAGGTTTTTATCATTCACTATGACGTGAGTGATGGGTGTATTTTATTGTCAGACGTTAGAAAGATTTATCCGCAGCTAAAACTATTTAGCGCACCACACGGGCACTCGGTTAATGAAACTTTTGCCTGGATCACCCCTTTAGATAAAAACGGTAATGCGACAGCTTTCGCCTTTCCTTATGCCAAACCGGCTTGTCTTAAGAGCATGACGGTGCGAAATTTTGCCGATGACGTATAACTCCAGTGCGCTTTGTAACACTTAACCGTCGACATTCAATCGCTTTTTATAGATTCATTCACCACCTGTGATGTATTTTGATGCGTGCAATTAAAACATCATAAGAATCAACTTAGGTTGTCAGGGAAAGAGTATGTCATATCACCGTCGCGCCTTTGGCAACGTGCCCTATTACGCTGCTTTATTAACCTGCCTGTTATTTACACTCCCTCATGCTGCATCAGCCGCGATCCAGCTTAACCAGTACGATAAGTTAGACACGGTGGAAGGCATTACTGCCGACAAAGCCGTCGTTGCACAGCTTAAAAAGCTGCTGGGGAATGAGTATGACACTTTCATTTCTAATTTCGATGTATATGGCGAGCCGCACCATACTGCGGAGGGTGGCCTGTTTGTTTCTGGCTGGTTGCAGCATCTTGCTCAGGAGAACGCCTCGGCGTTCGTTATCTATCCTGATGGCCGTTTGTCGGCAGCATGGGTTTTGCCTGACGATAGTGTTGTGAACTACCGGACTAATCATCTCAATGACGGCATCGACAAGGATATTCAACAGTGGGCAAGCCAGCTCGAGGGAAAAACGCTCCCGGATATGGCGCCTCAGACTGCAAGTTTCTCCGGCACCTGGCAGGGGAAGGATAACAACGCCTCAACGCTAAGCCTGAAGTTAACGCAGATGGGCAGCAAGGTCACAGGGACTTACTGTTACATCACGCAGGGGGGGAATCGCATTGATTGCGCTGATGATGATAAACCTAACGTTCTGGGCTCGGTGAAGAATAACGTTGCGACCATCAGTTTCGATTCAAACTTTGGTGCCGTGAATGGTCAGGCGACATTAAAGCTCGAGGGAAGTGCGCTTCGCTGGACTATGACACGAACGCCGGTGAATGGTGAATATTATGCGCCTGAACACTTTGACCTGAGCAAAGAGGACGTCCCGGCGGGTGCGACGACCCGTTTATTACAAACCGCAAAGTTTACCCTCTTTGTCCGCAATAATTGCGGCGCATTCTTGAAGCCGTGCGAGGACGTGCTCTATAACGGCGTGCGCAACAGCGATAACACCACGATTAGCCTGAAGGGGAAAACGTTGCAGGACAGTGCAAACAACGTTACCGGCGCTGAATTCCATAATGGCAACATAATCTATCGCGTCGATTATCAGCCGCCGGGCTTAGTGGTTATGCAGGGCACAAAGGTGCTGGTTAATCAGCCAGCCAAATGGCTGAACTAATGACTCAACGGAACAAAATAATGACCGGACATTTATCCCTTGCAGCGCTGCTGCTGAGTTTCGCCACTTTGGCCGGGGCGCAGCAGGGCCTTGAAGAGCCTGATTTTACGGTAACGCTGAATCAGCAGCCCGTTTCACTGGGTCAGCCATGGAGCGATAAACTCCAGGCGTCGCTGGGTAAGAGCAGCGACGACAGCTTTGTCGGTGAAGTCCCTTTTGGCGACGGTAACTACAAATTTTATCGTCACGTATTTAATGATTTTGATCTCTATAGCGCAAACCTTTGGTGGGACAGCCAGAGCCGAGATTTTGATAGCTATATCGTTGCGCAGATAATCCTGCGAGGAGCGACATCGCATACCGCGCGCGGTATTGCTCCAGGTAGCAGCGAAGACAACGTCACAGAGCTTTATGGGCCTGGTGAAAAAGAGAGTAGCGATGGGGCTGAATGGATTGGCTACCAGCGCGATAACAAGCGAATCTCATTCGAGATCGTTAAAGGCAAAGTGAACTCCATCAACATCAATTACGTTGACGATCGGCAGTAACTGCCCTCCGCGATAAAAGCCCCCGCCAGGTTTCCCTGCCGGGGGCTTTTTCGTTATTGCTGCTTACAGCCCGCGCACTGCTTGTTCTGGATCTGCTGGAAGAAGTCATTTCCTTTATCATCCACCAGAATAAACGCCGGGAAGTTCTCCACCTCTATCTTCCAGATCGCCTCCATGCCCAGTTCCGGGTACGCAACGCACTCCAGGCTCTTAATGCTCTGCTGCGCCAGTACGGCAGCCGGGCCGCCAATACTTCCCAGATAGAAACCGCCGTGTTTGGCACAGGCATCGGTGACCTGCTGGCTGCGGTTGCCTTTTGCCAGCATGATCATGCTCGCGCCATGCGATTGCAGCAGGTCTACGTAGGAATCCATACGCCCTGCGGTAGTTGGCCCAAGCGAACCAGAAGCATAACCTTCTGGCGTTTTTGCCGGGCCTGCGTAGTAGATCGGGTGATCTTTTACGTACTGCGGCAGCTCTTCGCCATTATCAATCAGCTCTTTCAGCTTCGCGTGGGCAATATCGCGCGCCACAATAATCGTGCCGTTGAGCGAAACGCGGGTCGATACCGGGAAGGCAGAAAGCTGGGCGAGAATCGCTTTCATTGGCTGGTTGAGATCGATTTTCGCCACATCGCCTTCACCCTGCTGGCGCAGCGCTTCCGGGATATACTGCGCCGGATTTGACTCCATTTTCTCAATCCAGATCCCGTCGCGGTTAATTTTCGCTTTGATATTACGGTCGGCGGAGCAGGAGACGCCCATACCGATCGGGCAGGAAGCACCGTGGCGCGGCAGGCGGATCACGCGGATATCATGCGCAAAGTACTTCCCGCCAAACTGCGCGCCAAGTCCAAGGTTTTGCGCTTCCTGCATCAACTCCTGTTCCAGTTGAACATCACGGAATGCCTGGCCGTGCTCGTTACCTTCGGTCGGCAGGCTATCGTAGTAGCGGGTCGATGCCAGCTTCACGGTTTTCAGCGTTGATTCAGCGGAGGTTCCGCCAATGACAAAGGCGATATGGTAGGGCGGGCAGGCCGCAGTGCCCAGCGTACGCATCTTCTCCACCAGATAGTTTTTCAGCTTTGCCGGGGTGATCAGCGCCTTGGTCTCCTGATAGAGATAGGTCTTATTAGCCGAACCGCCGCCTTTGGCGATGCACAAGAATTTATACTCGTCGCCATCGATGCTATAGAGATCGATCTGCGCGGGCAGATTGGTACCGGTATTCACCTCTTTGTACATATCCAGCGGCGCATTCTGCGAATAGCGCAGGTTATCCTCGGTGTAGGTGTTATATACCCCACGCGCCAGCGCGGCTTCATCGCCGCCGCCGGTCCAGACACGCTGGCCTTTTTTACCCATGATGATTGCCGTACCGGTATCCTGGCAGGTCGGCAGTACGCCTTTGGCCGCGATTTCGGAGTTACGCAGGAACTGCAGGGCGACATACCTGTCGTTCTCGCTTGCCTGCGGGTCGGTCAGAATGGCAGCAACCTGTTTCTGATGGGAGGGGCGCAGCATAAACGCGGCGTCGTGGAAAGCCTGCTGTGCCAGCAGCGTTAACGCCTGCGGCTCGACTTTCAGTACCTGCTCACCTTCAAACTCTGCGACAGAGACATGTTCGCGGCTCAGCAGATAGTATTCCGTTTCATCTTTTGCCAGCGGGAACGGATCCTGATAAACAAACGGTTTATTCGACATAGCTCATTACTCCACAAAAATAAAACCGCCGGGAAAGCCCGACGGTTATGAATCAGAACATCATGGTAATCCACGGATAGCCAATCAACAGCAGGGCAGCGAGGAAGATGGCACCGAAGATGGTACCCAGACGCCAGTAATCTTTAGTCGGCAGGTATCCGCTACCGTAGTAAATCGGGCTTGGGCCAGTGCCGTATGGGGTGATGATACCCATGACACCCAGCGAGGTGCAGAGCACCAGCACAACGACTTCCATATTGATGCCAGGAATGGTCGCTGCGATGGTTAACATCGCCGGCAGCAGCGCCGTGGTGTGTGCCGTGGTGCTGGCGAAGAGATAGTGCAGCAGATAGAACGCCAGCAGCAGAGCGATGGTTGCCATGCCCGGAGAGATGCCGCTCATCAGCAGGCCACCCTCTTTGCCCAGCCAGGCAATAAAGCCGGTGGATGAGAGGCCATCAGCCAGCGCGACCAGCGTGGCGAACCAGACAAAGGTGTTCCAGGCCGGTTTATTGCTGGTGATATCGTTCCAGCTCAGAACACCGGTCCACAGCATCAGTACCACAACCAGCAGGGCGGCGAGTGCCGGTTCAATAAAGTCGGCGGCAAAAATCCACATCAGCAGCGCACAGCAGACAAAGACCAGCAGCAGAATTTCATTACGGGACATTCTGCCCAGCTTCTCCAGCTCGCGGCTCGCCCACAGCGGGACTTCATCATTCACTTTCACTTCAGGCGGGTAGAACCAGTACGCCAGCAGCGGCATAGTCAGAATCAGCAGCAGACCCAGCGGCAGGAAGGCGATGAACCAGGTGCCCCAGGAGATATTGATCCCGACGATGCTTTTCACCAGCGCCAGCAGGTTAGGCGCAAGGGCAGAAAGGAACATGGAACTGGTGATACAGGCGGCGGTGATGGCCACCCACATCAGGTAAGAACCAATGCGGCGCGCACTCTGATCGTTCGGTTTTGAACCATACAGCGGCGGCAGGTTGGCAATAATCGGATAAATGGTCCCGCCGCTGCGCGCGGTATTAGAAGGCGTAAACGGTGCCAGCAGCAGATCGGCGAAGGTGATGGCATAGCCGAGCGTCAGGCTGCGGCGACCCAGGTATTTAACGAGGATCAGCGCCAGGCGGCGGCCAAACTGGGTCTTATCGTAACCGGCGGCAAACATAAATGCCCCGAAGATAAGCCAGACAGTGGAGTTGCCGAAACCGCTCACCGCCCATTTAAAGGATTGACCGGCCAGCTTAAATTTCGGATCCGCCAGCTGTTCCGGGCTGAAAAGCAGCCACTGACCGCAGAGCGCGATTACCACCACGCCAGTCATGCCGATCACGGCACCCGGCAGCGGCTCGAAGATCAGGCCGACAATGACGCCAACGAAGATAGCAAAATAGTGCCATGCGTAAGGCGGTAAGCCTTCTGGCACCGGAACGAAAAGTAACAGTATGGCCACGATAATGGGTAACGCCATCATCACCAGGCGGTTTTTATTACCGGCCTTTGCGCGCTCTGCAGTAGCAGAAGCTGGGGTTGGAGTTTTCTCTTTCATAGTGAGCATCTACAAGTAGTTAAGAATTCAGAGCGATCGCGGAGTAGAGTGTGGTTTATTTAGTTTCGAAAGATATTTTAGTTATTAAAATCATCTTCTCTTATTCCGCTGATCTTTATTTATCGCAAAATTGGTTGGCAATAAATAACAAAATAAGTCTATTTCTATATTGCCCCTGGTGATGGGATTTCTCTTGATTAAGATCAATAAAACGAAAAGATAGGTGTTTTTTTTAATATCTGGAATACCCACTATGAATGATGTGGTTAATTTCCAGAAAAGCTAAGGAATGTTAAATATTTGTATTTAAAATCAAGGTTGTCACGCTATGATTGTTTGTTAAGTGATTGATAATAATGTCTTTTTAGTGATGTTTACTCGTCATGCAAGATCTCGTAAGGTAATGATTATGTTACCGGTAATTATAAAAATGTGAACGCAATATTTAAAAATGATAATACAGTGGAGGTAGGTCTGTTATTGCAGTGGTTAAATAGTTTTATAACTAACGTAATTAATTTGGTAAATAAAATTCGCGGTATATTAATTACACGACACCAGGATTAATAACCAGAACGAAAATAGATCCGTCACCGAATTCAAGATTTATCAATTTTAGATGTGGAGCTTATTATGACCAGCAACGAACGTATTCTCAGCCCGTTTACATTGCCAAACGGCGTAGAACTAAAAAACCGTTTGTTAATGGCGCCAATGACCACCTGCACGGGCTATTTTGACGGTACCGTCACTAGCGAGTTAGTGGAGTATTACCGCGCACGTTCAGGGGCTATTGGCACCATTATTGTTGAGTGTTGCTTTGTCGACGATCTCGGCCTCGCTTTTCCGGGGGCGATTGGGATTGATAGCGATGAAAAAATCGCCGGCCTGGCGAAGATTGCCGCCGCCATTAAGGAGAAAGGTTCAAAAGCCATTCTGCAGATTTACCACGGCGGGCGCATGGTGGAGCCGAAACTGATCGGTGGACATACACCTATTGCGCCGAGCGCGATTGCCGCACCGCGTGAGGGCGCCGCGACCCCAGTAGCGATGAGCGCTGCGGAAGTGGAAAACATGATTGCCAAATTTGGCGAAGCCGTACGTCGCGCCATCCACGCAGGCTTCGACGGCGTTGAGATTCACGGCGCTAACACTTATCTCATTCAGCAATTCTTCTCTCCTAACTCCAACCAGCGCGACGACGAGTGGGGCGGCAGCCGCGAAAACCGGGCCAGGTTCCCGCTGGCCGTGCTGGATATCGCTCACAAGATGGCGCGCCAGTACGCTGATGATGCGTTTATCATTGGCTATCGCTTCTCTCCGGAAGAGCTGGAAGTCCCCGGCATCCGTTTTGATGACACAATGTTCCTGCTGGAGAAGCTGGCTGCTCGCGGTCTCGACTATCTGCACTTCTCCGTGGGTGCTGCGCTGCGCTCCTCCATTAATGACACGACCGATCCGACACCGCTGATCGAAAAATATTGCGCGTTGCGCTCAGAAACGCTGGCGCAGATCCCGGTCATGGGCGTTGGCGGGATCGTCAACGCGGCGGATGCGGAAGAGGGGCTGGATCACGGTTACGATCTGATGGCGGTGGGCCGAGCCTGCATCGCCTACCCGGACTGGGCTTCACGCATTGCCAACGGTGAAACCCTTGAGCTCTTTATGGACAGCACCCAGCGTGAAGCGCTGAACATCCCCGAGCCGCTATGGCGTTTCTCGCTGGTGGAAGCGATGATCCGCGATATGAGCATGGGCGCGGCGAAGTTCAAACCGGGCGTCTTTGCTGAAACCGTGCAGGATGACAGCACTACGCTGGTGTTCAACGTCAGTCTTGAAACGGACTGTATTGCGGATATTACGCTGGCGGAAGGCCCGCTGGACGATGTCGAGTTTACCAGCAGCTTTGAAGAGATCCGCAGCCGTATCATCGATGCCAACTCTCCGCACGTAGACGCTATCTCCGGCGCAACCAGCCAGAGCGAAGCGGTTAAAAAAGCGGTGTCGAAAGCGATGGTGAAATCGAGTAAAGCGCGGATCGCAGAGGAGGGTGGTGATATCAGCGCGCCGAAAAATTACGATGTGGTTGTTATCGGCAGCGGCGGTGCTGGTCTGGCTGCGGCAATTCAGGCGCACGACGAAGGTGCCAGCGTCCTGATCGTCGAAAAAATGCCGACTATCGGCGGCAACACCATCAAAGCATCGGCAGGGATGAACGCGGCAGAAACCCGCTTCCAGCGCGTAAAAGGCATTCAGGACAGTAAAGCGCTGTTCTACGCTGAAACTTTGAAAGGGGGCGGCGAGAAGAACGATCCTGCGCTGCTGCGCCGCTTTGTTGAACATGCGCCGGAAGCGATTGAGTGGCTGGCACGTCGCGGCATTATGCTTAACGACATTACCACCACCGGCGGCATGAGCATTGACCGTACGCACCGCCCACGCGATGGATCGGCGGTAGGTGGCTATCTGATCAGCGGCCTGCTGCGCAACGTTACCAAACGCAATATCGACGTCATGCTGGACACCTCCGTCGAAGAGATCCTCTTTGACGCCGGCGAAGTGCGCGGTGTACGCCTGCTGACCGAAGAGCAGGAGACCTTGAGCGTTGACGCGAAGAGCGTGATTGTCGCCACCGGTGGCTTCAGCGCCAACAGCGCGATGGTCGTGAAATATCGCCCCGATCTGGACGGCTTCGTCACCACCAACCATAAGGGCGCGACCGGTAGCGGGATTTCGCTGCTGGAACGCCTTGGCGCCGCCACCGTGGATATGGGCGAAATCCAGATTCACCCGACGGTTGAGCAAAATACCTCTTATTTGATTTCAGAGTCGATTCGCGGCGGCGGGGCAATTCTGGTCAATCAACAGGGCAACCGCTTCTTTAACGAGATGTCGACCCGCGATAAAGTCTCTGCGGCCATCATCGCGCTGCCGGAGCACTATGCTTACATCGTCTTTGATGAGCACGTTCGTGCGAAAAACAAAGCGGCGGATGAGTATATTGCCCGCGGTTTTGTCACCAGCGCGAGTTCACCACGCGAACTCGCGGATAAGCTGGGTATGGATTATCATGCCTTCCTCGCCACGCTGGAGCGCTACAATGGCTTTGTTGAAAAACAGCATGACGATGATTTTGGGCGCACCACCGCACTGCGCGCACCGATTAACGAAGGTCCGTTCCACGCTATTCAGATAGCGCCAGGCGTGCATCACACCATGGGCGGTGTAACCATCAACACCGACACTCAGGTGCTTAACAGCGAGCAGCAGGTTATTCCGGGTGCTTTTGCGGCGGGTGAAGTGGTAGGCGGCCTGCACGGCGGCAACCGCATCGGTGGCAACGCGGTGGCAGATATTATCGTCTTCGGTTCGCTGGCGGGGCATCAGGCTGCACTGCGCGCAAAACGGTAACGCATTAACGCAAAATGGCTGCGCCTTATCAGGCCTCTCACTCTCCCTGGCCTGATAAGCGTAGCGCCACCAGTACGCAACAGAAGGAGTATGCAATGTCTGCTAATCCGAGCTGGCGCTACTCAGCCGTGCTGATGGGCTCGCCCATCCTGCTCACGCTCTTTGTCCATGATGAGGCGCTCGCCTCCCGCGTATTCTCCCTGATTAAGCGCTACGAAGATCTTTTCACCGTCAACCGCGCCAACTCTGAAGTGATGGCAATCAATCACGCCGCAGGGCGGCATCCGGTTGCCGTTAGCCGTCCGGTTTTTGAGCTTATCAAATGCGCGAAAGCCGCCAGCATGATGCCTGGCAGCGCCTTTAATCTGGCAATTGGCCCGCTGGTGAAACTGTGGCGAATCGGGTTTAAAGGTGACCGGGTGCCAGAGGCGGACGCGATCGCCGCGCGGTTGCGCATCACGCGCGTTCAGGACGTTGTCCTTGATGATGCCGCGGGCAGCGTTTTTCTTACGCAGGCCGGGATGGAGATCGATCTCGGCGCGATTGCCAAAGGGTTTATTGCCGATCGGGTGCGCGACTATCTGCACCAGCAGGGGGTGAGCGAGGGATTAATCAATCTTGGCGGCAACGTGCAGACGCTGGGAACGCCGCAGGAGCGGTGGTCGATCGGCGTGAAAAAGCCGTTCGCACAGGCGGATGCGCTGATTGGCACGCTTGAGGTCGCCAACCAGTCGGTAGTCACTTCCGGCACCTATGAGCGCTATTTCGAGCAGGACGGCCGACGCTGGCATCATATCCTCGATCCGCGCAGCGGCTACCCGCTGGAAAATGAGCTCGACAGCGTGACCATCATCTCCAGCGACTCACTCGATGGCGATATCTGGACCACGCTGCTCTTTGGCGTCGGCGTCGAGAAAGGGTGTGAGCTTCTGAAACAGCGCGAGGATATTGAAGCGCTGTTCGTCACCAAAACGCATGAAGTGATCCTCTCTTCCCGCCGCCACTTCAGCTACACCCACGTTGACGACAGCTACCGGTTTATTGACTGTACTGCTTGAGCAGGCTGTACTGCTCCGCAATAAGCTGATAGCGATAGACCGGCCGACCGGTCGCACCATAGTGGATGGTGGTGTAGAGAATATTGATCTGCGCGAGCCAGATCAGATATTTACGGCAGGAGACGCGGGAGATATTGACCGCATTCGCCAGCTCATCCGTCGAAAACTCAATCCCCGGATGGGCATCGATCCACTGGCAAATGGTGCGCAGGGTCTGGGCAGTGAGCCCCTTCGGCAACCGACGGGTGTCTGCAACTTCCGGCGCGCCGCCGTGCAGCAGGCGATCAACATCCGACTGCTCATAGTAGGGGTGCGCATCCATCAGCTTGCGCTTCTCGCGCCAGGTGGTAAGCGCCTCTTCAAAACGCGGGAACTGGAACGGCTTAATCAGATAGTCGACCACACCGTAGTGCAGTGAGGTCTGAATGGTGGCGGCATCGGCAGAAGAGGTGATCATAATCACGTCGATAGCCCGCCCGCTGGCGCGAATAATCGGCAGCAGATCGAGACCGCTGTCCTGCTGCATATAGACATCCAGCAGCACCAGATCGATCTCAAGCAGCGGATTATTCACCATCTCCTCCGCCTGACGCAGCGTTGACGCCGTGCCGCAGCACTGAAAACCGGCTATCTGCGCCACATACATGCGGTTCAGCTCGGCAACCATGGCATCATCGTCAACAATTAATACATTTATCACGCGTTCTTCCTTTCACTATCCCACGGGAGATGGACAAAAAATTGGGTAAATACACCGGGTTCAGATTCCACGCTCACGGTGCCGCCAAGTTCAGCCAGCTGCTGGCTGGCGAGGAAAAGCCCGACACCGCGGTTTTCACCCTTGGTAGAGAAGCCTTTGCGAAAGATAGCCTCGATATTGCCCGGCGCAATACCCGGCCCGTCATCGCTCACTTCACCAGCCAGCCAGCCATCCTGGTAATGCAGGAACAGACCGACTTCACCCTCCTGCTGGCCGCTCATCGCATCGAGCGCATTTTCAATCAAATTACCAAGCACGGTAACCAGCACCGTCACCTGTTTCTCATTCGGGTTATCCGGCACGTGGCTCTCATCGGCCAGCGTCAGGGTAAAACCACACTCTTTGGCCCGGTTGATTTTACCGAGCAGAAAACCGGCCACCACCGGCGACTTGATCTGATGCTGGATCGCGCCGATATCGCTCTGGTAGTTCTGGGCCGTTTGCAGCACATACTCCTGCAGCTTGTCATAGCGCTTCATATTTAACAGACCGAGGATGACATGCAACTTGTTCATGAATTCGTGCGAGGTGGTTCGCAAGGCATCGACATAATTGACCATACCATCGAGTCTTTGCATCAACTGGCTCACCTCGGTCTTATCGCGGAAAGTACAAATCGCGCCGATAATACTCTCCTGGCTGCGTACCGGTACGGTGTTACTGAGCAGCAGACGACCATTGCACCCCAGCTCGCGATCGAAAATAGGTGTGCCGGTCTGCAACACGCTCAGCAGATCAGCAAGCAGAGGTTGATGGGTGCCTGCGCCCTGCGCCGTACTGCTGAGTAACATCCGCCGCCCGGCATGGTTCAGCAGCGTCACGCGCCCGTCGGCATCGACCGCCATTACTCCCTCTTTAAGGGACTGCAACATCGCCTGGCGCTGTTTAAACTGGGCTGAAATCTCATACGGCTCAAGCCCGAGCAGAATCCGCTTTAACACCCGCACCACTTGCCAGACGCCAACAAAGCCCACCAGTGCGCTGAATATTAAAATCCACATCGCCGCCTGGCGGCTACGGCTGACCTGCTCGTCGACCTCGCTTAACGAAATGCCGACCACCACGACGCCAATCTGCTGGTGGCGCTCATCATAAACCGGGGTAAAAACGCGCAGCGCCGGCGCCAGTACGCCGCGGTTCACTGCGGCATTCTCGTGGCCCTTTAACGCAGGCTGCAGATCCTCGCCAATAAAGTTCTGCCCGATCATGCTGGCATTCGGGTGCGCGTAGCGAATGCCCTGCATATTAGTCACCACCGCATAGAGCAGATCGTTTCGCGCCGCCACCGCCTGCGCAAGAGGTTGAATAACATTGCTATTGGGTGGCAGGAGCAGCCCGCGCCTGATTTCCGGGGCATTGGCAAGGGTACGCGCCACTGCGAACCCGGTTGCTTTCACGCCGTCGCGCGTGGCGTTGCTTATCTGCCAGAACCAGAGGGCGCAAGCCAGCAGCAGCACGGAACCCGTCACGCTGCACACCATAAGTGTAACCATGGTGCCGAACTTCATTGGCCGTTTGCGCGGGGAGGTCGCCGTGGGCGCTATTTGAGTCATGCCGAACCCGAATTATTCAACTGAGAAAAGGTATTATCGCCGATGGGCGGCAATTCATAAAGCCGCGTGATAAATGAGGAAAAATAGTCGCGCCGGGAAGCGTGACCCCACTCGCAAGCAGCAAGCGCAAATACCCTTATAGTGTGTGGGGAACCTTTAACAAGGAGCAGGGTATGAGCAGTAAGCCAAACGGTTCAATGGAGGCGCGTCGTAATAGCCGCACGGGCGATATCGACCGCCTCGCCACGCTGGATATGCTGACACTTATCCATCAGGAGAGTGAAGAGGTCACGCAGGCGGTAACCGCCTGTCTGCCGGCGATCACCCGGCTGGTTGACAACGCCAGCGCGACGCTTAACCAGGGCGCAAGAGTGGTGCTTGCCGGGGCGGGTGCCTCGGGGCGGGCGGCAGTACAAACTGTCGAGGCGTTCGCGCCGGATAGCCAGCACGGGCTGCTGGCGTTAATGGCCGGTGGCGCACGGGCAAGGAAAACAGAGCAGGATCGCGCCGCGAGCGACTACACCTGCGGCGGTAACGATCTCAAGGCGCTGGGGCTAACGGCGCGCGATATGCTGGTGGTGCTGTCGTTAAGCGGCAAAACACCGTGGGCAAACGGGGCGCTGCAGCAGGCGAGGGCGCTTGGGGCATGCGTGGCGTTGATCACTCGCGCACAGGCGTGCGAAGCGGCGCAGTACGCCGATATTGTCATTGCGCCCGATACGGGAGCCGAAGCGGTAAGCGGTTTTGGCGAGCCAAAAGCGCAGCTGGCACAGCAGCAGATCCTCAGCATGTTTTCTACCGGACTGGCCATTCGTGGTGGGCGCGTTTACGGCAACCTGCGCGTCGACGTGGCACCGGTGAATCTGCACTGGGCCGAGCGGCAGATCGCCGTGGTGATGGCGGCAAGCAACTGCACACGTGAAGAGGCGAAACGTGCGCTGGCGCAGGCGAATAATGAGTGTCGCGCTGCCATTTTAATGCTGCTGACCGGCGTGAGTGCTTCGCGGGCGCAGGTTCTGCTGGCAGAGAACCATCGCCATTTGCGTCTGGCGATCGCTGGTGCAGAAAGTGAAAGAGTAGACGCCTGATAATCGCTATTCGGCCGCTGCGTGCGGCCGTTATTTATTTTCCATTTAATTGAAATACGCTAAATTTTATTTCTCCCCCTAAGATAAATTCCCGCCAAAATAAGTCCACACAGAGTGCGTCACTACTTTTTTTAATTAAAAAAAGCAAAGAGCAAATAAAAACAAAATTATTCTATTTTGTGAATGATATTTTAAATTAACGTAAAAATACGTTAATATGCGTCACCACGAATCACTTGTTGTTACCTAACCGAATAATTATGCCTGCAATGAAAAAAACAATTATTGCCTTCAGCGCCGTCGCGATGCTCGTCAGCTCTGCGACCAGTGCATGGGCGGAAGAGAACCAAAAAACCGACTTCCTGCTGATTGGCGGCGGTATCATGAGCGCCTCCCTGGGCACCTGGCTGCAGACCCTGCAACCGGAGTGGAAACAGGTGATGGTTGAGAAGCTCGACGGCGTTGCGCTTGAGTCCTCTAACGGCTGGAATAATGCCGGTACCGGTCACTCGGCAAATATGGAACTGAACTACACGCCACAGCGTGAAGACGGCTCCATTGATGTCACCAAGGCGCTGGAAATTAATGAACAATTTATGATTTCCCGTCAGTTCTGGTCCACCCAGGTGAAGCGCGGTATTTTAACCAACCCGCACTCCTTTATTAATTCCACGCCGCACATGAGTTTTGTCTGGGGCGATAATGTGGATTATCTGGCAAAACGTTATGCAGCGCTGCAGCAAACCACGCTATTCCAGGGAATGAAATTCTCCACCGATCACCAGCAAATTAAACAGTGGGCACCGCTAGTGATGGAAGGGCGCGATCCGCAGCAAAAAGTGGCCGCGACCTGGACTCCGGTCGGTACCGATGTGAACTATGGCGAAATTACCCGCCAGCTGATCGGTAGCCTGAAAAAGAGCAAAAACTTCTCGCTGCAAACTTCGTCTGAAGTTACCGATTTCAAACGTAATGCCGACAACTCCTGGCATGTGACGATCAAAGATGTGAAAAGCGGCGATGAGCACACCATCGATGCGAAATATGTCTTTATCGGTGCCGGTGGCGGCGCGTTGAAGCTGCTGCAAAAAACCGGTATTCCGGAAGCGGACAACTATGCGGGCTTCCCGGTAGGCGGCTCCTTCCTGATGACCGAAAACCCGGCTGTAACCAACATTCACCGTCAGAAAGTGTATGGTCAGGCTTCCGTGGGCGCACCGCCGATGTCGGTTCCGCATATCGATGCGCGCGTCATTGACGGTAAACGCGTGGTGCTGTTCGGGCCATTCGCGACCTTCTCGACCAAGTTCCTGAAAAACGGCTCCTTCTTTGATCTGCTGAGCACCACCACCACCAGCAACTTTATGCCGATGACCCATGTAGGTCTGGATAACTTTGACCTGGTGAAATACCTGATGGGTCAGGTGATGCTGAGCGACGACGACCGCTTTGAAGCGCTGAAAGAGTACTACCCGCAGGCACGTAAAGAGGACTGGAAACTGATCCAGGCCGGTCAGCGCGTACAGATCATCAAGAAAGATGAAGATAAAGGCGGCGTGCTGAAGCTGGGCACCGAAGTGGTGGTCGATCAGCCGAAAACCCTCTCTGCGCTGTTAGGCGCATCGCCGGGTGCCTCTACCGCAGCGCCGATTGCCCTGAACGTCATCAAGAAGATGTTCCCGGAGCAGTTCAACTCGCCGGAGTGGCAGAGCAAGATCAAAGAGGTTGTACCAAGCTTTGGTCAGCATCTGAACGGCAACGTCGCACTGACGCAGCAGGTGTGGGATGACACCGCCGCCGCGCTGGAGCTGACCAAGCCGCCGGTTATCGACATGAAAGACGCGCAGGCTGCAACGCCAGCCGCGCCGAAGAGCGAAAACGCGCCACAGCATGATATGGCGCTGTAAATAAGAGAGGCGCACCGCGGTGCGCCTTTTTTTATGCCCTACAGATGGCGGGCAAACCATGCGGTTTGCACCTTGCTGACACGCTCAAACGCCTCCCCACTATAGATATCGTAATGGCGCGCGCCGGCCTCTTCGTGCAGCGCTTTCTCTGCTGCTGCCACTGCGTCAAACAGCGCCCGGCCTTGTGCGGGCGGGTTGACGCTATCCTCAGCCGCAATTACTACCAGCGTCGGACAGCTCACCTTTGCTGCCCACTCAGCGGGGTGATAATTCAGCGTTTCGCGAACGGTTAAAAAGGGGATTTTGATATCCATCTGCGGGAAGCGGGTGCGGTTCTCCTCAAAGAATGCTTTTGATTCCGCATCGGAGAGCACGCGCGTAATCGCCACCATCATCTCTTTGCCGGTCGCCTGCTGTTTCTGCGCCATCTTATCCAGCGTGTCGATAAAGGCGCGCTTTTCGCCTTCATTCATATGGCCGGTGACGATCGCCTCACCGTCGGCAAACGCCAGCTGGCTGACCACGCATTTTATACGCGCATCCTGCGCGGCAGCGGCGAAGATGTGGCAGCCGCCAAATGAGGTGCCCCACACTCCGATGCGCCCGGCATCCAGCGCGGGCTGCTCGCCGACCCACGCTACAACCGAAAGAATATCCTCAATCTGCATAGCAGGCACCAGGCGTCCACGCTCCCCTTCGCTGTCGCCAAAGCCGCGATAATCGAAGGTGACTGTAGCAAAACCGGCCCTGGTAAAGGCCTCAGCGAAAGCTGGCAGCAGAATCGGCTGGATGCCGCAGAAGCCATGACATAACACGACGGTAGGATGGGGGCCTGTCGCAGCAGGCGTGCGCAGGGTAAGGGCAATACCATTGGCGAGCGAGTAAGTTGAAGTATCCATATAACTTATGATTTCCTTTTTATCATTTGTCTGAATAATCAAACGCTTAACGGTGAAGGGCCATCTTACCCGCCCGCGCTTTTTATCGCCAGATATCAATGCAGAGATAACCGGTTTTGCCATGCTGAAATATTTATCAGATGTCGGCATTAATAACGGAGCAGGGATGATGAGGCGTTAAATCATTTTGTACGCCTTGTGCGAAGTGTGGGTTGAGAATAATCGCAACAACAGGAAAAGTGTCTCTGTTTACTTCCCGCGCCGCACTTTATATATTTCACTCAGCTTTAAATCATCAATATGACCCGGTTAACAGAATTACGCTATTTCAAAAAAGGCGGCGATTATTGCTGCCCTGCGTGTGTGTCGGCCCTATTTCGGAGAAAACAGAGTGAACCCAAAAATTAAAACGGCGCTTTGCGTTGTCGCCGCGCTTTTGCCATTTGCCAGTGTAAATATGGCTTCAGCCAGTGACCGCATGGTCAGGATCGTCAACGGCACACCGGCGCAACCCGGCGAATTTCCTGAGTTTATCACCATCAACGCCAACAATACGCTCGCCGGGCACCGCTGCGGTGGCGTACTGGTTAATTCCCGCTGGATATTAACCGCCGCGCACTGCGCCACCACATTTGATTTAACCGAAGCCAATATTTTAATTGGCGCGGAGAGTTACCAGCCGCTAAAAATAAAAGAGAGTGTGCCGGTTGAGAAAGTTGTTGTGCACCCCTCATATGATGAGTCGACAATGGAGGGCACGGCAAAATACGATATCGCTTTAATTAAACTGGCCCGTGAAACCACCAGCACCGATTTTGCGCTGCTGGCCGGAAATAACCCGGGCGATGAGCCACCCGCAGCGCTGACGGATATTCCACTGACCGGCGTGGGTTTTGGCGTGAATGAAAATGGTCTGCAACCTAATGTGCTCTATAAAGGGCACCTGAGCGTGCTGCCAGATAGCCAGTGTATCGATGTCCCGCAGTTCTATCCGCCGACCTATTTCGAGCCGCAGATGCATATCTGTGCTGGTTACGCCACCGCCGGGGGCGATTCTGGCGGCCCGTTGTTTGCTGATTACAATGGCAGCCGTTACGTTGTCGGCATTGTCTCGCGGGATCTCATTCTGCCGGCGCAGCAGTTCACGCGCGTCAGCTACTATGCGGACTGGATCAATGCCACCGTTGCCGGGTAGAGCCTGGCAGGGGGAGCCGGGCTGCCGCTTAGCGGCCTGGCTGCTCCTTCTCCAGCCGCCGGTAGAGCGTGCTGCGCGAAATGCCCAGCTTCTTCGCCGCCAGGCTCATATTGCCCTGCGCTTCGGCAATCGCCTGCCGGGCATCGGCCTGCGGTGCTGTATCTGTTTTTATGGCGCTGACCGGTTCGCCCGGCAGATCGCTAAGCGTAATGCGATCGCCATCTTCCGCCAGCGCCATCAGTACGCGCAGCTGGCTCAGCAACTGGCGCACATTGCCGGGCCACGGTCGCTGCGCCAGTGCGTTGAGCACCTCATCGCTTAATGTCAGCCCGCGGCGGGCAGCACCCAGTTCATGCCACAATTTTTCAATAAAGCCCGGCAGGTGCGGCCATGCGCGCAGCGGCGGGATCGGCAGGTGAAACTCCTGAATGCGATAGAGCAGATCCTCGCGGAAGCTGCCGGCCTGCACGCGCGCGGCGAGATCCTGGTGGGTGGCACAAATCAGCGTGAAGTTGACCTCCATGCTGCTGTTGGCGCCGAGCGGCGTCACGCGCTTCTCCTGTAGCACGCGCAGCAAGCGGGTTTGCAGCGCCAGCGGCATATCGCCAATCTCATCCAGGAACAGCACGCCGCCATCGGCTTCGCGGCATTTACCGATATACCCCTTCGGGTTTGCGCCGGTAAACGCGCCGGGGACATAGCCGAAGAGTTCAGACTCAATCAACGGCTCCGGCAGCGCCGCGCAGTTGATGGCGACAAATTTCCCCTCATGCCACTGGCTGCGCTGAAAAAGCTCACGCGCCAGATGCTCTTTGCCGCAGCCCGTTTCACCCGTAATACACAGGGCGATACCGGCATTAACGATGCGCAGCGCTTTCTCTTTTTCGCGCGCCATGTGATCCGGCTGATACACCGTACGCGGCGCGCTGTAGCGCCGGGCGGGCAGCGTCTGGCGGGCAAAGTAGTGGCGCGCGTGGCTCGATTCGAGGGCGCACTCACCGGCTTTTGCACTGAAACCGGGGAAGAGGGTGTCGATCTCCATCGCGCCAAAGTGGTTGGCGGTAAGGGAAAACTCCTCCATCGCCAGCCGGTTCGCGCCGAGCAGGGTGTTCTCTTCAAAAATAAGCAGCAGCTCCTGCGCGCTGCCGAGCACCGCCCGATCGTGATGCAGGCTTAACAACCACCGGTTTGCGCCGAGCGCGCTGCTGGCCCAGCTATGTTCAATCTGGCACACCGCACGGCGGATCAATGCCGAAGCATCGCGGCGCGGGGTCTGAGCCGGGGTGGAGAGATCCAGTACGCCAGCAATCTGCCCATCGGGGCGAAACACCGGCGCGGCGGAGCAGAATAGCCCGGCGTTACGGCTGAGAAAGTGTTCGCCGCCGGAGACTTCGCAGTGGCACTGTAATGCCAGCGCCGTGCCGATGGCATTGGTGCCGCGCGCGTGTTCGCCCCACAAATGGCCCGGCGAGAGGGCAAAACGCTGCGCTTTATGCAGAAAGTCGCTATTCCCGTAGGTCTCCAGCACCAGGCCGGTGGCATCGGACAACACCAGAATCGACGGATGGCTGGAGAGTTGCGGACGCAGGCGCGCCAGCAGCGGGGCGACCAGGTGGTTCACCCAGCCATTCTCCGCGCGGGCGTCATTGAGCAGAGAGGAGGCCACCCAGGGCTGCACGTCATCATCCCGGGTTAATCCATAACGTGAACTGCGCTGCCAGGAATCTTCCAGTTGATGTGGCAGGCTGACCTCGTGCGAGGCGGGGGACAACGATCGGGCGCGTGATGGCATGTTACTCTCCGATAATTGAAATGTTGCAATTGTGTATCACATGAGTGTCGCGTATGTAGCGACATGCAACACACTTCCCGTAATCGCCATCACACTTTTTTGTTACCCCACTTTGCATTCCCATAATGAAAATTTTATTACTCATTGATTTTTATAATATTTTACCTTTTTTTGTTGACGACATGTAAGCGGTTGGCATAACAACTGCTTATATGCTTCTGTCCACCACGATGTGAGACGCCTCTTCTGTACCGATAATAACGAGGAACACCTTATGAAATATCTGCACCCTGGCCTTGATGGCGCGAAAGTCTCTTATAAGCCGCGTTATGGCAACTATATTGGCGGCGAATTTGTCGATCCGATTGAGGGCCGCTGGTTTACGAATACCTCGCCGGTGACCGGAGAGGTAATTGCCGAGTTCCCGCGCTCCGGGTCGGAAGATATCGAAAAAGCGCTCGACGCCGCCCATGCCGCCGCCGAGAGCTGGGGCAAAACCAGCGTGCAGGATCGCGCCAATGTGCTGCTGAAAATTGCCGATCGCATCGAAGCCAACCTTGAGCTGCTGGCGTTAACGGAAACCTGGGACAACGGCAAGCCGATTCGCGAAACGCTGGGTGCCGATATTCCTCTTGCTGTCGATCACTTCCGCTATTTTGCCGGCTGCGTCCGCGCGCAGGAGGGGACAGCGGCAGAGATCGACAGCAATACCGTCGCATACCATATCTATGAACCGCTCGGCGTGGTCGGGCAGATTATCCCGTGGAACTTCCCGATCCTGATGGCCGCCTGGAAGCTGGCGCCCGCGCTGGCCGCCGGTAACTGCGTGGTGCTGAAACCTGCTGAGCAGACGCCGCTGGGCATCTGCGTGCTGATGGAAGTGATTGGCGATCTGTTGCCGAAAGGTGTGCTGAACGTGGTGCACGGTTTCGGTATGGAAGCGGGCGAGCCGCTGGCGCGCAGCAAGCGCATCGAGAAGAT
Source organism: Kosakonia cowanii JCM 10956 = DSM 18146 (assembly GCF_001975225.1). Lineage (NCBI taxonomy): Bacteria > Pseudomonadati > Pseudomonadota > Gammaproteobacteria > Enterobacterales > Enterobacteriaceae > Kosakonia > Kosakonia cowanii. The sequence continues at coordinate 3,837,800 of NZ_CP019445.1, read as the reverse complement.
TGCCTTTACCGGCTCAACGCCGATTGGCCGCCACATCCTGGCCTGCGCGGCTGAAAACATCATCCCCAGCACCGTCGAACTGGGCGGTAAATCCCCCAATATCTACTTTGAAGATGTGCTTAATGGCGACGCCGAGTATATCGATAAAGCGATCGAAGGGGTGGTGCTCGGCTTCTTCAACCAGGGCGAAGTCTGCACCTGCCCGTCGCGCGTGCTGGTGCAGGAGTCCATCTACCCGCAGTTTATTGAAAAAGTGATTGCCCGCATGGAGAACATCCGTAAAGGCGACCCGTTCGACACCGACACCATGATTGGCGCGCAGGCATCCCAGGAGCAGTACGATAAAATCCTCTCCTACATCAATATCGCCCGTGAAGAGGGCGGCGAAATTATCGCTGGCGGCGCGCACCTTGAGCATGGCGATAAGCTGGAAAAGGGCTACTACATTCAGCCGACGCTGATCAAAGGCCACAACAAAATGCGCTGCTTCCAGGAGGAGATCTTCGGGCCTGTGATCGGTATCACCACCTTTAAAGATGAGGCGGAAGCGCTGCAAATTGCCAACGATACAGAATATGGCCTCGGTGCCGGGCTGTGGACGCTGGATATCAACCGCGCGTGGCGTATGGGGCGTGCGATTAAAGCGGGTCGTGTCTGGACCAACTGCTACCACCTCTACCCGGCGCATGCGGCGTTCGGCGGCTACAAAAACTCAGGCGTGGGGCGTGAAACCCACAAACTGGCGCTCAGCCACTATCAGCAGATCAAAAACCTGCTGGTCAGCTACAGCGGTTCCCCGCTGGGTCTCTATTGATTATCCATCAGCATGAGGGTGAAAGAATGCAACTGAAAAGCATGAAGGCCGCCGTCGTGAAGGCGTTTGGTCAACCGTTGGTGATTGAAGAGGTGATGGTGCCTGCCGTGGCACCGGGCAAGATCCTGGTCAAAATCGCTGCCACCGGCGTGTGCCATACGGATCTGCACGCCGCGGAAGGTGACTGGCCGGTAAAACCCAACCCGCCGTTTATTCCGGGCCATGAGGGCGTTGGCCATGTGGTTGCGGTGGGCGCAGGCGTGACGCATATCAAAGAGGGCGATCGCGTCGGCGTGCCGTGGCTCTACTCGGCCTGCGGGCATTGCGAACACTGCCTCGGCGGCTGGGAGACGCTGTGCCATGGCCAGCAGAACTCTGGTTACTCGGTTAACGGCAGCTTCGCCGAATATTGCCTGGCGGATGCTAACTACGTCGGCATCCTGCCGGATAATGTCGGTTTCAACGAAATCGCGCCGATTCTCTGCGCCGGGGTGACAGTCTATAAAGGGCTGAAGATGACCGAAGCCTCCGCCGGGCAGTGGGTGGTGATCTCCGGGATTGGCGGGCTGGGGCATTTAGCCATTCAGTATGCGGTGGCGATGGGGATGAATGTCGCGGCGGTCGATATTGACGATGAGAAACTGGCGTTTGCCCGCCGTCTTGGGGCGTCAGTGGTGGTAAATGCCCTTAACGAAGATCCCGGCACGCGTTTTCACGAGGAGTTTGGCGGCGCGCACGGCGTGCTGGTCACGGCGGTGTCGCCGAAGGCCTTCGCGCAGGCCACTACCATGATGCGGCGTGGCGGCACCATGGTGCTCAACGGTCTGCCGCCAGGCACGTTCGATCTGTCGATCTTCAATATGGTGCTGGATGGCATTACGGTGCGCGGGTCGATTGTCGGTACGCGTAAGGATCTGCAGGAGGCGCTCGATTTCGCCGGGCGCAACAAGGTGCATGCCGAGATCGCCGTGGAGCCGCTGGAGAACATCAACGACATTTTCGATCGTATGCGCGCCGGGAAGATCACCGGCCGTATTGTGGTGGATATGGCGATGTAAAAATTGCCGGATGGCGCGTAAACGCTTATCCGGCCTACAGCAACGAAGCCGCCATCCGGCGATGGGGTTGGTATGTGGCTTTGGTGGATGGGTTCCGTTCACCAGGCATTGGGGAGTTTCATTGATCTCTTATGCGGTGAACGGGACAAGGGGAGCGGCCGCGCTCCCCTTGTCAATCCCCGCGGCCCCGCGAGGAAATCGGTGCTGCGCACTGCGCTCACCTCCCGCGCGTCTGACGGCGGCCGGCTCGACTCGACTTACTCGTTCCATGCTGGAACGAGTCCATGTCTCGGTTCGCCTCTGTCCGCCATCCATGGCGTCCAGGCCTTGTCATTCACGCTTCGGTTCGCCGATTTCAGCGGGGGTCAACACCGTCGCTGCGAGACCGCAGGTAAATGCAATGAAGGTGTCGCTGTAGGCGCGGTTTTGTAGGCCGGATAAGGCGAAGCCGCCATCCGGCAAGGGTGCAGCGGAGATAATGCCGGATGGCGCGTTACACGCTTATCCGGCCTACGCGGTTTCAGTGGCTCCGTTTTTGTAGGCCGGATAAGGCGAAGCCGCCATCCGGCAATCGGTGCCGCGGAGAAATTGCCGGATGGCGCGTTACACGCTTATCCGGCCTACGCGGTTTCAGTGGCTCCGTTTACGTAACCGCCATCCGGCAATCCGCTTATAGCCCGCGTTTCGCCATCAGTGCCGCAAGCTCCACCAGCCGGTTGGAGAATCCCCACTCGTTATCGTACCAGGCGAGGATTTTCACCATATTGCCGCCAATCACCAGCGTTGAGAGCCCGTCGATAATCGATGAACGCGCATCGCCCTGATAATCACTGGAGACCAGCGGCTCATCGCTGTAACCGAGGATCCCTTGCAATGGCCCGGCGGCAGCGGCTTCGCGGAAGGCGTTATTCACTTCATCTGCCGTCACATCGCGCTTCAGGGTTACGGTCAGGTCAACAATCGACACCACCGGCACCGGCACGCGTAACGAATACCCGGTCAGGCGACCTTCGAGCTCCGGGATCACTTTCCCCAGCGCTTTCGCCGCGCCGCTGGAGTAGGGGACAATTGAGAGCGCCGCCGCACGCGCACCGCGCAGATCTTTCTCTGGCTGGTCGTGCAGCGCCTGGCTGTTGGTGTAAGCATGGGTGGTGTTCATCAGGCCATGCTCAATGCCAAAGTGCTGGTGCAGCACCTGGGCGGCGGGAGCCAGGCCGTTGGTAGTGCAGCTGCCGTTGCTCACCACGAGGTGTTTTTGCGGATCGTACTGCCCATCGTTCACGCCCAGCACAATGGTTAAATCGTCGTTTTTACCCGGCGCGGAGATAATCACCCGCTTTGCGCCGCCGCTGCTGATATGTACCGCCGCTTTCTCACGGTCGGTAAAAAAGCCGGTCGCTTCGATCACTATCTCTGCGCCCACCTCGCGCCACGGGATCGCTGCCGGATCGCGCTCGCTAAACACGCGGATCGTTTTGCCATCAACCCGCAGTTCGCCTTCGCCCGCCTCAACCGGCACCGGGAGTGTGCCGGAAAGCGAGTCGTACTTCAGCAGGTGCGCGAGGGTTTTACTGTCGGTGAGATCGTTAATCGCCACGATCTCAACGTCTGCATTGCCCAGCGCTGCTCGTAACACGTTGCGGCCGATACGGCCAAAACCATTAATGCCAACCTTAACCATGATGCTCTCCTTCCAATCGGGGTCTGCATTCACTGTAGGCCTGGCATCTTTTGGCGTAAATGACAAAAAAGGATCACTTTACGCCAAAGTGCGGCGGTGGAAACGCTGGCGATATTCGCCGGGGGTGAGGTGCAACTGGCGCTCAAAGGTGCGGCGCAGGTTGATGCTGCTGCCAAAGCCGGTTTGCAGGGCGATGCGCTCCAGCGTGTCGCGGCTCTGCTCAAGCCTGTCGCGCGCGGCGGCAAGGCGCGCTTCGGCAACATAACGCGCCGGGGAGATGCCGGTTTCGCGGGTAAAGACGCGGGTGAAATTGCGCGGGCTCATCGCCACCTGTTCGGCCAGCGCCTCAACGCTTAAATCCGCCGCGAGGTTTTGCAATATCCAGCTTTGCAGCGTGCTGATTGGCCCGCTGTTTTCGGCCTGTTGCAGATGGTAGCGGCTAAACTGTAGTTGCCCGCCGGGGCGGCGCAGATACATCACCAGATCCTGCGCCACATCGCGGGCGAGGGTAAACCCGTAATCCTCTTCCACCAGCGCAAGGGTAAGATCGAACCCGGAGCTGACGCCGCCGGAGGTCCAGACCGGGCCATCCTGAATATAGAGCGGGCCGCTTTCAACCGTGATAGCGGGGTAACAGCGCTGCATCGTCTCCAGCAGCCGCCAGTGTGTTGTCGCCCGGCGGCCATCCAGCAGACCCGCCTGCGCCAGCAGCATCGCACCGCCGCAGATGGAGACCACGCGGCGCGCATGGGGAGCGGCAAGACGCAGCCAGTCCACGACCGCCGTGCCTTCCTCTTCGTCGTTACCGCGACCGGTGATCATAATGGTGTCCCAGGGCTTGCGCGGATCGATCTCCGGCAGCCGATGGTCGGCTAACAGGTTTAAACCGGACTGGCCATGGATCACCGGGTGAGGTTGGGTGGTGGCAATACGCAGGGTATAACGGGGTTCACCGGTGCCGTCCGGGTGCAGGCGATTGGCCTGCATCAGAATGTCGGCAATACCGGCGGATTCAAACAGCATGCCGCCATCAGGCACAATAATCAGGAAGGTTTTCATGTCCTGAAAAGTACGCTGATAACAAAATAAGTCAACCAGCGGAGCGAAAAATGCCCGGCGTATAAAGGCCGGGCAAGTCAGGCAAGGCACATAGCGGGAGGGTCTTTACCCTCTGTTACTCATGTTGTTCAGCCAGCTCCTTCACCTGCTGGCGATTCGCCATCCTTGCGACGAGGTATTGCTGGAGCGGATCGAGCTTCGGTTCACGGTGTGCGCGTGGCAGTGCTTCTTCATTACTGGCGACCACCTGTACCGGTACGAAGGGTTTTTCCAGGCGAGTACGTTCAAACTCATCCTGCACCTGCCAGCCGAGATCGGCGCTGGTGCGCGAATTAACACGGACATTCCTTACACGTTTCAGGTTCTGTTGCATATCTTGTTCCTCATCGGTGACGACAGCCTGTCTGATTGCGAATCGAGGTGCCGACATTGCCGCAATATGTTCCAGGAGTGGTGATCGTAAAGACCACGCCAGTAAAAGAGGTATGCCGTTGTAACACACCGTGCATCCTGAAATAATTCAGTACGGCTAATCAAAGTGCTAAATCAAGGAATTAGGTCATTCTTATAATAATGACCACGCAGGTTATCGACGTTAATTTATCGTGCAATAACAAGAGTTCGCCTTGCCTGACTTTTGCCGTACCGTTTACCTTGGTGTGCGCATACTCTTTTGGCTGATAACGCCTTTAAATTGACCGCAGATTAACTCACTGTCATTTAAAGCGGTTATCAGCCACAACGAAGCGGGAAATTATTCCACTTCTGCTTTCTGGTTAATTTTGCTGGTGGCGATTTTAGTCAGGAGATTATCGGTATTTTTCTCCTCTTCCAGGGTTTGCGCCAGCAGCTCAGCTGCTTTCTTATAGCCCAACTGTTTTGCCAGCGTGCAGAGCGTGCCGTAAGAGGCAATTTCGTAGTGCTCCACTTTTTGCGCGGCGGCAATCAGGCCCGCATCGCGCAGGGTGCCTTTTTCGCTCGCTTCGATCACTTCGTTCGCTTCTTCAACCAGACCTTCCATCGCATGACACTTCATACGTTTCAGTTTCACGTTAGCTTCTGCTTCCAGCAGCATATCGATACGTTCAATCTGACCATGGGTCTCTTCGAGGTGCTGTTTAAATGCCTGCACCAGCTCAGCGTTAGAGGCTTCGCGCGCCATTTTGGTCAGTGCGCGCGCCAGCTGCTTCTCAGCGCTGTAAATGTCGGATAAACCATGAATAAAAAGGTCGTTAAGCGTATTAATCTGCATAATATCCACCCAATAATAGCGTTAAAAATAGCGAGCCATCGCTGGCTCGCCAGTTATTAATCTTTAATTTCAAAGCAGTGATTTTCCATCACGGCAATATTAGTTATTGCCGGATTTACGGCCGCCGCTGTGGCTATTCTGGCCGCCTTTTTTACCTGCTTCGGAAGCGCGCTGCGGATCGTTTTTGAAATTACCGCCGCTCTGTTGACCGCCTTTGCGGCCTGCTTCTGATGCCTTTTCACGATTCTCGGCGAAATTACCTGAGCCACCACGATGTTCAGCCATAATATTTCTCCTGTTTCGTTGTTTCAGTGTAACGACACTTTATTTGTGAACAGTGTCGCCAGCGTTCGTCATTAAATTTAGACCCGCTTGGGGAATAGTCAAACGGCAGGGGGAAGGCGGAAATTAACAAAAATATAATATCGTTTAAGAGGATATATTTTAATTAGACCAAACGGTCATCTGAAAGGCATCTTTAAAATAAGTGACTTAGCGAAAAGTAAAACCCATTCCGAATAATAACTTGCGAAACTATCGGCGTTGATTGTCACAAAACATTCTTGCGCTGCGCTTTTTTTGACAAAAATTTACGTTTGAAGGGGCGTGATATATCATTTTTGCTTATGGTTTTGAGAGAAATCTTAGGCTTACGAATAAATATATCGTGGCCGTTTGGCTCAGCGGGGCGGCAGGGTCTACGTTTAAACCTTAATAACCGATACGCCACCCGAACAGGGGCGACGAGCCGCACTGTTACGCGCGGTCGATTGCTCCGGGAGTGGACGTACAGCCCTTTATTGGTGAGGAAGTAACATGAGCCTGCAAAAATGTACCGTCATTTATGATGGTAAGCCCCTTATTGGCCCGGCGGACATGCCGCTGATCCCCTTCCTTGAACACTGTAATGTGAAACTGCCCCATGTCTGTTACCACCCGGCGCTCGATCCGCTGCAAACCTGCGATGTCTGCTGGGTGGAATCGGAAGGGGAGCTGGTACGCGGCTGCACGCTGCGTAGCCGTGAAGGCATGGTGATTAATTCAGCGAACGAACCCGCCCGCGCGGCGCGCGAAGAGGGGATGGATCGGCTACTGGCAAAACATGAACTCTACTGCACCGTCTGCGAGCACAACACCGGCGACTGCACGCTGCATAACACCGTAGTGGATATGCATATCCCGATTCAGCGCTATGCCTTTGAGCGCAAACCCTATGTCAAAGATCACTCCAACCCCTTTTACACCTACGATCCCGATCAGTGCATTCTCTGCGGCCGCTGTGTGGATGCCTGCCAGAATGTTGAAGTGAATGAAACCCTGAGCATCGATTACACCATGGAGCACCCGCGCGTGCTGTGGGACGGCGGCACACAAATTGCCGGTTCCAGCTGCGTCAGCTGTGGGCACTGCGTCACGGTATGCCCCTGTAATGCGCTGATGGAGAAGAGCATGCAGCCCGACGCCGGGCCGTTCACCTCGATGCGCCAGTCGCTGAAGCGCCCGCTGATCGACATCATTAAAACCCTGGAAAACTCCACCGGGGCGGAGATTATCTCCGGCGTCTCGGTGATCGATACTCACCTGCGCCAGCAGGAGATTAAACGCACCAAAACCGTCTGCACCTACTGCGGCGTTGGCTGCTCCTTCGAGATGTGGACCCGCGATCGCCACCTGTTAAAGGTGCAGCCGAGCGTCGAAGCGCCAGTGAACAGCATCTCCACCTGCGTAAAAGGCAAATTCGCCTGGGACTTTATCAACAGCCCGGAGCGCATCACCACACCGCTTATCCGCGAACACGGGCGCTTCCGCCCGGCAAGCTGGGACGAGGCGCTCGATCTGGTGGCGAAACGTCTCCTCTCCATCCGCGACAACGCTGGCGCAGAGAGCATCGGTTTTATCGGCTCCAGCAAAGGCAGCAATGAAGAGGCCTATCTGACGCAGAAAATTGCCCGCGCGATTATTGGCACCAACAGCGTTGATAACTCCTCCCGCTACTGCCAGAACCCGGCGACGGAAGGGCTGTTTCGTACTGTTGGTTACGGCGGCGATGCCGGTACCATTGAGGATCTCATCAAGGCCGATCTGGTGATCATTGTTGGCAGCAACACCGCTGAAAACCACCCGGTGATCGCCTCGCGTCTGAAAGCGGCGAAAAAGCACCACGGCCAGCAGTGGCTGGTGGTCGACCCGCGCCGTCACGAAATGGCCGAGCGCGCCGATCTGCACTTGCGCATTCAGCCCGGAAGCGATCTCGCCTGGGCCAGCGCCATGTCGCGCTACATGTTTGATAACGGCTATGCCGATGAGGCGTTTCTCGCCAGTAGAGTCAATAAGGTGGAGGAGTACCGCCAGTCCCTTGCTCCATTCACACTTGATTTTGCCGCCGAACAGACCGGCTTATCGCCCGAGCTCCTCACCCGTGCCGCCGATATGATCGGCAAGGCCGGGCGTGTCTGCATTATGTGGGCGATGGGCATCACGCAGCACAGCCACGGTGCGGATGCCAGCACCGCACTCTCCAATCTGTTACTGGTGACTGGCAATTACGGGCGGCCGGGCACTGGCGGCTATCCGATGCGCGGACATAATAATGTGCAGGGGGCGAGCGATTTTGGCTGCCTGAAGAACTTCTACCCTGGGTATGAGTCCGTCAGCGATCCCGCCGTGCGCGCGAAATGGGCCAACGCCTGGGGCGTGCCAGCGGAACGGCTCTCGCTGGAGGTGGGGGAGGACAACTTTATGATGGTGAAGATGGCGCGTGAAAAGCAGATCCGCGCCATGTATGTAATTGGCGAAGATACCGCCTTTGCGGATGCCGATGCCCACAGTGTGCATGAAGGCTTCACTGACCTCGACTTTCTTGTGGTGCAGGATCTCTTTCTCAGCCGCACCGCGCAGTTTGCCGATGTGGTGCTGCCCGGCTGCCCGAGCGTGGAAAAAGAGGGTAGCTTTGTGAATACCGAGCGGCGCATCCAGCGCTTCTACCCGGTGATGCCACCGCTTGGCGACAGCCGCCCGGACTGGCAGATCCTCACCCAGCTCGCCGCGCGTATGGGCTATGACTGGGGGTATCAACACCCGCAGGAGATTATGCATGAGGCGGCGAGCATTGCGGAGAGCTTCGCGGGCGTCAGCTATCAGCGCCTTGACGGGTGGAAATCGCAAATCTGGCCGGTGAAGGCGGATGGCAGCAGCACGCCGCTGCTCTATACCGAGCGCTTCAACACGCCGGATGGCCGCGCCAACCTCTACCCGTTAAGCTGGAGTGCGCCGGAAGAGAGTGCCGATGAGGAATACGATCTGCATCTTAACAATGGCCGCATGCTGGAGCATTTTCAGTCGACCAACCAGAGCGGGCAGGGCGGACGCACCACCAGCCTGTCGCCAAACTGGTTTGTTGAGGTCAGCCCGACCCTTGCCGCCGCGCGCGGTTTGCAGGAGGGAAGCTGGGTGAAACTCACCTCCCGACGCGGTGAGATCGACGTGCCGGTGGTGATCACCGATCGCGTGGCGGGCAACGAACTCTTTATCCCCATTCATCACGGCAAAGAGGGCGTCAACGTCCTTACCGGCGAGCACCACGATCCGCAGGTGAATACCCCGGCTTATAAAGAGCTGGCGGTGCGCCTGACGCTGCTCGATCGCCCGCCGCTGCCCGACCCGCTACCGAAACACAATTTCCGCCACGGCAGCCGCACGCCGATTGATAAGGTGCCCGTCGAAGAGAAGTGGCAGCGCGACGACTACCGCCAGCCCCCCGCAAGCGAACCCCATCCGGAGAAATTTTAATGGCTAAAGCAATTGATTATCAGCCGGAGCCGGCCAAAATCGGCCCCGACGCCCATGAAGAGCTGGAGCGTTTACTCCAGACATTGCACGAACACGGCGTGCTGCGCCTCGCCAACGATGTGGTTGGTGCCAATAACGAAATCGCCGAGGTGTTGGTAAAGGGCCTGCAGCGCGAAGGCACGCTCAACGCCCTGCAAAATATCTCGGTGCTGCTGATGGCGCTCTCCAGCGTCTCGCCGGACAAAATGTACAAGCTGGCCTTTGGCCTGCGCGATATGGCCGAAGCCTTCAGCCAGCCGCCGTCGCAGGAGCAGCATAAAGCGCCGGGGGTGCACGGCGTATGGAAGATGTTGCAGGATGATGAGCTGTGGGGCACCGTGCAGCCGCTGTTACAGGGGCTTAAGGCCTTTTCGCGGCGCATGGAGGAGCCGGTGGATAAACCGATCTCCGCCTTCACCGGCAAACCCAGCGACGCGTAATGAGCCAGGAGTTCGCTCTGCTGCTGGCGCGCAGCCAGTTTGCCTTCACTATCGGCTTTCATATTGTGCTGGCGGCCTTCACCCTCGGCCTCGCGCTGTTTCTGATGTTTCTCGAAGGGATGTGGCTGTGGCGCAGGCAGCCCGTGTGGCTCTCGCTCTGGCGCTACTGGAGCAAGATCTTCGCCCTCAATGTGGCGGTCGGCGTGGTCACCGGCGTGGTGATGGAATTCGTTTTCGGCACCAACTGGAGCGCACTCTCCAGCCGCGCCGGGGCGATACTCGGGCCGATGATGTATATGGAGATCCTCGTCGCCTTCTTCCTCGAGGCAGGGTTTATGGGGGTGATGCTCTTCGGCATGGGCCGGGTGCGCCCGTGGGTGCACTTTATGGCTACCACCATTGTCGCCATCGGTACGCTGTTTAGCGCCTTCTGGATCCTTGCGGCCAACTCATGGATGCAGACGCCGGACGGTTACACGCTGGCAGCCGACGGGCGTTTCCTGCCCGTCGACTGGTGGGCGGCCATTTTTAATCCCTCCTTTCCGTGGCGGCTGGCGCATATGACGGTGGCGGCGCTGCTCGGTACAGCCTGCCTGGTGGCGGCCTGCGGTGCATGGCATCTGCTGCGCGACGCGCATGCCGCGCCTGCCCGCAAAATGTTCTCGCTGGCAATGTGGATGCTGGTGCTGCTGGCACCTTTGCAGGCGGTGCTGGGCGATCTGCACGGCGAGAACACCCGCGATCATCAACCGATCAAACTGGCGGCAATGGAGGGTGCCTGGGATCCGCCGCCAGCGGGCGAGGGTGAACCGCTGCGCCTCTTTGCGCTGCCGGATATGCAGGCGCGGCGTAACCATTACGAAGTCGCCATCCCCAACATTGGCTCGCTCTATTTGCGGCACAATTTGCAGGGGCGCATCCATACGTTGAACCAGTATCCGGCGGCGGATCTGCCGTGGGTGCCGGGGGTGTTCTGGGCCTTTCGCCTGATGGTCGGGCTTGGCCTGCTGATGGTAGCAACCGGCATTGCGGGGCTGGTGGTGCGCCTGCGCGGCAGATTGTGGCAGGCACGCTGGCTACAGCGTGTGATGGTGCTGATGGCCCCCGCGGGCTTTGTGGCGATGCTCGCTGGCTGGTGGGTCACGGAGACCGGACGCCAGCCGTGGACCGTGTACGGTGTGTTGCGCACCATGGATAGCGTCTCGCCGGTCAGCGGCCAACTGGTGCTCGGGTCGCTTATCGCCACCGTGCTGGTCTATTTACTGGTCTTCGCCCTCGGCCTGCGGTTTTTACTGAAACTGATGTCGCATTTGCCGACTGAGGATGAGCCGGGCGCGGCACCGGAAGTGGCGCAGCGTAGCGGAAAGGGGGAGCAGTAATATGTTAACGATCCTTGGTTTTCCCTGGCTTGAAACGCTTTCCGCTGTCGCGCTGGCGGGCAGTCTGCTGATCTACGTACTCCTCGATGGCACCGATCTGGGTGCCGGGATCCTTACCGGTTTTCAGCGTAGCCCACAGGCGCGGCAGGATATTAACCTCTCGCTGCTGCCGGTGTGGGACGGGAATGAAACCTGGCTGGTGCTGGCGGCGGGCGGCCTGCTCGGCCTCTTTCCGCTGGCTTACGCCATTGTGCTGAGCGCGCTCTATATTCCGCTGTTTGTGATGATGCTGGCGCTGGTGGTGCGCGGCATGGCGATTGAGTTTCGCCCCCATGCGCCACGGCTATTTGACGCGATGCTCGTTAGCGGCTCGCTCCTCACTGCGCTGGCGCAGGGCGTGGTGGTCGGCGCGCTGATGCAGGGGATCGCTACCGACGGGCAGCAGTTTACCGGCAGCGCGTTCGCCTGGCTGCGGCCTTTCCCCCTTTACTGCGGCGTGGCGCTGGCGCTGGGCTATGCATGGCTCGGCGCGGGCTGGCTGGTGTGGCGCATGACCGGCGAACTGCGCACATGGGCGCGACGCGTGTTGCCATGGCTGGCGCTGAGCGGCCTGGTGATGATTGCAGGCCTGCTGGTGTGGTGCGCGCAGTTACAGGAGAGCTGGCGGCAGCATCTGCTCAACCCGTTCTTGTGGGGGCCATCTCTTGCGGCGGCGCTTGCGGGCATGGCGCTGTTTGTTGTTGGCCTGCGCAAAGGGCGCGATTTTTTGCCGTTGCTCGGCGTGCTGGTGATGGTCAGCGTGGCGTTTTGCCTGCTGGCCTTCACGCTCTTTCCGTGGATCGTGCCGCCGCATCTTACTCTCAGCCAGGCGGCGGCACCGCCTGCCACGCAAACATTCCTGCTGATCAGTTATGGCCTGTTGGTGCCGGTGACGCTGCTCTACAACACCTGGGGATTTCGTCTGTTTAGTGGAAAAATTGGCGGCTAGTTTGGCAAAAGCAGTCTATAAGAATAGGGGCGATGGTTTCTACAACGGCACTACGCGGAGAGGGCTTTATGTCCAGAGCAAAAGCGTACAACCTGAAACAGGCGTATCAGATGGCGACATCGGGCAAATATCAGCAGGTCGAGCTGGCATTTGATGTCGATGCCGATACCTTTTTTATGTTAACCACCAACTATGGTTTGAGCGGGGCGAAAATCGAACGCCACGATCGCCATTTTGTGCTGACGCTGGAGCAGGAGACCTCCCACACCTCGGGCTAAAATGCCACGCAACTGTCACACCGGCGTGACAATCATCCCTTTTAATGACCGCAAGCCTGCCGGAAAGCCTGCGGCTTGATCTGTTGTTACCCGAATTTTTGGCGGCTGCTTTGCCGCCGCACTTAACTCGTTATCACACACTTTTCCCGGCAGCCTGCCGGGATTTTTTTGCCAAAAAAAAGCCTGCGCCCCTTTTCAGGCGGCGCAGGCGTGTACGGTAATGCGAGCTTACAGCAGGTCGAAGCGATCCAGATTCATCACTTTCGTCCAGGCGGCGACGAAGTCGGTGACAAACTTCTCTTTGCCGTCAGCGCTGGCATAGACTTCCGCCAGGGCGCGCAGCACCGAGTTGGAGCCAAACACCAGGTCGGCGCGGGTGGCGGTAAACTTCACCTCACCGCTGCGACGATCGCGGCCGTCAAACAGTTCGCCTTTGTCGTCGCTCGCCTGCCAGACGGTGCGCATATCGAGCAGATTGACGAAGAAGTCGGTGTTCAGCACGCCCACGTTGTCGGTAAAGACACCGTGTTTGCTGCCGTCGTAGTTGGCACCCAGCGCACGCAGGCCGCCGACCAGCGCGGTCATCTCCGGCGCGGTTAAGGTCAGCTGCTGGGCTTTATCCACCAGCAGCGTTTCGGTGCTGACGCCATCCCAGACGCGGCGATAGTTACGGAAACCATCGGCCAGCGGCTCCATTAAGGCAAAAGAGTCGACGTCGGTCTGATCCTGACGCGCATCCACGCGGCCTGGCGTGAAGGGAACGGTGATCTGCACCCCGGCAGCGGCTGCGGCTTTTTCCACCCCAACCACACCTGCCAGCACAATCACATCCGCCAGCGACGCTTTGCCGGAGGTCTGCTGAATGCTTTGCAGGGCAGGCAGCGCTTTCGCCGCAATGGCATTCACTTCCCAGCCGTTCTGCGGGGCCAGCGCCAGACGCGCGCCGTTAGCGCCGCCGCGTTTGTCGCCACCACGGAAGGTGGAGGCCGACGCCCAGGCGACAGAGACCAGTTCGCTCACCGACAGGCCAGATTCGGCAATCGCCGCTTTCAGGCTGGCAATATCGGCACCGTTTGGCTGGTGCACTGCCGCCGGCAGCGGATCCTGCCAGATCAGATCTTCTTTCGGTACTTCCGGGCCAATGTAGCGTGATTTCGGCCCCATATCGCGGTGGGTCAGTTTGAACCACGCGCGGGCAAACGCTTCGTTAAATGCCTGCGGATCGTTAAGGAAGCGGCGGGAAATTTTCTCGAACCCCGGGTCAAAACGCAGGGTCAGATCAGTCACCAGCATTGTCGGTTTGCGTTTCTTCTCCGGGTCGAACGGATCCGGGATCACCGCTTCGGCATCGACCGCTTCAAACTGGATCGCGCCGCCCGGGCTGCGGGTCTGCACCCACTCATATTTGAACAGGTTCTCGAAGAAGTAGTGGCTCCACTGCGTCGGGGTTTGCGTCCAGGCCACTTCCAGCCCGGAGGTGATGGCATCTGCGCCAACGCCGCTGCCATAACTGCTGCTCCAGCCAAGCCCTTGCGCTTCCAGCGGCGCGGTTTCCGGGTCGGCACCGACATAATCCGGTGCATGGGCCGCACCGTGGGTTTTGCCCAGCGTATGACCACCGGCAATCAGCGCCACGGTCTCTTCGTCATTCATACCCATATTGCCAAAGGTCGCACGGATCGCGGCGGCGGCGGAGATCGGCTCCCCGCTGGCGTTTGGCCCTTCCGGGTTAACGTAAATCAGGCCCATCTCGGTCGCACCAATGGCGGCCTGCGCCAGGCTTTCCGGGTGGCGGTGGGTCAGCCACTCTTTCTCGCTGCCCCAGTCCACGTCCATATCCGGTTCCCAGACATCTTCGCGGCCTGCGCCAAAACCAAAGGTACGAAAGCCGGAGTTCTCCAGCGCAACGTTACCGGCGAGGATCATCAGGTCGGCCCAGGAGATCTGCTGCCCATACTTCTGTTTCACCGGCCACAGCAGGCGGCGGGCTTTGTCGAGGCTAACGTTATCAGGCCAGGAGTTGAGCGGGGCGAAACGCTGCTGACCACGGCCAGAGCCGCCGCGTCCATCAACGGTGCGGTAGGTGCCGGCGCTGTGCCAGGCCATACGAATAAAGAGACCAATGTAGCTGCCCCAGTCTGCGGGCCACCACTCCTGGGAGTCGGTGAGCACGCCGCGAATATCGGCTTTCAGGGCGCTGTAATCGAGTTGTTTAAAGGCTTCGCGGTAGTTGAACTGCTCGCCCAGCGGGTTCGAGCGGCTGGAGTGCTGATTTAACAGATCGACACGCAGTTGGTTCGGCCACCAGTCACGGTTGGTGGTAGGGCCGCTGCTTTTCGTTTCCGGCTTGCTGGCTTCATGATGAAACGGGCATTTGCCCATTCCGGCATCGCGGTTAGTCTCGTCTGACGTGCTCATAACTGGCTCCATTGGCTTACGTATGCCGCTACGATATCTCGCCACCATATTTAAAGGTACTTGGATGAATCTACGGATTTGATAGTTAATACCTTTCTTAAAAAACCGACCGCTTGGCACCACATTCCCGGATTATGGATGGGGATATATTGTGCAGCCCGCGCCACCGCTGCGTTTGTGCCGATCTGATTTGCCGTTTTCACTGGCTGAATAGCCGCAATGGGCTACCCTCATAACTCCAGATCATGATCAAAGGAGAGACAATGAAAAGGCTGGCCCTGTACCTCGTACTTCCCCTCGCTCTTGCCGGATGCAACGCCAATAACACCCCGCCGCAGACGCCGATCCCCGGTGAAAAAACCTCGGGTAAATTACAGACGCTGGAGAGCGGCGCAGCGGTGATGCAGTCCCGCCCGCCGATCGACGCCATCAGCACCTATCTCGACGGTTTCCACTTCTACAGCGGCAACCAGAAGGGGCAGATGGAGGCGCACCACTATGTCACGGTGTTAAATGAGGATGTGATGCAGGCGGTGATCTACGACGGCAATACCCGCGATGCGCGCCTGATGGGTGTCGAGTACATCATCAGCGAACGGCTGTTCAAGACCCTGCCAGCGGAGGAGAAAAAGCTCTGGCACAGCCATCGCTATGAGGTGAAATCCGGCAGCCTGGTCGCGCCGGGTCTGCCTGCGGTGGCAGATAAGGCGCTGATGAGCAAAATCGTCAACACCTACGGCAAAACCTTCCACACCTGGCACACGGATCGCGATAAAACCCTGCCGCTTGGCACACCGGCGCTGATGATGGGCTTTACCGCCGACGGGCAGCTCAACCCGGCGCTGCTGGTAGACCGCGATCGCCGCTTCGATATCAATACCGAAGCGATTAAAGCCGAGCGCGCCGATCTACCGGCTAACCCTGTCGCCAAAGGGGCAGATGCCTGGGAGCAGGGGAAAGCGGTACAGCTTCGCGTCGTCCCGGTCTCTGCAGGCGCAGCCCATTCTCACTGACTTTTCGGGAGGTCACGATGATCGTCCATCACCTTAACTGCGGGTGCATGTGCCCGCTTGGCGGCGCGCTGTATGACGGCTTCAGCAAAGGGCTGCATGCGCACCTGGTCTGCCACTGTCTGCTGATCGAGACCGACCGCGACGGGCTGGTGCTGGTCGATACCGGTTTTGGCCGCGAGGATATGCAGGCCCCACAGCGCCGTCTGTCGGGTTTCTTTCGCCTGATGAATAACATCCAGCGCCGGGATGAGCTGACCGCGCTGTCGCGCATTCAGGCGCTCGGCTTTAAGGCGGAAGATGTCCGCCATATCGTGCTGACCCATCTCGACTTTGATCATGCCGGCGGCCTGACCGATTTCCCCCATGCGCAGGTACACCTGATGCAGCAGGAGATCGACACCGCCCAGCAGCGCCACAGCTGGCTTCAGCGCGAGCGTTACCGGCCAGGGCAGTGGAGCGCGCGCTCCGGCTGGCACGGTTACGCGCCGCAGGGCGAAAGCTGGTTTGGTTTCGAGGCGGTGACAGCGCTGCATGGCCTGCCGCCGGAGATCCTGCTTATCCCCCTTGCCGGGCACACGCCGGGACATGCGGGTGTGGCGATCCAGCGCCCGGAAGGGTGGCTGCTGCACGGCGGGGATGCGTGGTTCTATCGTGAAGAGATGGGGCGTCCTGAACGCCACTGCACGCCGGGGCTGCGTTTTTACCAGTGGATGATGGGAATGGACAATCAGGCGCGCCGCGTTAACCAGCAGCGCCTGCGGGAACTCTCCTGCGCCCATCAAGCGGATCTGACGCTCTTTTGCAGCCACGATGCGCTTGAGCTGCGTGCATTGCAGCAGGGCCGGGCATAAAAAAACACACCCCGCAGGGGGTGTGTTTATTAACCGTAAGCAGAATTACTTTTTCGACTTCGGTTCGCCGGTTCCCAGTTCAAAACCGGTAATCGGTTCAACGGACGGGTCAGACATGGTGCGGTCGCTCATCGCTTTCACCATCGCCAGCTGTTCCGGCGTCAGCTGTACCGTGATCAGACCATCACCGCCATCAACAGCCGGCTGCGGATTGGCAACATACTCAAAGTTCTCGTCGCTGTTCCAGCTGCCGCGCGGATCATCGCCTTCCGACATGTTGTAGTAGACGTTGCTGTACTGCTCAATCGGCGGCAGTTTGCCCGGCGGGAAGTTGTTGCGAATCGAGTAGAGCGCTTTTTCAAACGACATCATATGCGCCACTTCACGGGTCATCAGGAAGCCGAGCGCATCTTTCACACCCGGATCGTCGGTGAGATTGATCAGGCGCTCGTAGATGATTTTTGCACGCGCTTCGGCGGCAATGTTAGAGCGCAGATCGGCTGTCACTTCACCGATGGTGTCGATATAGGACGCCGTCCACGGTTTACCCGCTGAGTTGGTCAGCGCCGGGCCACCGCCGTAGAGCAGGGAGGTGACATGGCTGTCGTTACCGCTCTGCGTCAGGGAACGATAGAGTTCCGCTTCGCTCTCGGTGCCTTCCGCCAGCGCACCTTTCGCGCCTTTGTTCAGCATACCGACCAGCGAGCCGATAATTTCGAGGTGGCTGAGTTCTTCGGTCGCGATATCCATCAGCATCTCTTTACGCCCGGCGTCATCATCACCCAGACCCTGAGTGAAGTAGCGGCACGCCGCGGCCAGTTCGCCCTGCGGTCCGCCAAACTGCTCAAGCAGCAGATTGGCAAGACCCGGGTTTGGCTCGCTAACGCGAACCGTATATTGCAGTTGTTTTACGTGACGAAACATTGCTTGCCTCCTGAATTCTAATAATTATTTTTTCGCTTCTACGCCATCCGCATCGCTGCGTAGCAGGAATTGAGCGGTAACGTCCGGAATATGATTCAGCGCCCATTCCGCCATTGCGACTTCTTCGGCAAGAATGCGTTTGAAAATATCTACGCTGGCGACATCGCCGGCTTTTTCCGCTGCGGTGATAAGGGAGGTGTAACAGGCAATCTCAAATTGCTCGAAGACGTAGCTGCTGATTGAACCTTTAACAACTTCATCCGGTGCAAACATGCCGCCGAAAGCCTGGCCCATGGCGGCCATTTTGCTGGTGGCATCTTTCATTACCGAACGATTAATATTATTGCGATCCATAACTTCTTCAAGTAATTGGATCTGACCCTGCGTTTCGGTTAAATGCTGGGCAATACGGGAACGCAGATCCGGGTAGTTATCGATACGCTCGCTCATGGACTTCAGCATCGACTCAGCCTGTTTTTCCATCGCATGGGCATCACGTAACCAGTCATGATAATTTTCTTGAGGTGTCATAATGTAATCCTTCTCTTCGTCGTTTTCGCGTAAGGGGAATTGTGTGCCAGCGTTTCGCTGTAGCACAGAAATATATTTTTGCGGTGATGATTTTTCGAATAACGAACCGGGAATGATTCGCCTTAGTCGTTAATTGAAATATGTGCAAGTCATCAGCTAATAATAATTTCCCTATGATCTAAAAACTCATCTCATTATTAAGCGAAGTTTTTTCGCACCCACAAATAAAACTAGCTGGAACTGCTCTTTAGTCAAATTACGCAGCGAAAAAACCCTTATTTCGCCGAGTTTGAGAACAATCTCAAAGCGGGTTATGCTTGAGCAGCGCAAATAAGCGAAGCGGCAGAGAATAGATGAATGACGAAATTGAACAGTACGGTATTTGACGCGTTTCGCTGCCTGAATTTACTGGCGACCGGCAACCGCGCGTTTGGCATTCGTGAGATTGGACGCGAGCTGGCGCTGGACTCGGCGAAAGTGACGCGCCTGATGCAAACCTTACTCGCATTAGAGATGGTGCAGCAGGATGCAAAGCGCAAATATCGCCTCGGTATGGGTATTCACCGCCTCTCCGCCAGCGCGATCCATCACTCCGCTTTTTATACCGCCGCGCTGGAGATGCTGGAAGAGACCGGTAGCCATAACGTCTCGATTGTGATTGGCGTGCTCAGCGGCAACCAGGTGGTCTACCTGCTGCATACGCGCGGTGGCAAAAGCATCGCCCGCGCGATTGGCAATTATGAGTCCTGGCCGGTGCGCGATTCGGTGATTGGCATCAAGCTGCTCGCCACCCTCAGCGATGAGGAGATCATCAACCGTATCGGCATCCACGATTACCATCTTTTGCAGCAGGATATTGAGCAGGCGCGCCAGCACCAGGTGTTTGGCAAGGCGTGGGCGCCGGGGGATTACCGGCTGGCCTGCATCATTCCGGGCATGCAGGCGGCGATTGCGCTCTCCAACATCGGTGGCGACAAGGTGAATATCGACACCCTGCGCCAGTTTCTCATCTCCGCCGCGCGCAAGATCAGCGGCGAATCACTCCCCCCGGTGTAATAACTGCTGGCAGCGCTGCGCAGTCACCGCCGCCGTCTGCCCCGGTTTATAGAGCGATGAGCCAATTCCAACGCTGTCGTAATGGGCGAGATAAGCCGCCGCATTACTGACATCGACGCCGCCGACGGCAGAGAAGGGCACTGCCTTCGAGAGCGGGCCTTTGATCATCTGCGGAAAGTTGAGCGGCAGCGCTGAAGCAGGGAAGATCTTCAGCACATCCACCCCCAGTTCGCAGGCGCGAAAAATTTCACTGCTGCTGAACACCCCGGCGCAGACGCGCAGCCCCTGCTGCTGCGCTGCCTCAACCACGCGGGCGTCGAGGTTTGGCGTCAGGATAAACTGCGCCCCGGCCGCGCGGCACGCCGTCACCTGCTGCGCGGTCAACACGGTGCCTGCCCCGAGCGTGATGGCGTCGCCAAACACCGAGGCCACGCGCGCAAGGCTGCTCTCCCACTGCGGCGAGTTGGTAGTGATCTCAATGGTAGTAATGCCGTGATCGCGCAGGCAGGCCACCTGTTCGATGCACTCGGCGGGCGCGATCCCGCGCAGGATGGCGACAATCTGCTCAGGCTTCATCACGGAACACCTCATTCAGCCCGGCGATCAGCGCCTGCTCCGCCTCAAGGGTGGTGAAGGGGAGATCGAGCGCCTCGCAGGCGAGGGCATAGCGCGGCAGCAACGCACGGCTGCCAATAAAGCAGACCGCCTCATGGCGCGGGTGGCCCTGCAGGATCTCATGGGCAATGAGTAAACCCGACAGCCATGCGCCTGCTGCGGCCGGGTCAAGATCGCCGAGAATATAGTGCCCGCGACAGCGAAACAGCTCGCTCACCAGCGTTGTTTCGCCGTGCTCAACCTGCCGGGCAGTGGCCACGCCGCGCAGAAACGCCTCGTCTGATGCCGACTGCTCTGGCAGCCCTTTGCCGACAATCGAGTGGTTGAGCACCAGATTCCACAGCTCGCCGGTCATCAGGGTGCGCAGGCTCTCCACCTGCTGCTGCGCGCGGTTGACCGTCAGCCATTTACTGTGGGTGCCGACGGCGGCGAAGGTCTGGCTGGTGGTCAGGGTTAGCGCACCGGCAAGTTGCATCTCCTCCCCGCGGCAGATCTCCATCACCCGCCGGTCGCAAATACCAGGACGCAGCGTGACAGGGTTGGGCAGAATGCCCGGCAGCGCGCGCCCCTTTGCCGTCAGTTGGGCAAAACTGAGCGGCAGCGCCAGATAGCCCGCGTCCGCGAGGCCAATATTGCTGCCGACCATGCCGCATAACAGCACCGGCAGCGTCTCATCCCACCCCTCTTCAAGGCGCAACAGCTGTTCGCGCAGAATATCCGGCAGCGCCTCGCGCGCGCATTTGCCCACCCCGCACCCGGCTTCAACGCTGCGATACACCTCGCCGTTACGCACGCTGAGGGCGCGGAAATTGCTGCTGCCCCAGTCCACCGCGATGTAGTTCATCGGCTCGCCTCCAGCACCGCCAGCGGCAGGGCACGGGTCAGATCGCGCAGTTCATCACGCGTTGCCTCATCAAGCCCTTTTGCCGGTTCACGCACTACATCGGTGGCGAAAATGCCCGCCTGATGCAGCACGGTTTTGTGGATGGCAACACCCAGACCCGGCTGCACGCCGTAGCGCAGGAAGGGGAGGTAGCGGTAGAAAATGGCCTGCGCTTCCTGTTTGTCGTGCTGCCAGGCGTGAAGGATGGCGTTAATCACCTCCGGGAATTCGCAGGCGGGCATGGTGCCGATAATGCCCCGGCGCAGCTCCTCATAGAGAAAACCGCCATTCAGGCCACCAAACAGCCCGACGCGATCGCCGAGCGCCTGCTTAAGCGCGCTGATCTTCAGCGTGGTCGGCGGTTGCTCCACCTTGATGTATTTGATGGAGGGAAAATCCTCGCACAGCTTCACCAGCGTCGGCACCGGGATGTTCACGCCGGTCATCAGCGGCGCATCCTGCACCATGATGTCAATGTCACAGGCGGAGCAGATATCGCGCCAGAAGTTGTAGATCTCCTGCGGGCCGGGTTTCACCACTGACGGCGGGTTGACCATCGCCACCTGCGCCCCCCAGCGCTGCACGCGCTGAATATCTTCAATCGCCACCACTGCCGAGGCACCGCCTGCGGCAGCAATAAGGGGCAACGCGCCGGTCAGACGTTTTACACAGGCAAACAGCGCCTCTTTTTCCCCGGTCGTTAGCGCATAACCTTCCGACGCATTGCCAAACAGCGCCAGCCCGTCGATCCCCTGGGCCAGCAGAAATTTCACTAACTTCTCGATGGAGCCAAAGTCCACCGCACCATGCTCATCAAACGCCGTCGCCAGAATTGGCACATTACCCTTTAACATGTGACCCTCATTACCGATTCGCGTACCCGCGCTTCATTAATTGCAATTCCCAAACCTGCCCCCTGCGGCAGCGTATAGTGACCCGCTTCGCACACCAGCGGCGTATCGAGCAACTGGTTGGCAAGCTCAAACACCGGCGGCTGATACTCAAGCATGAAGAGATTCGGCAGCGCGGCGGCGACGTGGATCGACGCGGCAATGCAGGGCCCGAGGCCGACGCTCAGGTGCGGCGCGACCTGCAAATTCCAGGTCTGCGCAAGGGAGGCGATATGCATCAGCTCGGTAATGCCGGTACGCCCGACATCCGGCTGCACAATGTCCATCGCCCGCTGTTCAATAAACGGCTTGAACTGGTAGCGGGTACGCTCGGTTTCGCCCAGCGCAATCGGCAGCGGGCTTTTTGCCCGCAATTCGCGATGCCCGGCGATATCCTCCGGCAGTAGCGGCGCTTCAAGAAAGCCGACGCCAAGGGGATGCAGCGCGTTGGCCAGCTCTGCCGCCTGCGCCACGCTGTAGTTCCAGTGGGCATCAAGAAAGAGGCTGGCTTGCGGGCCGAGGGCGTCACGAATGGCACGCACATTCTCAATGTCCTGCTGCACGCCGTAGCCAAGCGCCAGCTTGATGGCGTTGAAGCCTTTCTGCTGCCAGCGCAACGCCAGCGCGCAGCGCGCCGGAAGATCCGGCTCCGGCAGGCCCGAGACATAGCAGGGGATCTGCTCGCGGAATGCGCCGCCGAGCAGCTGGTAAACCGGCTGGTTGAGGATCTGGCCTTTCAGATCCCACAGCGCGATATCCACCGCCGCCAGCGCGTCAATGTGATACCCGGTGATATGGCCGCGATCGCGCATCGCGTCATACATCCGCGCATTGAGCACCTGGCTGGCAAAGGGCGACTGGCCGGTTAACAGCGGCGCAAAGAGCTGCGTAATTATCTCGGCAATCACCTGCGGCACGACGGGGGCGAGGGCTTCGCCCCAGCCTACGTGGCCGCTGTCGGTGGTGATTTTGACCAGGCAGGTCTCCATCTTGCGCGAATAGACGCAGCGGTACTCCGGGCGGTAGTAGTAATCGCTGTCGCTCGCCTTGACCTCGCCGCCGAGATAGGCCTGCGGCGTGGTGATTTTGAGCGGAAAACAGTCGATACGGCTGATCTTCATGACAACTCCAGGTCAGGTTAATCGAGAACTTTGCCGGCGGTCTCTTTGGCGATCCACACGACAATAAAAGAGATAAGGGCAGTGCCCATCACGTACCACGCCGGGGAGAGCGGGTCGCCGGTCAGGGTGATAAGCCCCGCCGAGGCGAACGGCGTTACGCCGCCAAAAACTGCAACCGTGAGGTTATAGGCGATGGCGATGCTGCCGTAGCGGATGGCGGTCGGGAACAGCTCGACCATCGCCGCACCGCAGCCGCCGTTAAACATGGCAACAAACACGCCGAGCAGGCTCATGGCGGCAATCGAGGCGCCTACCGATCCCTGGCTCATCAGCAGCATCGCCGGCCAGGTGAAGAGAATGAAACCGCCGCAGCCCATTAACATTAGCGGGCGTCGGCCCCAGCGATCCGACAGATAGCCGGTCAGCGGCATACAGATCGCCACGCTCAGCAGCCCTAAGGTGGTGATGAGGTAGGAGTCGGTGCGGCTGTAGTGCAGATGTGTAGAGAGATAACCCGGCATAAAAGATTGCAGCACCCAGCTGCTTACCGCTTTCACCACCACAAAGCCGGTGCAAAACAGCAGGGCGGTCATTGAGGTGGAGAGGGTTTTACGCAGCGGTGAGGCTTCGATTTTGCCGCTGGCTTTCAGCTTATGGAACTCGGCAGAGTCTTCCATATTGCGGCGCATATAGAGCCCACCGAGGCCAAGCGGGGCGGCCAGCAGGAAAGGAATGCGCCAGCCCCAGTCGTTCATCGTTGCTTCGCCGAGGGTATGGGTGAGCAGCAGCACCAGCCCGGAGCCGCAGACAAAGGCCATAAAGCTGAAGTTTTCGCTCCAGCAGGTGAGCGTCGCGCGACGGTGCGGCGGCGCGCTCTCGGCGAGATAGGTGATAACACCAGAGCTTTCACCCCCGGCGGCGAAGCCCTGCACCAGGCGGGTGAGCACCAGCAGTATCGGCGCGATGATCCCGGCCTGCTGGAAGGTGGGCAAGATGCCCATCACAAAGGTGGAGATGGAGGTGATAACGATCACTGTCACCAGCACTTTGCGCCGCCCCTGGCGGTCGCCCATTGAGCCGAAGAAGAGGCCGCCGAGCGGGCGCATTAAGAAGCCGGAGCCGAAGACGGCGAAGGATTTCAGCAGGCCGATCGCCGGATCATCGCTGACAAAGAAGTTGCTGGCGATGATCGCCGCCAGCGTGCCGTAAAGGCCGAAGTCGAACCATTCGATAAAGTGCCCGACGCCCGCCGAAAGCATAATTTTGGCGGTGCGACGGGCCGGCACTTTCTGCTCTGTGCCGTCGTAGGGCTGTGAGGTGGTGTGCTCCATTGAGCCTCCCGTAGTGAGTAGGGTATCTGCGTTGTTGTTATCGTGCAGGGAGTGTTGGGGATCGAAAGCGTGCAGGCGAGCGGCGTGTTGTGTTGCGTGAGGCTTATCAAAGATTGCGCGGGGAAAGTGCTTCATATAGTGAAGCAATGGGGTTCGGGCATTAGCCGATGCGATTCGCCCTTGTAGGCCGGATAAGGCGAAAGCCGCCATCCGGCAATGGGCCTGGTATGTGGCATTGGTGGAAGGGTTCCGTTCACCAGGCGCTGGGGAGTTTCATTAACCACTTATGCGGTGAACGGGACAAAGGGAGCGGCCGCGCTCCCCTTGTCAATCCCCGCGGCCCCGCGAGGAAATCGGTGCTGCGCACTGCGCTCACCTCCCGCGCGCCTGACTGCGGCCGGCTCGACTCGACTTACTCGTCCCATCCATGGGACTCGCCCCTTCGGGGCCAGCGCAAGCGCTGTTCAAAATTGCTCCCGGCAATTTTGTCCCTGTCTCGGTTCGCCTCTGTCCGCCATCCCTGGCGTCCAGACCTTGCCATTCACGCTCCGGTTCGCCGATTTCAGCGGGGACACAACCCCCATCGCTGTCATATCGAAGATAAAAAAAACCGGTGTCGCTGAAACATTGCCGGATGGCGCGTACCGCTTATCCGGCCTACGGAGCACCGATGCATAGGCTTTTGTAGGCCGGATAAGGCGAAAGCCGCCATCCGGCATTGCGGGGATGCCCGATGGCGCTGCGCTTATCGGGCCAACAAGTGCCGGGTAGGGTTGCCGGAAACTGACAAAATGTGCGCTTATCTTGACAATCCATTGACACTTATCTGCCTGGTCAGTAATTTCATTTGTAATTATTGACCAGGCAAATATCATGACAAATTCTGCGGATAACCCCAACCCGAAGCTGCACCTCGGCCTGCTGATCCATCTGGCAAACCAGTTCAAAGACCAGCTTCTCAGCCACTACTTTTCGCCGGCGGATATCACCGCCGCGCAGTTCAAGGTGCTGATCAGCATCTATAAAGGCTTCACCAGCCCGGTCGAAGTGAGCAAAAACCTGTTGATGGACGCCGGTGCCATGAGCCGCATGCTTGAGCGCATGGTAAAGCGCGACCTGGTGGTGCGCACCACCAACCCCGACGATAAACGCCAGGTGATCCTCGGCCTGACGGAGAAGGGGCGGGCAATTTGCGATCGCTTCCAGAATGAGGCGCTGGCATCGATCCTCACCTCACTCACCGAGCGTCTCACCGATGATGAAGCGCAACAGCTGGTGACGCTGCTGATCAAAATGCTGCCTGACGGCGCAACTCAACCCTATCGCTAAGTTTTCCTGAAAGGTGATCAAGATGACCGATTCAGCAGCTCAACCTGCACGCGCGCCGAGTAAACGTAAGCGCAACTTCGCCATTCTGTTTGTGCTGCTGGTGGTTATCGCCGCCGGCGGCCTGGCCTGGTATCTGCTCTATGCCCGCTATTACGAAACCACCGATGACGCCTATGTCAGCGCCAACCAGGTGACGCTGACGCCACAGATTGGCGGTACTGTCACCCAGGTTGCCGTCGATGAGGGCGACTTTGTGCAAAAAGGGCAGCCGCTGGTGCTGCTCGACCCGGCCGATACGGAAATTGCGCTGCAACAGGCGCAGGCCAACCTCGCCAGCACCGTGCGCCAGGTACGCGGGCTTTACAGCACGGCGGATAACTACCGTGCGCAGGTGGCGGCGAAAAAAGTGGCGCTGCAAACGGCGCAGAGTGACTACGCGCGTCGGCAGAAGATTTTCGCCACCGGCGCGGTCACCGCTGAGGATTTAGCCCATTATCGTGACAACGTCACCAGTGCGAAAAGTGACCTGATTGCCGCGCAGCAGGCGCTCAACACCAATATGGCAATGGTTGACGACACTGTTATCGACAGTCATCCGGAGATTAAAAGCGCCATCGCCACCCTGCGTCAGCGCTTTCTCGATAACGCCCGCAGCACCATCGTTGCACCGGTGAGCGGCTATGTGGCAAAGCGCGCGGTGCAACTTGGCATGCGTGTCGATTCCGGCACCACGCTGTTGTCGATTGTGCCGCTCGATCAGGTGTGGGTAGATGCCAACTTCAAAGAGAGCCAGATGAGCACCATGCGCCTCGGGCAGAAAGTGACGCTGACTGCCGATCTCTATGGTGATGACGTGGAGTATCACGGCACGATTGAGAGCCTCGGCATTGGTACCGGCAGCGCCTTCTCCCTGCTGCCCGCGCAGAACGCCAGCGGCAACTGGATCAAGATTGTCCAGCGCCTGCCGGTGCGCATTACCCTCGACCCCCATGATATGCAGAAACATCCGCTGCGCGTTGGTTTGTCGATGGCCGCCCGCGTCGATATTCGCGACACCGAAGGGCACCTGCTGCCGCAGCAGAGCGTCGCGCAGCCGCGTTTCGCAACAGACGTCTACCAGAATGCGCTTGATAAGGCCGACGCGCTGGTGGCGAAGATCCTTCATGATAATAGCCAGCCGGTAGCCGCCCGCTAAGAGAGACGCGATGCAAGATAAATCGGCATTTACGCCGCCCAGCCTGGTGCTGGCGACGATTGCGCTGTCGCTGGCGACCTTTATGCAGGTGCTGGACACCACCATCGCCAACGTGGCGCTGCCGACCATTGCGGGCAATCTCGGCGTTAGCGCCGATCAGGGCACCTGGGTCATCACCTCGTTTGCGGTGTGTAACGCCATTGCGCTGCCGCTCACCGGCTGGTTTACCCGCCGCTTTGGTCAGCTGCGGCTGTTTGTCGGCTCGGTGGCGCTCTTTACCCTGGCGTCATTTCTCTGCGGCTTTGCCCACAGCATGACGGAGCTGATTATCTTCCGTGCGCTACAGGGCTTTTTCGCCGGACCGATGTTTCCGATGTGCCAGACGCTGCTGCTGGTCATTTTCCCCACCAGTAAACGCAGCATGGCGCTGGCGCTGCTCTCAATGGTGACGGTGGTGGCACCGATTGTCGGGCCGATCACCGGCGGCTGGATCACCGATAACTACGCCTGGCCGTGGATCTTTTACATTAACGTGCCGATTGGTATCTTCGCGGCGATTGTCGTCTGGATGCAGCTGCGCGAGCGGGAAGAGACCACTACCACCTCGCCGATTGATTACATCGGCATTGCGCTGCTGGTGCTTGGCGTCGGCCTGCTGCAAGTGGTGCTCGATAAGGGCAACGATCTCGACTGGTTCGCCTCGAACGAAATTATCGTGATGTCGGTGCTCTCGGCGATTGCGCTGGTGTCGTTTGTGATGTGGGAACTTGGCGAGCAGCACCCGATTGTTAACCTGCGGCTGTTCAAAGATCGCAACTTCGCCATCGGCACCGCCACGCTGACCCTCGGCTACGCGGCCTTTTTCGCCATCAACATTATTTTGCCGCAGTGGCTGCAAACCCAGATGGGCTACACGGCGATCTGGGCCGGGCTGGCGGCGGCACCAATGGGCTTTCTGCCGCTGCTGCTGACGCCGTTTATTGGACGCTATGCTCATAAAGTTGACCTGCGTATTCTGGCAACGCTGTCGTTTCTGACCATGGGCGCCTCCTGCCTGCTGCGTGCGCAGTTCAATACCGAGGTCGATTTCCGCACCATTGCCGAAGTGCAGATGTTTATGGGCATTGGCGTGGCATTCTTCTTTATGCCCATCACCACCATTGTGCTCTCTAACCTGCACGGCCAGGCGGTGGCGGAAGGCTCTGGCCTGGCGACCTTTTTCCGCGTGCTGGGCGGCTCGTTTGCCTCCTCGCTCACCACTTGGATCTGGTCACGGCGCGAGATTTACCACCATGCCACTCTCAGCGAAAGTGTCTCGCAGTGGAACTCGGCGGCGACGGACTATCTGCATAAGATGGGCGGCGCGACGCAGCAGCACCTGGCGGCGGTGGATAAAACCCTTGAGCAGCAGGCCTATATGCTGTCGACTATCGACTACTTCTGGCTGCTGGGGTGGCTCTTTTTAGCACTGATGATTGTTATCTGGTTTGCCCGCCCGCCGTTTGTGCGTAGCGGTGCGCCCGGCGCGCCGTCGGCCGGACATTAATTACCACCCATAGAGAGATGTTATGGCACCCCTGTTATCCGCCAGCGATGGCCGTTTATTGCAGCACCGATCCTTTGTCGCCTTCTGGCTGGCGCGCACCAGCTCCAGCTTTGGCTTTCAGATGTTGTCGATTATTGTCGGCTGGCAGATCTACTCCCAGACGCAGAGCGCCTTCTGGCTGGGGATGATTGGCCTGGTGCAGTTTATTCCCTCCCTGACGCTGGCGCTGCCCGCCGGGCATATCGCCGATCAATTTGACCGCCGTCGCGTGGTGCTGCTGTCGCAGGTGTGCGAGTGGGTGGCGATTGTCGCGCTCGCCTGGCTCACCTGGCAGGGGGACGCCAGCGTTGGCGTCATCCTGGCGCTGATTTTTGTTATCTCCTGCGCGAAAACCGTCGAATCGCCGTCGATGATCTCAATGCTACCGGCGTTGGTTCCGGCCTCGATTCTGCCACGCGCCACGGCGGCGAATGCAGTCTCCGGCCAGGCGGCGCAGATCGTTGGCCCGGCGCTGGGCGGCTTTCTCTACGCTGCGGGCGCGGATGTGGTTTATAGCGTCACGGCGGCGCTCTATCTGCTCTCGCTGCTGCTGGTGATCACCCTGAGCTATGAGCAGGCGCAGCCAAAACGCACGCCCGCGACGCTCTCTTCCCTCTTTGCCGGGGTGCGGTTTATCCGTAACCGGCCGGATGTGCTGGGGGTGATCTCACTCGATCTCTTCGCCGTGCTGCTCGGCGGTGCGACGGCGCTGCTGCCGATTTTCGCCCACGATGTGTTGCATACCGGCCCGCTCGGGCTGGGGCTGCTGCGCAGTGCGCCAGCGGTGGGCGCGCTGCTGGTTGGCTTCTGGCTAAGCCACCGTGCGCTGACGCGCCGTGTCGGCATCATTATGTTTATGTCGGTCGCGGGTTTTGGTGTGGCGACGCTGGTGTTTGCCTTCTCAAGCTGGATGTGGCTCTCGCTGCTGGCGCTGTTTGCGCTCGGCGGGTTTGACATGATTAGCATGGTGATCCGTGGCTCGCTGGTACAGCTTGATACGCCGGATGAGATGCGCGGGCGGGTCAATGCGGTCAACTCGATTTTTATCAATACCTCCAATCAGCTTGGGGAGTTTGAGTCCGGGATGCTTGCCGCATGGCTGGGGGCGGTGCCCGCGGCGGCGATTGGCGGGGTGGGGACGCTGATTGTGGTGGCGCTGTGGATGAGGTGGTTTCCGGGGTTGCGGCATCGGCAGCGGCTGGAGAGTGATGCTGGGTGATTTGCCATCCGGGCGATGGGGCTTGCATGGGGGCATTGGTGGAATGTTTCCGTTCACCGGGAGTTGGGGAGTTTCATTCATCTCTTGTGCGGTGAACGGGATAAGGGAAGCGGCCGCGCTCCCCTTATCAATCCCCGCGGCCCCGCGAGGAAATCGGTGCTGCGCACTGCGCTCACCTCCCGCGTGCCTGACTGCGGCCGGCTCGACTCGACTTACTCGTTCCATTCTGGAACTCGTCCATGTCTCGGTTCGCCTCTGTCCGCCATCCATGGCGTCCAGACCTTGTCATTCCCGCTTCGGTTCGCCGATTTCAGCGGGGGTCAACACCGTCGCTGTGAGATGGATATCCAATGAAAAACAGTCGCTGCTGGAACCGCGTAGGCCGGATAAGCGTTCACGCGCCATCCGGCATTATTCCCGCCACGCCATTGCCGGATGGCGGCTACGCCTTATCCGGCCTACCAAACCGGAGCCCGCTGAAACGGCCCAGGCCGGATCAGCGTTCACGCGCCATCCGTTATTATCACCGCCATACCAATTGCCGGATGGCGGCTACGCCTTATCCGGCCTACCAAACCGGAGCCCGCTGAAACGGCGTAAGCCGGATAAGCGTTCACGCGCCATCCGTTATTATCACCGCCATACCAATTGCCGGATGGCGGCTACGCCTTATCCGGCCTACCAAACCGGAGCCCGCTGAAACGGCGTAGGCCGGATAAGCGTTCACGCGCCATCCGGCATTATTCCCGCCACGCCATTGCCGGATGGCGGCTACGCCTTATCCGGCCTGGCGATTGCAGAGGTTACTCGGGGGCGCCGCCGTCGCCCTGCGCGGAGGGCCATTTCCAGCCGCGGACTTCGGGTAAATCTTCCCCGTGTTCGCGCACGTAGCGGTGATGCTCGGCGATCTTTTCTGCCAGCTCATCCAGCACCGCATCCGCTCTACCTTGCAGGGAGGAGGTGCGCACAATTGCCTCCTGCGCCAGGTGGAAGCGGTCCAGCTCATTCATCACCGTCATATCGAACGGTGTGGTGGTGGTGCCTTCCTCCATAAACCCGCGCACGTGGAAATTGCCATGGTTATTGCGCGGGTAGGTGAGGCGATGGATCAGGCTCGGGTAGCCGTGGAAGGCGAAAATCACCGGTTTATCCGCTGTAAAGATGGCGTCAAACGCCTCATCGCTCAGGCCGTGCGGGTGCTGCTCTGCCGTTTGCAGCGCCATCAAATCGACAACGTTCACCACCTGAATGCGCAGATCCGGGAAGTAGTCGCGCAGCAGATCGACCGCCGCCAGCGTCTCCATCGTTGGCACATCACCGGCGCAGGCCATCACCACATCCGGTTCTTCACCCTCGGCCACCGTGCCCGCCCAGTGCCAGATGCCCATACCCGCCGCGCAGTGTTGCTGCGCCGCTTCAAGGTTGAGCCACTGCGGCGCAGGCTGCTTGCCAGCGACAATCACGTTAATGCGATCCCAGGTCTTCAGGCAGTGATCCGCCACGCAGAGCAGGGTGTTGGCATCAGGCGGCAGATAGACACGCACGATATCGGCTTTCTTATTCACCACGTGGTCGATAAAACCAGGATCCTGATGGCTGTAACCATTGTGATCCTGACGCCAGACGTGAGACGAGAGCAGGTAGTTAAGGGATGAGATTGGCTCACGCCACGGCAGTTTGCGCGTCACCTTCAGCCACTTGGCGTGCTGGTTAAACATCGAATCGACAATATGGATAAAGGCTTCATAACAGTTAAACAGGCCGTGCCGCCCGGTGAGCAGATAGCCCTCAAGCCAGCCCTGGCACTGATGTTCGCTGAGGATCTCCATCACCCGGCCATCGGCGGCAAGCTGCTCGTCGTAGGGTTTGACCGGCTCCTGCCAGGTGCGGCTGGTGACATCAAACACTTTGCTTAAGCGGTTCGAGGCGGTCTCATCCGGGCCAAACAGGCGAAAGTTATCCCGGTTGCGCTGGAAGATGCCCGCCAGATAAGCGCCGAGCGCAGCGGTGGATTCCGCCTGCGTCTCGCCGGGCGAGGTGACATCAACGGCGTAATCGGCAATCGCCGGAGTATTAAGCTCGCGGCGCAGACGGCCGCCATTGGCCCATGGCGTGGCGCCCATGCGTTTGTCGCCCTCGGGTGCCAGCGCGGCCAGCTCCGGGCGCAGCCGCCCCTGCTCGTCAAACAGATCCTCAGGCTGATAGCTGCGCATCCACTCTTCGAGGATCTGCCGGTGACCGTCATCTTCCCGGCAGGAGGAGACCGGCACCTGGTGCGCGCGCCAGAAGTCTTCCACTTTTTTACTATCCACCGTTTGCGGCCCGGTCCACCCTTTCGGGCTGCGCATAATAATCATCGGCCAGCGCGGTAACTCTTCAGCGGCTTCACCGCTGCGCGCCTGCTGCTGGTAGTGGCGAATACGCTCCAGCGCCTGCTCCAGCGTCTGCGCCATCTGGCGGTGCATCTTCTCCGGCTCATGACCGCTGACAATCAGCGGCTCGTAGCCGTAGCCGCGAAACAGATGCAGCAGATCCTCATCGCTACTGCGCCCAAGAATGGTCGGGTTAGCGATTTTATAGCCGTTGAGATGGAGGATCGGCAGCACCGCGCCATCGCGCGCGGCGTTGAGAAATTTAATACCGAACCAGCTCGACGCCAGCGGCCCGGTCTCCGCTTCGCCGTCACCAATCACGCAGGCGGCAATCAGCGACGGGTTATCAAACACCGCGCCAAAGGCGTGGGAGAGGGAGTAGCCCAGCTCGCCGCCTTCGTTAATCGACCCCGGCGTTTCCGGTGCGGCGTGGCTTGGAATGCCGCCCGGAAAGGAGAACTGGCGAAAGAGGGTTTTCATCCCCTGCGCGTCCTGGCTCACCTGCGGGTAGATCTCGCTGTAGCTCCCCTCAAGCCAGGTGTTCGCCACCATGCCTGGCCCGCCGTGTCCGGGGCCGCAGATGTAGATCATATCGAGATCGTGCTGGCGAATGGCGCGGTTGAGATGGGCATAGATAAAGTTCAGCCCCGGCGTGGTGCCCCAGTGGCCGAGCAGGCGCGGTTTGATATGTTCAGGCTTAAGCGGCTCGCGCAGCAGCGGGTTATCCATCAGGTAGATCTGCCCGACAGAGAGGTAGTTGGCCGCGCGCCAGTAGCGGTCGAGCAGGTGTAGTTGATCATCGGGAAGTGAGGCGTATTGCGTCATGCGTTTCTCCGCGTCAGTGAAGTGAGTTCCTGTTAAGCCTGGCACAGATGCGGGAACCCTTTGCGTCACCTACGCTTAAAGCGTAACCGCACGCATAAGGATCCGAATGAAAACCGACACTCAGACCACCGCCGTGATTGATAAGCACGGCATTATCGGCAACCTGCGGACCTGCGCGCTGGTGACCGTTGAAGGGGCGATTGATTTTCTCTGCTGGCCCAATCTCGACAGCCCTTCCGTTTTTAGCTCGCTGCTCGATGCTAAACGGGGCGGCTACTTCGCCGTCGCGCCGTTGGGCGAGGGCTGGCGCGCCATTCAGCACTATTTGCCGGATACCAATGTGTTGCAAACCCGCTGGCTCTCGAATGAGACGATGGTGGAGCTGACGGACTTTATCGCCATCAACGAGGATGACGAAGCCAACCCGCTGATCGTGCGGCAAATCACCCTTATCTATGGCGAGGCGACCATTAAGCTCCACTGCTCGCCGCGCTTCAATTACGCCAGCGACGTGCCGGAGGTGAAGGAGGATAAACGGGTTTATCACTTTAAGGGCAAGAAAGGCGCGGCACTGTCGCTGGCCTCATCCGAAACATTACAGGTGAAAAAAGGGCTGGTCGAAGGGGAGTTCACGCTTAAAACGGGCGAAACCGCGACCTTTGTGCTCGGTGACAGCAAAGTGAAGCATGCGGCGCTAAAACAGGTGGCGGCGATGCGCCAGCGCACGCTTGCCTACTGGCAAAGCTGGGTGGCGCAGAGCAAATACAGCGGCCGCTGGCGCGAAGCGGTAACGCGCTCTTCGCTGGTGCTAAAGCTGCTCACCTCGCAGCGCTACGGCTCGATTGCCGCGGCGGCGACTTTTGGCCTGCCGGAGTTGCCCGGCGGCGAGCGTAACTGGGATTACCGCGCCACCTGGCTGCGCGACGCCTCTTTTAGCTGCTATGCGTTGATCCGCTTAGGTTATGTGGAGGAGGCAAAAGCCTTCGGCGCGTGGATCGGCAGCTGTATGGAGAACAGTAAGTTCGACCCGAAAAAGTTGCAGGTGATGTACCGCCTCGACAGCGGAACGGATCTCACCGAAGAGGAGCTGCCGCACCTTGCTGGCTACCTCAACTCCCGGCCGGTGCGCAAAGGCAACGAAGCCTATAAACAGCTGCAACTCGATATCTACGGCGAACTGATGGACGCCGTCTATCTGACGACCAAATATGGCGACAACATCTCCCATCGTGCGTGGGGGCATGTGATGCGGCTGGTGGATTATGTCTGCGAGATCTGGGATTCACCCGATGCCGGCATCTGGGAGATGCGCGGCGAGCCGGAGAACTTTCTCTACTCGCGCCTGATGTGCTGGGTGGCGCTCGACCGCGCGCTGCGCCTGGGTGCCAAGCGGTCGCTCTCAATGCCGTTTGCCCGTTGGGAGGCGACGCGGCAGAAGATCCGCGACGACATCTGGCATAACTTCTGGAATGAGAAGCTCGGCCACTTTACCTCAACGCGCAACGGCAGCGATGTCGATGGTTCGATGCTGCTGATGCCGCTGTTTCGCTTTATCGGCGCCAAAGATCCTGACTGGCTGGCAACGCTCGACGCTATCCGCACAAAGTTAATGCGCGACGGCATGGTGCGGCGTTATTTGCAGGAGGAGACCCCGGCGGATTCGCTCCAGGGGGAGGAGGGCTATTTTGCGCCATGCTCCTTCTGGTATGTCGAATGCCTGGCGCGGGCGGATTTTGTCGATGAAGCGCGCATTGAGTTTGAGAAACTGCTGCACTACGCCAACCACCTTGGGCTTTACGCCGAGGAGTTCGATCAGCGCGGCTTCCCGCTCGGCAACTTCCCGCAGGCGTTGACGCATCTGGCGCTGATCAGTGCCGCGTTCTACTTAGATAAAAAGATGTCCGGGAATCAGCAAACCTGGCAGCCGTAAGGCTGCGGTTTACTGCGGGCCGTGAAAGGTGAGGGCGAAGCCCTGCTCCTGCCAGTGGGTAAACTGCTGTGACTGGCGCTGGGTCAGCGCTTTGCCCGTCCAGACCACCAGCTGCTTTCCCGGGAAAAACTCCGGGTGCGGGAGTCGAGCGGATCGGCGAGCACATCCAGAGACCAGCCCTGCTGCGAGAAGCGCCAGGCTTCCAGCCACAGGCGCGTACGATCGTCATTGTTCCAGGCAATAAACAGCGCCTCTTTACTTCCCTGCTGGCGATTGAGGGCCAGGCGGGTGACGGCAAAGTCGATCAATACACCGTCCAGCAGGCTTAAGATCACCCGCGCGGTGTTCTGATCCCGCGCCAGCAGCAGGCGCACCGGCATAATCACTTCATCGATAAATTGATCGACGCTGTATTTACGCCCCATATCCAGCACCATGGCGCGCAGCCTGGCCGGGTTAACCTGGCGCAGGGTTGCCAGCAGATCTTCCTGCACTTTTGCCCAGCCCTGCTCGACGCCGACGGGCGTCTCATCCAGCAACGCTTTTACTTTACTGACCGAGACGCCGCTTTCGATAAAGCGTTTAATGGCCTCAATGCGCAGAATGTCCGCTTCGTCAAACTGACGATGGCCGCCCTCGCTGCGCTGGGGCTTTAGCAAACCGTAACGACGTTGCCATGCGCGAAGTGTGACGGGGTTAATTCCGCACCGTTCTGCCACTTCGCCAATACTGTAAAACGCCATGACTTCCTCGTAACCCCGATATACACCCGCAAAGCCTAGTTAAGCCTTGCAGGCTGTACAAGCACTTTGTACAGCTTTACTTAAGGAGCAATTAAGCATCGTCCTGTTTTTCTGGCCAGCAGACTGCTGGAATACCGTTGATATCCGGGCGCGCGAAGAGGTAGCCCTGGAACTGGGAGATACCCGCCGACTCCAGCCACATCCACTCTTCAGCTTTCTCGACACCGACGGCGGAGATCTGAATTTCAAGGGATGTACAACATTTGATGATCGCCTGCACAATCGCCTGGCGTGAGCCGCTCTTATGCACATCCTGGATCAGATCGCGGTTGATTTTGATGCGGTCCGGCTGGAACTGCGCCAGCAGCAGCAGGCCCGCAAAGCCGGCGCCAAAGTGGTCAATTGCCACGCGGATGCCGGCGCCTTTCAGCAACTTCACCGCTTCGGTGAACTCTTCGAGGCGCGAAATGATCTCGCTCTCGGTGAACTCAACGATAATCTGCTCCGGCACCAGCCCGTTAGCCTCAATCTCGCGTAGGATAAACTCGACCGCACCGGGCACTTCAACCAGCGTCATCGGCAGCAGGTTGACCGAGAGGGTCTGCGCGCCAATATCCAGCGCGGTGGCCATTGCGAACGCCACTTTCTTACTCTCAAGATCGGCGTTATAGAGGGCATCACCCGTCAGGCCGTCAAAGTAGGCCTGCGGTGCATCGCCAGAAGGGGTACGCAGCAGGGCTTCAATCGCTACCACTTTGCGGGCGAAGGGATCGATCAGCGGCTGAAAGGCAAAGCGGCAGTCGGTGCTGGTGGCGGCAACGGACGCGGGCAGGGTAACGGCGCTGCCGTCGGGAACGAACTCCCACTCGTCGTCGACCGGGATCTCAAAGTAGTTCTCTTTCTGGCCCTCTTCGACAAAGGTCTGGAAGAACTGCAGCGCGCGGTCGTCATAAATAAGCTGGTATTTTGAGGTGCCTTTATCCAGCACCGTTTGCAGCACCTCTTCCCGGTCGTAGGCGCGCAGATCAAACAGCTCCATCCCGGCTTTACCAAAGCGTCGTGACGGCGCGTAGTCGCGCAGCAGCTCCACAACGTTAAAGTGGCGCTCATCATTGCAGATGGCGTTGTAAATCGGATCCAGCGTCTCTTCCGGCCCTTCAAGCAGCTGGAAGAAGTGGGTGCCATTAAACAGCAGAATGCCGGTTACGTTGGCCTGGCTGTTTTTTTGATTGGCCGCTTCAACCATCCCTTCAAGCATCGAAAACGATACGTTGTCGCGAAAATGGCTGCGGTAAATGAGGGTGGTGAGCATAAGCGTTCCGAAACGGGTGAATGAGCGCTCACACTACCAGATGCAAAGTACCTCGTCTCCCTTGATTTAGCAGAGAATTATGCTGTTTGTGCCGCTTGTACACGCGGCTTTTCAGCTTGTACAACCTTGTTCAACCGCGTAAAAATTTTCCTGGTTATAATCACCTGATAAATATAAAGATTGTGAAATATTCATTAGATGGCTAACAAACTTGTACAATTACTATGTACAAAACGGCGTTTTTTGTATAACTTTAACGTTACTTTAACAAGTTAATGGACTATTTGAGGAGTGACATATGCAGCAGAACGGTTATTTTCCGAATACAGCTAATGCCATTACCCGCTATTTCAACAAGGCATCACTCCCGACTCAGCAGCAGACGCTGGGACAGATCGCCGTTGAGATCCTGAGCGAAGGACGCAACCTGAACCGCAAGGCAATTTGTACTAAATTGCTGAGCCGTCTGGAGCAGGCTTCTGGTCCGGAAGAGGAGAGCCACTATCACACGCTGATTGGCCTGCTTTTCGATCGCTAACAGAGTTTGACCAACGGCAATACTTTTGGCTTTTGAGTCAATTCTCGCGGGGTGATGAAGCGCTTCATGCGCGTGCAGAAAAGTTAATCGTCCCCAAGGGAGAATTGGCTTCATGCCGCAATTGCAGTTCGGCAAGTAGCGGCAACCCGAGATGCAGTTATGAATAGTAGTGAAATAGAGCAACTGACAGATGAACTTATCGGAGTGGCAGTATTGTCACTTCTGAAAGATAACTCACCCATTAGCACACGTGCGCTGATTAACAGGCTGCGGTCGATGGAGGCCAGCGAGCAGGACAATCAGCGGCGGCAGATGCTGGGGCGGATTATTGCTGAAATCAGCAACAATAATTTTGCCTCCTTAAGGCGCGACAAGGGAAGCGAGCGCGATGAGTGGGATGAGCAGAGCAGGGATAACGTTTTCCAGCTGTTTGGCGACAACACCGCCAGTAGTTCGAAAAAACATTAACAGACACGGTTATTATCATTAAAAAACGGGGTAAACGATGAGCCAGGTTTTGCTGGATTCACACGAATATGAAAATTTGCCTGATCTCTCGCTTGCTGAGTATTTTCGCAGCGGCGGCGAGACGCTCGCAGAGGAGTCTGTGGTACTGGGCGCGGCGATTCGTGGTGTTATGGCAGCCGGTGAACGTATTACCCACAAAGCCTTGATCCTGGAGTTGATCAAGATGATCGAGACCACAGAGGATGTGGTGAAAAGCGATATTGTACGCCACACCCTGGAAATCGTTGTACACCATACAACGGACGATATTTAACCGTACTGGCATCACCTGCTCTGACACCAAATCCACGCTCCGGCGTGGATTTTTTTTTGCTATTTCGCGAGCGATGAAATAGTGTCGACAGGCTTATTAACATGCCATCACGGAGGATAGTATGGCCAGTAAAGTAGTGCAGATTCACTTCGATTTTAACGGCCCATTTGGCGATGAGATGTCGCGGCAGCTGGTGGAACTTGCCGAATCAATCAATCGGGAGCCGGGCTTTTTATGGAAAGTGTGGACCGAGAATGCGCTCGCGCAGGAAGCGGGAGGGATCTATCTCTTCGACAGCGAAGCGAACGCGCAGCGCTATATGGATAAACATATGGAGCGGTTAAAACAGTTTGGTGCCACCAACATCACCGTCAAACTGTTTGACGTCAATGCACCCCTGACACGGCTGAATCACGGCCAGCTGGGGTAGTTGTTGTTATGCGGTAGCGGGCCTTCATAGCGCTTGTTACCGCAATTCCCTTAAAGAGCATAAAGTTTTCAACGCTCGTGCCGATGCTAATAGATAACCGCACCGCCGGTTTCAATCTATTTTTACAAGGAGTTGTAGCATGGCCGTCATCAATACCAATACGCTGTCACTCATCAACCAAAATAACCTTAATAAATCCCAGGCGGCGCAAAGCTCTGCAATTCAGCGTTTATCCTCCGGCCTGCGTATTAATAGTGCGAAAGATGATGCTGCGGGCCAGGCAATTGCCAACCGTTTCTCTTCCAGCATTAGCGGTATGGGCGTGGCCGCAAGAAATGCCAACGATGCTATTTCGCTGGCACAAACGGCTGAAGGTGCATTAAGCGAAATCAATAACAACTTGCAGCGTATCCGCGATCTGGCCGTGCAGGCGCAAAACAGCACTAACTCTGCCTCCGATGTCGACTCTATTCAGTCGGAAGTGAATGAGCGTATGGCCGAGATTAACCGCGTGACCCTGCAGACTGATTTCAACGGTATCAAAATTCTCAATACCAGCTCCGGTACGGCCAGTTACGGCTTCCATGTAGGGACAGATGATGGCGAAGAGATTGTTATCACGATGAGCAGCAGCGATGACTACAACCTGGGGGCAAATTCCGGTTCGATTGGCCAGGTCTCTGGCGAATTCATTCACGGCAATGCACGCAGCGTAAAAGCAGTCGGCTTTGATGTGCTCCATGGCACCGTCACCCCCTTCAGCGGTGCGATACTCAATAATCCGCTTGCCGCCATTGACGATGCGATAAAAGCCGTCGATACCCAACGCAGTTCGCTCGGGGCATTTCAGAACCGCTTTGAATCGACGATCAATAACCTTAATCAGGCGGCGACGAATCTTTCCGCCGCGCGCAGCCGAATCAATGACGCCGACTATGGCACGGAAGTGTCGAATATGAGCAGGGCGCAGATATTACAACAGGCCGGCTCGTCCGTGCTGGCGCAGGCCAACCAGGTGCCGCAGACCATGCTGTCGTTGCTGCGTTAACCGTTCGTTGAATGATAAAAAATCCACGCTTATGCGTGGATT
Source organism: Kosakonia cowanii JCM 10956 = DSM 18146 (assembly GCF_001975225.1). Classification (NCBI taxonomy): domain Bacteria; kingdom Pseudomonadati; phylum Pseudomonadota; class Gammaproteobacteria; order Enterobacterales; family Enterobacteriaceae; genus Kosakonia; species Kosakonia cowanii. The sequence goes on along the minus strand of NZ_CP019445.1, from coordinate 3,798,041 downwards.
TTTGGTTTGTGGCTAACGAGGCGTAAAGCTTGAGCAAAGCAGCACATTAATCAGCCGCCAGCATGGAATCACGTCGCAGAAACGGGCTGGCAACCCGCGTAGTCTGCTTGTGTTCACTACCGTTAATAATATGCAGGGCGCTCAGGCGCCCGATCTCATAATGCGGGAGCTGCACCGTTGCAAGGGAGGGCAGGAACAGCTCGCCGATGCCCACCATATTGTCGTAGCCCACCACTGCCACATCCTGCGGAATGCGCAGCCCCTGTGCGAGTAACGTTTGATACACCATAAACGCAATGCGGTCGTTACCACATATCACCGAATCGAACTGCGGCTTTTGCGCGTGGATATGCGCCAGCACCTGCGCCGGAATGTCACGGTAATGCTCGTCACCCTGCGCCATATAGCGGTGAATCAGGCCGTCCGGGTTAACCCCGGCTTCACGGCAGGCACGCTCAAGACCCTTGCGACGACGCGCAGTGGCGAGCAGCGGTTCGGGCAGATGCAGACAAAGAGGCTGGCGATAACCCGCCTCCAGCAGGGCTTTTACCGCGCTGTACTGGCCCTGTTCATCGTCGGGAATATAGCTGGCGACCGGATGGTGCAGGCTTTCGCAGTTGGCGAGCACGCAGGGCAGGGTAAGCAGCTTGGCGGGCAGCGGCACCTGGCGTAGCCCCATGGTGGTGTAGATAATGCCGTCGGGCCGGTGGGAGAGCAGCAGATCAACAATCGCATCCGGATTGTCGTCGGTGAACATATTCATCACGAAGCTGTTCCAGCCGTGCGCCCGCGCGGTCTCTTCAATCGATAAGGTAATTTCCACCGAGAAGGGTGTTGTCACCGTATCCAGCGCCAGCACGCCGATGGTTTTCGGCGAGGCGTGCGCACCGCGGATCTTTTTCGCGGAAAGATCCGGAACGTAATTCATCTGCTCAATCGCCGCCTGCACCCGCGCCAGCGTCTCCGGCTTGAGGCGTTTCGGGCTGTTGAGCGCACGCGAGACCGTCATCAGCGAAACATTCGCCAGCTTTGCTACATCCTTCAGAGACGCCATATCTGTTACTCCATGCGGGCTTACTTGCGCAATCACTGCGACCAGAGAGGGCGCTATCGTAACGTATTTATGGTGTCGTCACAGGCGCGGAGTTTGATCTCCCTCTCACTCCTGTTATGTTAACGTTAACTCTTGTGATTAACATCATGAATCTCGGCAGAACCCAATGAGTAACGCATAATGTTAACGTTATCATCGCTGCACAACTCCAACATGAGACTGTCATGATGAAAGCCCATCACGCTCACAGCTACCCACTGCTCAGTGCCTTACTGTTCTTCTTTTTCGTCACCTGGTCCGCTTCCGGTTCGCTGCTCTCCATCTGGCTTCATCAGGAGGTGGGGCTGAGAGCGGGGGATACCGGGATCATCTACGCCGTGCTCTCCGTCTCCGCGCTGTTTGCGCAGATCTGTTATGGCTTTATTCAGGACAAGCTCGGCCTGCGCAAAAACCTGCTCTGGTATCTGACCGCCATGCTGGCGCTCTCCGGCCCGGCCTTTTTGCTGTTTGGCTATCTGTTACAGATCAACATCCTGCTCGGCAGCGTGTTTGGCGGCATCTATATCGGCTTAACCTTTAACGGCGGCATTGGGGTGCTGGAGTCCTACACTGAGCGCGTCGCGCGCCAGAGCCAGTTTGAGTTTGGTAAAGCACGAATGTGGGGTTCCCTTGGCTGGGCGGTGGCGACCTTTTTTGCCGGTCTGCTGTTTAACATCAACCCGAAACTCAACTTCGCGGTGGCAAGCGCCTCCGGGCTGATCTTCTTTGTGCTGCTGGCGCGCTTAAAAGTCTCCTCTGCGCCGCACGCGATGCAGGAGGCGGTGAGCGGCGGGAAGGTAACACTCGCCGATGCGCTGGGTTTACTGACGCTGCCGCGTTTCTGGGCGCTGGTGCTGTTTGTGATTGGCACCTGTATTTATGGCGTCTACGACCAGCAGTTCCCGGTCTATTTCTCGTCGCAGTTCCCGACCTTGCAGGAGGGCAACGCCATGTATGGCTATCTCAATTCGTTCCAGGTGTTTCTTGAAGCGGCGGGGATGTTCTGCGCGCCGTGGCTGGTGAACAGGATTGGCGCGAAGAACGGCCTGATTTTCGCCGGCATGGTGATGGCGATGCGCATGGTCGCCTCCGGGCTGGTGGAGGGGCCGCTGCTTATCTCCATCACCAAACTGCTGCACGCGGTCGAGTTGCCGATCCTGCTGGTGGCGATCTTTAAGTACAACAGCCTGCACTTCGATAAACGCCTCTCCTCAACGCTCTACCTGGTGGGCTTCGCCTGCACCAGCTCGGTGATCGCCTCGGTGCTGTCGCCGCTGGCGGGCTACAGCTATGAGAAATATGGCTTTGCCCAGTCCTACCTGATCATGGGGCTGCTGGTCTTCGCCACCACCTTTATCTCCATCTTCCTGTTGCGTTCCGGTAAGTCATCTTCTGACCCGCTGATGCCGCAACCCTCCACCATTTAACCGAAAAGAGTAGCGACTATGACATATTCACTTGCCGGCGCTGAGCAGGCGCTGCTGGCTAAACGAGACAACCTGAACCTGCGCTGGTATCCGCGCTACCACCTCGCGGCGCGCGCAGGCTGGATGAACGACCCGAACGGGCTGGTCTGGTTTGATGGCTGGTACCACGCGTTTTATCAGCATCACCCCTATTCAACACAGTGGGGGCCGATGCACTGGGGGCATGCGCGCAGTAAAGATCTGCTGCACTGGGAGCATCTGCCGGTGGCGCTGGCACCGGAAGGCCCGGCTGATAAAGATGGCTGCTTTTCCGGCTCGGCAGTGGTCGATGGCGACACGCTGGCGCTGATCTACACCGGGCATAAATTTCACGGCGATGCCACGGATGAGGCCAATCTCTATCAGGTGCAGTGCCTGGCCACCAGCCGCGACGGCATCCATTTTGAACGTCATGGGATGGTGCTGGATACGCCGCCCGGGCTGCACCACTTTCGCGATCCGAAAGTGTGGCGGGAAGGGGATGCGTGGTACATGGTCGTCGGCGCACGCGACGGCGAAACGGGCCATGTTCGTCTTTACCGCTCCGACGATCTGCGCGAGTGGCAGGACGCTGGCGTGCTGGATGAGGCGGAAAAAGCGCTTGGCTTTATGTGGGAGTGCCCGGACTTTTTCACCCTCGGCGACAAACGGGTACTGATGTTCTCGCCGCAAGGCATCGCGGCGCAGGGCTACAGCAACCGTAATCTCTTCCAGAGCGGCTATATTCTCGGCCAGTGGCAGCCAGGCCAGCCTTTTGTGCGCGAAACCGAGTTTATCGAACTGGATCACGGCCATGACTTCTACGCCCCGCAAAGCCTGCTGACGCCAGATGGTCGGCGGATTGTTATTGGCTGGCTGGATATGTGGGAATCGCCGCTGCCGGAGCAGCAGGATGGCTGGGCCGGTATGCTGTCGCTGCCGCGCGAAGTGAGCCTGAGCGCCGACAACCGCGTGCAGATGCGTCCGGCAAGAGAGGTGGAAACCCTGCGCGGCGTGTGGATGCCATGGCCGGTTACGCGGCTTGAGAATCAGCAAATCACGCTGCCGGAGAATGACGACGCGCTGGAAGTACTTTTACGCTGGGAGTGCGGCAACAGCAGCGCAGAGCAGTATGGCGTAAGCCTCGGTGAGGGGCTGCGCGTCTACGTTGATGCGCAGATGCAGCGCCTGGTGCTGGCGCGTCACTATCCGCAGTATGGGCTGTGCGGGATGCGTAGCGTGCCGGTTGATATCAACGCGTCGCTGGAACTGCGCCTCTTCTTCGACAGCTCGTCAGTTGAGGTGTTTGTTAACGACGGTGAGGCATGTCTCAGCAGCCGCATCTACCCTGATGCTGATAAGCGCGCGCTCGCGCTGTTTGCGTGGAGCGGTTCGGCGTGCGTAATTGAAGCCGGGGCCTGGCCGCTGGCGTAACAGAGCGAACACTCCACGCCAGCGCGTGGAGCTTTTTAATGATGGGTGTAAAGCGCTTCGCACACCGCCCTAACGCAAATTGTTTGACGCTAAGGTGAAAGTGCTCAAGTGATTGATATATATCATTAGACGCAATACGACCGGCGGCGTAGAGTACCGACCGGATTGTCCTGTTACCGCCCCCAAATCAGGGGGCTGTACGTATGAGCAAATTATCGGGAAAGTATGCGCAGAGAAAAATATTGACGCATGGCGCCTGCCGGAAAACATATTCTTCGGAAGAAATAACAGTATCAGAAACCGTTGTTTCAATTAATCAGAGGTTTTTTTGCAGAAATATTTCACTTATTAAGCTATTTCGAACATACAGCAAGACGTGAGTAAACAACAGGTTAAAAAATAAAATGACAAATTATACGGATGTGGCGGTGAAAGAGCAGAATATCGGGCCTGGATTGTGCTTTTTACTGCTGGTAGCGGTTTGGGCTGGCGTATTTTTCCTGCCTGAAACTATTATTTTTATTCTTCCCGGGATGATGGCTTTTGCACTGCTGTTTTTTATTTATTACCTGGCATCGGAAGGGCATCTTGCCGGTATGCTGCGTGGAATGGTCATCAGCTTCATTTTGATGGCTATCGCCGCAGCCATTCCGATTATTGGTTGGATAGTTCTTATCTGCTGGATTTTGTACAACATCGGCAAAGCATTTGAAGGTATTAAGAATTTGCTGCCGGATGCTCTGCTGAGCGTAACGCTTTATGCCAGCCTCTTAATTCCTGTTATTTATCATCTTAATAATAGCGACAGCAATGTGTGGCTGACGGCAGGATGCGGCGTCGTCTACTTTATCGCGGCAGCAGCATCTGTCGGGCGTATCAGCGAACGTTCGGCTACGCCAAAACACACTTTGTTCCTCTTTTGCGTGATGTTGCTATCTGTACCGATGATTATGCTACTGGTTGCCTCGATTTTCGCCTCGCTGCGCGCGGCTTTCAGGATGAGCCTGGTAAAAACCTCTGCAACACTGCCACAATCCGTTAGCGGGTACACCACGGCACGAGGAACTGTCGTTGCTGACTATACGCGTAATGTTACCCAAACGGTGGTCACCTCGACGATCGTTCCTGGTGCCGGAGCGGTGGGCGCATCGCTAACCCGCTCACTGGCTGAAGTGAGCACGCCTGCGGATGAACAGCCTGTCTACCAACTGAACCATGAAACAGAGCAGCGCTACGCGACGAACAAAGATCATCACTTTTATCGCTATGACCAACTGAACGATAAAAAAATCGCTCATTTTATCCAGGCCGTTGCCGCAGCGGGAACATTACCGCCGCTTAAAAAAGATGATCTTCTTTTTTACTTTGATGAAACACTGGCAGGAAAGGGCGATCGTGGCGTGGTGTTAACCGATGAGGCTATCTACTGTTTACCAGGCATGTTTGAGGATGAAAAAAAATTCTTCACGCGGTTCAGCGATATTCAGAAGGTGACTTTTTCCGGTGCGTTGAATAAGCAGATTACGCTCTGGCTGAAAGAGGGGAAAAAACAAAAAATCTCGCTGACGCAATCGAACGCTGGCGCGAAAAAACTCTTTGAGGTCATTGAACTGGCGATTGCCTGAGAGAAGATGAAAAAACTCCACGCCAATGTGTGGAGTTTAAGCTTTACCTGATGCCAGATCCTGCAATGAGGCAGGCTGGCAAAGCCCCCGTTATCAAGTGGTTGTTAAATGAACCATTATGAATAACTTTCCCGCGTGGCTCCCCATCGTCATTTGATCTAACCAGGTCCACATAAACGGTTAAAAAATGCTTCTCTCCGCTGAAGCGCAGCGCATCTGGCTGCTTTTTATTAGCTGCATCACAAAACCTTAAAAAATCTCCGCAAAATTGAAACCGGGCCCGCTCGCATCCCACTCAACGCTATCGTTGCGGGGTGAGCTATTCATTTCGCAAGTCATCAACTGACCGGTTACTGATAACCGGCACAATCTGGCGGAGTGAGAATGATGGAAGGAATTAGACGCCCAGCTTCCCCTGTACAGCACGATGCAATTGAACTGGCCTCGCGCGGTGGGCCATCAACCAGCGCAGTCGCTACGACAACCCCCGCTGCGAGGGCGCGCTTAGCGGAGATCGGGCGTATTGCGAATACGCTGCATAACGCCTGTAGAGGCGGGGCGGATGTACATGAATACCTGGATGATATAGCTGTTGCCCTGCACGATGATTTGCACCAGACGGACGATCAGGTAAAAGATGTGCTCAAATTTGCTCGCAGCTGCGACACGATGATCATGGCTAAGGCAAAGGGGGCTATTGGCATGATCTATGCCCTTTCCGGTGTCCCCGGCGATCTGGTCGGTAAGGGGATAGCGAGCGCGATGAAGCTGGAGCCGGGCACGCCCATGCACAACTTTGTCGCTGGCGTGGCGGGGGGGATGACCGCCGTAGCGTTCAAAGCCGTGCTCACACGGGTTATCGGTAGCAGCATTCAGGATTCGAGATGGATGCAGGCGGATATGGATTCGCTGCACCCTCTTATGCAGGAAGAGGCAAAAAAACGCGATACCTTTCTGCATAAATTAAAAATGACGGCGCTGGGCGGGACAGGCTTTAACGTCCGCAACCCGATTACCGGTGGGGTTTCCAGTGCAACTCAGCTATTACCTGAAAATATGCCGCGGCCAGAGCCGATGGGGATTATACAAGCCGCGCTTAAGCCGGGTTATGCCATTAATCAGATTGCTGGTTTTGGCCTGACCTCGGGTGCCGGTTCATTGAGTGGCGTCGTTGAAAACTACTACGACAACCTGCACGGCGCGGAGTTTTTATTTGGCCGTAACGACTGGAAAGATCGTTATATGGCGCTGTCCAACGGCAAGAAGAATAGTGGCGAGGGTAGCCACTTCGATGCAGTGCTGGCGCACGCAAAATCGCCAAAACGTTGGGTTGAGGGCGTTACCACGCTGAGTGCATTAAGCGTGGTAGCCTCGGAAGGGATGGAAGCTCTCGGTTTGGGCACCGGCTCGGGCGCAGCGCGCGTGGCCAAAGGCGGTTTCGAGAAAATTTTCACCGACGGTCAGAAGGGGGCGGCTGAGACCGCTTTGGAGCTGGCGAAAAAAGGCAGCTTCCGCGCTTCCCGCGAAAGTGTAGGCAATGCGGCGGCCCTGATACCGAACGCCTATTCTTACTTCCAGCAGGGTTTGTTTGGTCTTCTGTATAAGGAAGCTGAGAGTGCAGTGGCAAACAAGCTTCGCCCGAAGGCCGCCGCCACGATCGAAGAGGAAGCCCCGGTAAGTTCTGGCGCAAGACCGCCCGCAGGCGAACCGCCGGTAGCGGGTCCGTCAACGGAAGCCGAAGTGCCAGCTGAAGAGACCCGCCGGGAATCGCCCGAAGCGCCGGAGGTAGAGGCCCGTCGTGAATCACCGGAAGCGCCGGTTGTTGAGATTCCTCGTGAAAGCTCGCCGCAAGCGCCTGCCGTTGACGCCCGCAGGAGCGATTCACCGGCAGCGGGCGAGTCGGACAGCGCCAGCATCCATTCGCATACCTCCGGCCCGTTGCGTAACACTCCGCCCGGGCGTTCACCCGAGATGCGCCGGGGTGATACCTATGCATGGTGGCAAACCTTCCCGGGGCTGGCGAGTATCAAAAGCCCCCAGCCTGAGAAGTTAACGCAGGCTGACTACGAGGCCATTATCGCCCTGCTTGAATCTGAAGCAGAGAAGATGAGCGAGCGTATCGCCGAGATGATCCCGCTGCCCGACTCCTTACCGACATCATCAGCATCATCAGCGGCGTCCGGGTCTTCTGCTTCATCAGAAGCCGCAGGGCCAGCAGGATCGCCAGAGCCTGAAGAGCCGAAAAAAGCCTCCTGATGCCCCCTCTTAAAAGCCGCAGCGATGCGGCTTTTTTTCGTCTGAATTTTCGCTGTAGCACGCTCTGCGCGGAACCCGCGCCGCGCGCTGTCCACTCAATCATACCCCGGTAAAACCGGGAGGGATGCGTCAGCGTGACTGGCGCTAATGATGACCCTTTGTTGAGAGGACAGAAGGATGAATATCTCGTCAGGTTCGGTTTTCGCGCCGATACAGCCGCAAATGCCTGATTTCAGCGCGCTCGATGAAAAAAACGTTGCCTCGTTCAGCCCGACAGATTTTGCTGGCGGCAGCCAGGCAATTAACTTTGGCAATGATGCCATGAGCGGCACGGATTTCAGTAGCCTCAGCGCCACGCCCGGCAGTGAGAGCAGTATGGATCCGATGCAGATGCAGGGGCTAATGCAGCAACTGGGCCCGCAAATACAAGCACTACTGCAACTGCTGATGATGTTGCAGCAGCTCTTCTCCGGTCAGCAGCAAAATAACAGCGCAGGAGCAGGCGCTGGTGCTGGAGCGGGTAGCGGCGGCGGGTCAGGGATGCCGGGCGCCTCAGCAGAGGAGGGGGCTGCGCCCGCCGCACCGGTGAACGCCGCTGTGCAGCAGCCTGTTGATCAGCCTGCCGGCGCCTCTGCGCAACAGCCGGGCAGTGCGGCACAACCGGGCTCTCCCTCCAGTGCTGCCCTGAACACACCTGCCCAGCAGACACCGGCATCCGGCGGCGTTCCGCTGATAAAAGGCGAGTCGGGACTGCATTTACCTGCGCCGCTACTCGATCATGAGAAGGCGATAATGCATGCCGCCAGAGAGACCGACCAACCGCCTGAAGTGCTGGCGGGGCAAATCTGGCAGGAGTCACGCGGGAAAATCGATGCGACCACCGTTAACGGCGGCAATGGGCTTTCCGACAGCGGCCTGATGCAGGTCAATTCGAACACTTTCGCCGATCTGCAAAGCAGATACCCGCATCTGCTGGGATCCGATGCCAGCCCCTCCAACCCTAAAGACAGCATTATGGCCGGTGCGCTCTATTTGAAAGAGCAGCGGCAGGCGTTTGGCGGCGATCTCGGTGCCGGGCTGCGGGCCTATAACTCAGGGCCGGGGAATGTGAATGTCAACGATCTGACAGATATCTCGAAAACCGGTACCGGCGATGCAACCTATGTCGGGAAAGTGCTCAATTTTGCCGATGTTATCTCCAGCGGCAAAGGTACGTTACCTGCATAACAGGCAAAAAAAAGTCCCTGTACCAGGTACAGGGACAAACATCAGCAAGGTAATAAATCAGGCAAACGGCGGCGGTTCGTTCTTCCCTTTCCCTCCGGCATTCTCCACCGCAATCTGCACGGTGTCGGTAGCGGCCGTAATGCCCCAGCCAATCGGCCCACGCGCCACGCTCATTCCACCCTCAGCCAGACCTTTCAGGCCACCGGTAAAGACTTCGCCCAGATTACGGGCCTCGCCAATGTTGTTGAAGAAAGGCGCAGCAACAGATTTGAGAATCGGGATATTCGACAATATCTTGCCGAACTCGCCCATGCCCCACTGGAAGTTGTCTTTATTGGTCCCATCCTTTCTTACGTGCGTATCATTGGTTTGCGGCAGCTGCTTATTCTCCGGCAGCATTTTCAGCCCCTGTTCGGCGATATCCTTCAGTACACCTGCCTCGGTACCGTGGCGGGCGTCGCCATCCTTGGTGATGCCCTCTATTTTGTCGTTAGCGGAGATCTCCGTTCGCTCGCTGCCATCGCGGGCATTGAGGCCTTTTATGCTGTTTAACACGCAGGCCATGTTATACGCCGCATCAGCACGACTCTTCGGATCTTTATTGGCGTCCGTCCAGTCACCAAAGCGCTCTTTTAGCTGCTCGCGCTTGATATCTTTCTGATTGCCGAGGTTTTTCAGCACCGGGTTTTCATCAATGATCTGCTCGGCGCTGCGGTTATCTCCCGGCGGACGGCCTTTCAGGTTATCTTCCGTCGGCCTGACGCTGAGGTCCTTCTCGCTGGTCCGCACGCCATCGCCCGCTGCCTGCGGCGTCTCTTCACCTGCGGTTTCGCTGGTAAATAACGCCTCGGGCATCGTTTCCCCTTCGGCGGCGGGATCAACAAGCGCACCCAGTCCAACCTGCTTTAACAGCTGATCGAACTGTTGGGTCGGATCGCCCAGGCCCGCCAGCGGCGTTCCGCTAGTGCCGGAGTAGCAGATCGGCAGATCGTTACCCAGACCCGGCAAAGAAGATCCGGGCAGGGGAGTGGTTAATGGCAGGTTACCCGGCAGTTGCCCGCCGGGTGAAAAAGCGGGGGTGATCCCCCCCGCGCCAGGTACTTGCATAACCATATAAGCCCCCCTGAATTAGAGCTGCGTATTTTTCTGGGAAGATTGCTCCTGACCGCCGCCCAACAGACCCTGCAACAGTGACGTCAGCCCCAACAGCGACAGCAGATTTTGCATCATCCCACCCTGTTGACCGCCACCGTCAGCCGCTCCCTGAGCAGGAGCCTGCGGTGCGTTGCCGCTCTGTTCGCCGCTGTCTGCCCCCTTGCCCTTATCGAGACCCATCATCTGCTGCAGCAGTTGCTGGAGCATCTGCATCAGCTGCTCAAGCGGGTTACTGCTCTTATTCGCACCCTGAGACGGGGCCGGGGTAGTTGGCTGTTCCGGCTGCTGCGCCTTATTACCGCCGCCCAACAGCTGTTGCAGACCTAGCAGCATCATAAGCTGCTGCATTAAGCCGCCGCCCGGCAGGGAGTTGCTGCCGCTCGCAGGCGCGTTTGCACCGTTTGACTGACCGTTGCTTTGGCTTCCGCCGAGGCCGCCAAGCCCGGTCAGCGACGCGAGCGTGCTCAGGCCGCCAAAGGCGTTACTGGCAAAAGAGAGCGGGCCCATTTTCGAATTATTGAGGAAAGACAAAGGCGAGGATTTGCCTGGCTGATCGGGCAGGTCTGGTTTGCCTGACGGCGTGCCCCCCGGTTTGCCTGGCATATTCGCCGGCGGGAAATCGGCTCTGTTTGCGTTTGTTGCTCCACCACCAAATCCTGGAATCTTCATAAATGTGTTCCTCAGAGTTAATAAGTCAGCGATTGGTTGGGCAGCAGCCGAAGCTGTAACATTTTGCAAACCTAATTCATGCTGTTTGCACAATTTTACCTTTCGGGCTGATGCTGCCTCGCACTGTGAGTGGCGATTGTTCCAGGGTAGTTCCGCTTAAAAATCTCTGTTTGTGATGCGTATTCCGAGTTTTAAAACTTATCGCTGCAGCCGTTTCGTACTCAATTGGTTGTTTTTAAATCTCTTTTTTTAAATCAGGTAAGGAAATCCTTACCTGCTGAGCGGCTATCCCTACGAAATAATAATCCTGGACTGATAGCGAGGATTACCTGATTGAGTGAGAGTGAGGCCGCTGTAAATTTGTAATTCTTTACATCAGGCTCAACTTCCAAAAAATCCACAAGCGCTGAATTACCCGCGCGTCCCGTGCAAGGCGCGCTTACGTGAAGCTAATGGAGAATGTATGGTTCGTCTTACCAGGACAGAGTTAATCCAGGGGACTGCAGATGAGGGGAGTGAGGATAACGTTTTACGCCAGGTTGACTCCCGCCCACGCGCGGCGGCGGGTTATCCGGAACCTGTGACCGATATCCATACCCATCTGTATAAGATTTTAAATACGATTGCACCGTTAAAAATTGATGTCCTAATCGAGGGGGAAACGGGTACCGGGAAAGATGCTCTGGCCCGGCGGTTGTATCAACTTTCCGGCTGTCGCGGCCCGATGGTGCCGGTTAACTGCGCGGCCATCCCGGAGACACTGGCCGAAAGCGAGCTGTTCGGGGTGATGGCCGGGGCGTTTACCGGTGCCAGCACTTCCCGCGCGGGCTATATTGAGAGCGCCAATCATGGCGTGCTGTTTCTGGATGAAATAGACAGTATGCCGCTCACGGTGCAGGCCAAGTTGCTGCGGGTACTGGAAAACCGGGCGGTGGAGCGACTCGGCAGCACCAAAAGTATTGAACTCGATCTGCGCGTGGTCGCCGCCTCGCAAATTCCGCTCTCGCAGCTGGTGGCGCAGGGGCGTTTTCGCCGCGATCTCTTCTTTCGCCTCGACACGATCAAACTTGCCACGCCAACCGTGCGGTCGCGGCCGGAGCTGATCCTGCCGATGTTTCGCCGCTTCACCCAGGAAGCGGCGATGCGCCTGAACCAGCCGCTGCCGCCGGGGTCGCCCGTGCTGGATGAAACCCTGCTGCTGCATAGCTGGCCGGGGAATATCCGCGAACTGAAAGCGGCGGCGGAACGCTTTGTGCTGGGCTTGCCACCGCTGTGCTGTGAGATAAAGCAGGAGGGGCGCGGGCTATTAAAAGAGCGACTGCGGCGCATTGAGCGCAGCCTGATCCACGACTGCCTGAAACGGCACGGTAATCGTATTGATGACGTTATTCTTGAGTTAGGTATTCCCAGGCGCACCCTCTATCACCGCCTGAAGCTGTTAAAACTTACCGCCTGACATGTCGCCCGCCCCTCTCGCGGTGGGCCAGAAGGCCTCTTCTGCATAAATTTTTTCTTTGCGATGGAACCAGGTGGCTTCGTTTATCACTTAATGAACGCAACACCCAAATACAACCCATCATTAACGCGAGGAATTACTATGTCAGGTGCTAGCTTACTTGCCAACGGGATCACCAACGCAGCCTCTGCTTACACTCAGGTTGCCGGTGCCTATAGTGGTGCGAAATATATGGTCCGTTCGCAGCAGGCGATGGACAGAATGCAGGAAAACCAGGCCGATAAAATGGATCGCGATGTAGAGTTCCAGCGCATTAACGGCATCGCCGAAAGTAATGCGCAGGCCGCATCCGCCGCAGCCCAGGTCAAAATTCAGTACTAATCGACTCCGGCAGGGAGGCGTTATTGACGACTCCCTGCTCACTCACCTACAGGAGTTTTGCTGATGAAAGTCTCTCAATCTCCCTCGCTTACCTCCGAACCGGTACCGTCAGTTGACATCTACGATGAAGCACCGTCGGCGGAAGATATTCAGTGGTTTAATGCAAAGCTTAATGGCGCCGCGCCTGAAAGCAGCAAGGCGGCCTCTTCGGAGCCGGGCGTGGTCGGCAATATTCTGCAATCCCTTAGCGGCAACCAGCGTGCGCAAAAAGATGCCTTTCACGATCTCAGGGTCGCGTCGCGATCCTCCAGTGCGGAGGATTTCTCCCGCGCCAATGCGCAGCTGTCCAATTACTACATTGAGAGTCTGATGAACGCCAAAGTGATCGCCAAAACCGTTCAGTCAGTCGACAAACTCAGCAACCTGCAGTGAAGCTTATGAATGGCTCTGTCATTAAATCCCTCTGCGCCCTGTGGCTGGCGCTGCTGCTTACCGGCTGCGGTGACCAGACCCAGTTGCACAGCGGGCTTTCGGAAAACGATGCCAATGATGTGGTGGCAGAACTGAGCCGCTTTAAAATCGAAGCGGAAAAACAGGTCTCCAAAGAGGGCGTGAGCGTCAGCGTCGCGCGCGGTGATATCGAGCGCGCGGTGAATATCCTCAATGCCGCCGGGCTACCGCATCAGGCACGGACCAACCTCGGCGCGGTGTTTCAGAAAAGCGGCGTTATCTCCAGCCCGCTGGAGGAGCGCGCCCGCTATATCTATGCCCTGTCGCAAGAGGTAGAAGCGACACTGTCACAAATCGATGGCGTGGTGGTGGCGCGGGTGCATGTGGTACTGCCGGAGCGTATCGCCCCCGGCGAGCCGGTACAGCCCGCTTCCGCCTCGGTCTTTATCAAGTATCACGAAAATCTCGACCCGGACAGTATCGAGCCGCGCATTCGCCGGCTGGTGGCAACCAGTATTCCGGGGCTAGGCGGGCGTGATGACCGCGACCTGGCGATCGTCTTTGTCCCGGCGAAAGCCTGGCAAGACAGAGTTGAAATGGTGCAGCTGGGGCCGTTTCAGCTGACCCCGGAGCGTTACGGCATGGTCAAAATAGTGGCAACCTGCTTTGGGGTGCTGCTGCTGTTGCTGGTGGCGAATGCATTTATTCGTCAGGCACTGAATCGTAAGCGCCAGGCGGCAGAGGCGAAGTGACGGATATGCAGAGCGCTGCGCCCGACGAGCAACTCGCCCTGCGCTGGCTACGCTGGTGGCACGCTGACTTTTGGTTGCAGGCCGATGAAAGCTGGCGTACCCAGCCGCTGGCCCGCTTATCTGCCCCTTTGCAGAGGCACTATCTGCGCCAGCATGCCGCGTGCTGGCAGCGCACGCTGGGGATACAGGGCGAACTGGTGGAACCAGAGCCGATGGTGCTGGCGATCGGCGACTTAAGCTGCGAGCAGCGCGCGCAACTGCTGGTTTTGGTGGCAGAAATTTGTGCCGGGGGCATGCCGCTACCCGCTGAGTTAAAGATCTGGTTACGGCGTGTGGCGAAAGGGATGCGCACCGAGTGCTGGCTGCCCGCCGGGCTGTTCACCGCCGGCGGCAGCGCCGACAGCCTCTGCCTGCTGCAAGCGTTATTCCCGGCCATCTGGCCGCGCCTGCGGCTGCTCTTTCCTGCAAGCGATGCGCCTGTGGAACCGGCGCTCTCACTGCCTCTCCATCGTCTGCGTCCTTTATGGGAAGCGGCGCTCTGGCAGGTGCAACAACATTCGGAAGCGACGCGCGATGTGGAAACTTAAAAGCCTGCGCCTGCCGGACGGTAGCGCGCCAGCAGGTAATTTGCTACGCCGCGAGGAGATTGCGCTCGGGCTTGAAGCGGCTGCCATTATTGAGTTAGCTCATAAAGATGCGCAGACGATCCGCGAACAGGCACGCGCCGAGGCGCAAGCTGAAAGGGAGGCCTGCCAGCGCGAATGGGAAGCCGCGTTCTGGCAGCAGGCGCAGACACTTCTTACTGACTGGCAGCAACAGCGCGCAGCCGAAGAGGCGCAACTGGTGGTGCTTGCCGGGAAGATTGTCAACGAGGCGCTGCAACACCTGCTTGATGAGGTGGATGATGAGCGCCGTTTTCATGCGCTGCTCAAACAGCTGTTGCGTCACCATCCACGTCAGCAGCAGGCGACGCTCTATTGCGCAAGCCTGCAGGAGCAGGAGATCCACGGCTGGCTCGCCGCGCAGCCGCAGCTGAGCTGGACACTGTGCGCCGACCCGATGCTTGCGCCAGATCATTTGCGGCTTATCACCGACGCGGGCGAGCTAATGGTTGACTGGCAAACGCTGCGCCAGCAGCTCGCGCCCGCGCCTGCAGAAGAGGAGGCATAAAAAAAAGCAAAATGTGTGGAACTGCTTCGCTTGCCGCACCACTTAAAAGTGGTGCCTAACAAGAGGAGTGAACATCATGAGTTCAAACGATCTGTTCCAGCGTCAGTTATCTTCCAACTCCGCCCGCAAACATCATGAAGCCTATCAGTTTGCCCGCGATATCTCGGGCGAATCCTTCAGTCTTGCGGATATGTATGCTTTCCAGAACCGGCTGCAGGATATGTCCAACGCCAGCTGGGCAAGTTCGCAATATACCCAGTTTAAGTTTGGTATCCGTAAAGCGATTATCGACGCTATTAACTAAGCCCCTGTCAGCAAGGAGTCAGGCGTGTTTACGTTTTCTTTTCCGGGCCGCCTGCTGGCGGCCATTACCCTGCTGGTGCTGAGTATGGGCATCACCAATGCCCGTGTGCCGGATGAGTGGAAAAACGGTGCGTATGCCTATTCGGCAGATAACACCCCGCTTAGCATTATTCTTGAAGATTTTGCCACCAGCTTTGGTGTCGAGATCAATCTTGGCACGCTGGGCGACAGCAATGTCACCGGTAAACTGCGCGCAGAGAGCCCGGAAGCGTTTCTTAATCGCCTGGCGCTTGAGTATCGCTTTCAGTGGTTTGTCTACAACAACACGCTCTACGTCAGCCCACAGGCCGCGCAAACCTCCCAGCGTATTGAGATTTCTCCGGAAGCGGCGCCGGATCTGAAAGAGGCGCTGCGCGGCGTTGGCCTGCTGGAGCCACGCTTCGGCTGGGGCGAACTGCCGGATGAGGGCGTGGTGCTGGTGACCGGGCCGCCGGAGTATGTACACCAGATAACTGAATTTGCCCGTAAATCGGAGAGCAAACCGCAAGCCGAGGAGAGTAAAGATATGATGGCATTCCCGCTGCGCTATGCGGCCGTGGCGGATCGCACTATTCGCTATCGCGATCAGGAGCTGCTGGTGCCGGGGGTAGCCACCATTCTCAATGAACTGCTGGGCCAGGCCAGCAACGCCTCTGCCGGTGGCACCTCATCAGGCCAGGGGGATGATGAGCAGGTATCCCGTGAACAGTCGCAAACGATTTTAAATGAGCTGATTAATCGCAATATGCCGGTCTCCGGGCGTAAAAAAGCGCCGGTCAGCAAGCTGGCGGGGAAAGTGTCGGCGGATGTGCGTAACAACCTGCTGCTGGTGCGAGACGATCCGAAAACCCGCGGCTCTTACCAGGCGTTAATTAACTCTATTGACGTCCCGCAAAAGCTGATTGAGATCGATGCGGTGATTGTCGATATCGACCGCAGCGCGCTGAAGCGCTTCTCCAGCAGCCTGGGCGGTCAGTTCGGCAGTGTCGCCAGCGGCGCCAATATGCTCTCCGGTGCCAGCACGCTGTTTGTCACCGATTTCCAGCGCTTCTTTGCCAGTATCGAAGCGATGGAGGGGGAAGGGACGGCAACGATTATCGCCAACCCAACCATTCTGACGCTGGAGAATCAGCCTGCGGTGATTGATTTCAGCGACACCGCCTTTATTCGCGCCATTGGCGAGCGGGTGGCAGATATTCAGTCTGTTACCGCCGGGACCAGCCTGCGGGTGACGCCACGCGCCATCAGCACCTCACAAAAATCGGCTATCCAGCTCATTGTTGATGTGGAAGATGGCAAGCTCAACAAAGATGACGATGGCGACGCACAAGGCACCCATAACGCAGCGGTCAGCACCCAGGCGCTGGTGGAAGCGCGCCGCTCACTGGTACTGGGCGGGTTCCACTCCAAAGAGACGGGCGATCGCGAGCGACGCATCCCGATCCTCGGCAGCATTCCGCTGATTGGCAAGCTCTTTACCTCCACGCGCTACGAAACCTCCCAGCGTGAGCGGCTGTTTATTATTACGCCGCATTTGATTGGCGACCAGGTCGATCCCTCGCGCTATATCGCTGCCGAGTCGCGCGAACAGCTTAATAGCGCGATGGATGAGGTGAGCAATCGGCATAAATACACCGACATTCGCGGGATGGTGGAAGGCGCGATGCGCGACCTGGCGCTGAACCGTGTGCCGACGGGGATGACCAGCGGCGGCACCGGCCAGACGCTATCGGCCTTATGCCGTATTCCGGGCGCGTTCCAGAGCGATTTCCGCCGCCATCAGTGGTATGGCAACAGCAGCGTGCAGATAACCGTTGGGGTGATCACCAATAACACCCGTCAGACGCAGCGGTTTGATGAGAGTGTCTGCCGCAGCGATCGCACGCTGGCGGTGGCGGTCTGGCCGCGCGGGGAACTGCCGCCGGGAGGATCGGCGGAGGTGTTTGTCGCCTTTGACAGCAATGCTCCGGCACGCCCGTCGCGCGCTTCGCTGCTCTCGGCATCTGGCGGCGCACCGGCAAAAAACTTCTGATGAGTGATAAGGAAAAAGCATGTTACTGCGAATGATCTTACTTGCCGCCGCCGCGCTTATGCTGAGCGCCTGCGCGCGGCCACAGGCCGGGTGTAACGACGTAAGCTGCCGCCCGTCGTCCGATCTGCATAAGCTCACCATCTGGTGGCAACCGCAACTGCGTAATGGCCCGAACGACTACACGCAGATAGCGGTCGATAACTAACCCCGTTTCGGCAGTCTCAGACCCCGGGCGATCGCCGGGGCCGTATTTGAGCGAGGATCATCATGGCTATTCACCTCCCTTTTCTGGGAAGCCTGCGTGCGGCGCAATCTGTGTCGCACGCCAGCACCGGTAACGCTATTCCGTTACGTCAGTTTTCCCGCCGCCCGCAGCAGACCGCGGGCGGCTCGCTGGATCAGGAGGTGGCCAGCCAGGCCGCGCCGACCCTGCGCCAGCAGGCAGCCGAAGCCCGCCAGCGTATGGGAAACCTGCGCCAGAGCCTCCACCGCCTGCGGGAAACGCGCCACCCCCAACCCATACCCGGCGCGTCGAACAGCACCTGCCCGCCGGATGTTAACAACAGCGCACCGGTGGCAGCGAGCAGGCGCCACAGTGAAGCCGCGCCCGACGAACCGCCGTTACGCCCGATGCGCGAGCCGCAATCCCGGCCGTCCCGCCGCCGCCATCTGCTTTCCCCCATTGAAGAGGAGCGCTACGCCGCGCTGCAAGAGAGCCAGCGCAATACCCAGCAACAGCGGGCCTACCGCGCGGGGGAAGAAAGCGCGGCCACGCGGCGAGGCGGCCTGCAACCGCAGTTTGCCCGGCTTGCGCTTGCGGATAACGGCAGCTTAAGCGTCCTCGACAGCGCGTCGGAGCCTCTTACCGCGCTGCTCAACGAAACCCTCGCCCGACCACAGCATCGCTGGCTGGCGCACCAGGCCAGTGACGATAATTGCCAGCATCTCCTGCAGGATCCCGGCGGCAGGCTCTTTACGCTACAAGGATCGCCGGTGGCGTTTATCGGCCTGACCAGCAGCCGTCCGGTGCCCGGCTGGCAGCATCAAACCCCTCAGCAGCGGCTTGCAGCGCTACCGGATGAGGCGACCCAGGCGCTGATGACCGGCATCTTTCGCCACGACCGCAAAATCACCGGCGGTGATGAAGCAGGCGGTAGCCCGGCAGGTGAGGCTGTTTCAGAGCAACTGCGCGAGCACAACGGGCGGCTTTACCGGCTAAACGAAGCCGCCATGCGCTGGGAGCAGATCGATAAAGATGAAGAGAAAAGCTATAGCAAGTTAAGCAAGCAGCCTGACGGCATGCTGTATGCCATTTACGATAAGAAGACTCTGCATAATCTCTCCAGCGGCGAAAAGTCGGCAAAAATTGGCAAAATCACTGCCTACTGCGTCAGCGCGCAGGGTTCTGCACTGCTGCTCCTCAGCGATGAGAAAACCGCTGAACAGTCGGTAATGTTGCTCAACACCCTCACTGCTAAAAAGGAGCAACAGCAGAAAATCACCCTCAAAACCGGGAACGCGGAAGGCGACAAGCAGGCTTTTCACGCTACCGGCGTTGCGCTGCATAACGATAATCTCTATGCGCTGGACAGCGAAGGGGTGCTCTGGCGCGCGGCATTACCGCAAGGGCAGGAGGACAGCGAGATTGTTATGCAGCCTGATATGAAGCAGGCGGCGCTGTTGGAGCAACTGGGCGCAGGGGTGATGTTCAGCAGCCTGCTCTCCCATCAGGAGGGAGGGCTGATGGCGGTGGTGAAAAGCGGTGCTGACCAGAAACACCTCTGCGCGCGCAATGCGCAAGGGCAGTTTGCGGCGCGCTGGAATCTTAGCGAGAGCCTGGTGCTGGATCATCACGACGGTTTACTCCAGCCGCGCCCCTTAGCCTATGAGAGCATCGACCTTGGCCGCGCCGGGCAACTGCTGGTGCATGAAGGCAAACTCTATGCGTGGGATAAAAACGCCGGGCGCTGGGAGGCAAGCCAGGAGAAGGCGGATAGCATCAAGCGGGCGCAGGATGGCAGCGGCTGGGTGATCCGTGACGGGCTGCCTTCGCGCGTTAAGATAAGCCAGAAGAGCGACAAGATTGACGGTGCGCACCACCGTTTCGCCCTGCGGCAGTTAAAGGCCAGCCTGAGCGTCGAGCTGCCGCTGCCGGGGTTCGATGAGCATAATAAAGCGCGTGCCATTGCGCCGCTGGATGGCGAGCACTGTGCGGCGATCAGCGAAACCAACACCCTGCAATATCACCGCACGCAGGCCGGAACCCGGCAGGCGCATAAGATGATGCAGACCCTGACGAAAGCGGGGATCGCCAACTGGCTGCCGCACACCCGGGCGACGCTGCCTGCGAACGGCGAGGGCAACACCCTTACCGATATCACCACCGATCAGAAGCGTAACCTCTATGTTCTCGACTCACAGGGCAGGCTATGGACGATGCCGGAAGCGGAGTGGCGCGCATCCCCCGGGAGCCGCCCGGATGCGCGCTGGCAACCGGTGACGCTGCCCCCCGACCTCGGGCCATTAGAGCGGTTGCATAACAGTTCCAGCGGCGCGCTGATGGTGGCGGACAGAGGCGGGCGCAGCGCGATTTTGCAGTTGCCCGGTATGCCGCAGGAAAGTACGAACGAGCAGCAAGAGGGCGCAAATCAGCCGCCAAACGCTCTGGAGGCGAGCTGGCAAGTACAGGGTGAGTTTGACCCGACCGCACTGCCCGTCAGCATGCCCCGGCAGGAGCCGCTAAAAGCGATGGAGCGGCTGGATGAAGCCTCGAAAAGTGTCAACATTCGCGGCATGACCCTGAAGTATGAGACCAGCATCGCCGGAATGACCGGACGTGATGGTAACCATGTCAACAGCCGCCTGCGCGACCGGCTTGGCGCACACTTGATCAATACCCGGCTGACGACGCCAAGACCCCTGAAAACCGCCTGGTACGCCACGCGCCACAACTGGCAGGGGCGTGACGGGCTGCGTCCGCTCTATGCGCAACAGGCGCAGCTCTATCAGCGGCTTAAAACCTTACAGGCAGCCCCTGGCGCGACGGCGCAGGAGAGTTTAGCGGCGCGGCTCGCCGCGCTCGATACCCGCCACTTTGACCGGCAGTTTATCGGCCATCTGCAAAACCTTATCGACACGGTTGCTGACAGCGTGCAGCACCACGGCACGCTGCTCGGGCAGCATATGGGCGCGTTACGCGGGGACGGGCGTGAAAAAGAGGAGTTTAGCCCCTCGCGGATCAAGGCGGCCACCCAGGCGCTCAACCCCTACAGTGATGACGAGAATCTGCTGAAACGGCTGGATGCGGTCTACCGGCGCTATCCGCTGCGCGAGGGCAGCAGCACACCGGTCAGCCACTTGCAGGCGCACGGCGTGGTGGCCCGGCATCAGAAAGCGCAACCGCCGATGGGGCGCATGCGCGATCCCCATGATGAGATGGGGCTGGTGAAATCCCGCCTGATCCTTGATGGATTGATGATGTCCGCGCTGCACGAGGTAGTGGATCAGATGGCTGACTGTAACGCTAACCCGCAGGCCAGCCCGGCGCAGGTTGCGGCGATTAAAGAGCGGGTGCGTTTTTTGCGTGACGAGGAGTATGGTGAAAACCTGGTGCAGAAAGCCACCAGTCAGGGTTTTCTAAATAATAGCCAGCTGGAAGCCTGCTATGACGCCATCAAATCCTTTATTAATGCGCTGAGTAAGCCGCACCACGGCCTGAATATGACCACCCGCACGGTGCTGAAAACCCCCGACCAGCAGCAGATGGCAGCGCAACTTCTTAATACGCTCAAAGCGCTGGAGCCGGGGGAGAACTTTGCCTTTGGGCGTAACTATGGCGGCATGGTGACCCTGTCGGTGATCCCCGGCGGGGAGGTGATCGGTATTCCGGGCGTGCGCGGCAACCTCGATCGCGCCTACAGCGCCAGCTTCTCCCGGAATGATGGGGGGATTAATGTCACCTTTAGCCGTAACGGCGGCGGCACCGGCACGGTATTTGGTGCCGTAGGCTGGAACCCGTTAAGCCAGCTTGCCGAGAGCAGCAACAAGGAGCCTGGCGGCAACCGCAGCATCGCCCCCTCGGTGCGGCTCGGTGGTCTGGTGGCCATCGCCATGCAGCGCCAGTTGCAAAACAGCGTCAGCTTTACGCTGAGCGAAGCGGAGCTTCAACCCTTTATCGCGCAGCTTACCGGCGGAGAACTCAACCCCGGCGAGCTGCTGGAGAAGGGCGTCAGCCATAAAGTGAAGCAGGGCACCACGCTTAATTTTAATGTTGACGCCACGGCGATGGCGATGGCTGGCGGCGCTCTGCGCTTTCCTGTCGGTGGCGGTGACGGCAAGAAAAACCGCGCCACGGTGCGCGCTGGCGGTATGGCGCAACTGGGGGCGAATATCCTCAATGCGCAACGTGAGCGCTCCACCGCACACGGCGCGACGGGCAGCACGCTGGGCCGCAGCGATAACCGCCTGCGAATGTTTAACACCGCCAGCGCCGGGATCGGCCTTAATGGCGGGGTGGGCATCACCGCCAGGCCGGCGTCGAACCTGCGCATCCCGCTGTTTGGCGTCAACAGCACCACCATTCAGGCCAGCATCGATAACCGCACTAAACACAGTATGAGCATCGATATTGCCCGGGCTGAGCCGGTTCACCCGCGCCAGCTGGAGAAGCTGATAGAGCAGGCAGGCAGCAACTTTGACGACCCACAAACCAATAAGCTGTTGCAGGAGATAAAGGATGCCGACAAACCGCCGGAGAAAGCGAAAAGCGAGCTTTCGGCCGGGCTAAACGCGCTGCAAAAAGCGAGCCTGAGCGCACGCAAGGCGCACGCAGGCACCTTACGTCCGCTTTCTAAAACCGAACGCAACACGCTTGAGACGTTGAACAAAGAGGACGGTGCGGCAAAGACAAAAGAGAAGAGCGACACGTTCAGCACCTTTATGCAGGATGAACCGCAGGCAACGGCCAATAAGCTCGATAAACTGCTGACCCATCTGCTGGCGCTAACGCCTGCCAACAATGGCCAGTACGGCGTGATTAACAGCGCCCGGGCGCTGGATTTGCAACGCCAGGCGCATGGGCTGCACTGCCATCAGCTCAACAGTGCCGAGTATCAGAGCACTTATAACAATCTGCGCAAAGTCGACAGCAATAACCTGATGCATGTGGTGCATAGCCTGTTTGCCAGCGAACTGCCGGAGAGTGCCGCCGAGGCAATCAGCCGTTTTATGGAGGAGAAGCCGCTGCTTAAAGAGGCGATCCGCGAGCTGCAAAAAAACCGCAACACCCAGGCGGTAGTGACCCTTGAGCTACACGATGAGCGGCGCTATGCGCTTCAGCAAATGTGGCTGCGTCATGAAACCCAGCCGGAGGAGGTCGCAGCGCTGCTGCGCGATCGGCACTGCCTGCGGGTCAAATCGATTGCTTTTAGCGAAACCGACAGCAAACAAGAGGGCATCTCCATCCCGCTGTTTGTCGCCGGAAGCAGTAGCGCCGCCAGCGTCAGCGTCACTCGTAACCTCGGGAAAATTAACTTTAACTATGGTGCAAACCAACTTTCACCTCTCGCCTTTACCCTTGAGGGCGAAATCGCCCACGCCAGCCAGGCGCTGGTAGATGCGCTGACGAATGCCGAAATTCAGGAGAAGCGCGGGCGGCTGTAACCCGCGTTACACCTTACTTTTACAGGAGTTTATGATGACGCAGCAACGACAGCTACAAGGGCTTCTGGATGATTTTGGCCGCCGCCAGGGCATCTCTCTGACGCTGGTCAATGGCGTTTGCGCATTGCAGGATGAGCAGGGCCAGGAGGCGGTAGTGCTGGAGCTGCCGCCGGGAAGCGATACGCTACTGCTCCATTGCCAGCTCTTTGCCGCCACCCAGCTTGCAGAGCAACTCACCACCTGGCGGCTGTTAATGAAGCTCAACTTCGAGATGCATGCGATGCGCGGCTGCTGGCTGGCGCTGGATGAAGAGGAGCAGGTGCGGCTCTGCTACCAACAACCGCTGGCCGCTTTAACCCCGGCTACCTTTAGCACGTTAATGCTCGCCTTTATGCAGCAAGCCCGGGAAGCGCGGGCGTTACTGCCAGAGATTGTGGCTGCCTGATAAGCACAGATCCGCGCACTACTCTTCGCGGATCTCAATCACCTCATCCAGGTAGTGATCTTCCAGCTCCCGCAGCAGGCGATAGACGTGGGCCACGGCATTTAACGTTTCGCGCGGGATATAGGCACCTTCGCGGGTAGTGCGCCACAGCGTGCGGGTCAGCCAGATAAAGCGGATCACCGGTCTCTTTTTACGCTGCGCCTCTTCAATCAATACCCGCGCCTCTTCATCACACGCCTTAAAAAGCAGACGCGGCAGCGGCGTTTCATCCGGGCGGTAGTAGAGGCCGACGGCGAAATGGGTCGGGTTAACCAGCAGCACATCCGCTTCTTCGACGTTGATCTCGCGCGCGGGAACCGGCTCTTCATTCAGGATCTCCTGCGCCACCTGGCGGCGGTGGCCTTTCATATGCGGATCGCCTTCGCTCTGCTTGAACTCGTTTTTCAGATCTTCATGGCTCATACGCTGCTGTTTCAGGAAGAAGTAGCGCTGAATACCAAAATCGAAGAGGCTTATCACCAGCATTACCATCAGCACCCGGCGCGACACCTTCATAAACAGCGCCATTACCCCTTGCCAGAAACCATTGAGATCGCCAAGCGCCAGCTGAGCAAGGCCGCCGAGGTCCGGCAGGATCGCTTGCCATACTACCAGGCCTATCACCACCGCTTTAACGATGCTGGTCAGAAGCTGGGTAAACTGACGGGCGGAAAACATATTCTTCAGGTGATTAACCGGGTTAAGCGCATCCAGTTTCGGTGCCAGCGCTTCGCTGGAGAAGAGCGGGCCGAACTGCACCCAGCCGCCCACCACGCGCAGCAGCATAGCAATGGCGCAGGCGAGACCGACCAGCACCAGCATAACGGTGACGCTGTCACTTATTACCTCTTCCAGCGCATGATCAAACGGGTCGCGCAGGCGGGATAACGGCAGCAGCATCATTGCCTGCAACCGCTGCATACTCGAGTCGACCATGGCAAAAATGGTCTCAAGGATGCCGATAGAGATAAGCAGCTTAGGGATATCCTGGCTCTGGCTGACCTGGCCTTTTTTGCGCGACTCTTTCAGTTTTTGCGGTGTGGCGTCTTCGGTTTTTTCGCTCATGGCGCGCTCCCGGCGGAAGGGGTGAAGATCTGCGGCAGGATATGGATAAGATCGCGCAGTTCATACAGCCGCGCATTTCCCAGATGGTCCAGCAGCGGCAGATAGAGGATAAAAAAGAGCATGCCGAGCAGGCATTTCAGCGGGATCGTCAGCGCCGTCGCCTGGAGCTGCGGGCTATAGAGGCTCATAATCCCGATGGCAAAATCGAGCAGCAGCATCAGCGCCACCGGCGGCCCGGCGTAGAGCACCATATCGCTGAAGACTTTCCCCACCAGCGTCAGCCAGACGTGAAAACCTGCCTCTTTGGGAAACGGCATCCACTGGGTAGCGGACCACAGATGGTAGCTGTCCCAGATCACCTGGGTGATGGTTGATAATCCCAGCCCGGTCACCAGCAGCAATATCAGCACCTGCTGCATTAACTTGCCGAGCGGCGTCACATCCGGTCCCAGTTGGGGGTTGATCTGCCCACCCATCAATGCGCCGCGCTGGTTATCGAATAATGCACCGACAGACTCATAGAGCCAGAAAGGCAGCGCCAGCAGCAACCCGAGCATAGTGCCTATCAACAACTCTTTCAGCACCAGACCTGCCAGCGTCATCATCGTCGGCTCAAGCAGATCAATCTGCTCTTTAATACCCGGCGCGATAAATAGCGCCAGCGCCACGGCAATCGCGGTGCGCAGCAGCCCTTTGATGACGCTAAAGGAGAATATCGGCGTTAGTAGCAGGCAGGGGAAGATGCGCGCCATACCAAGGGATAGCGCGAGGATCCCATTGAAGGTGTCGGTAAGCGGGTAACCTATCAGCATCAGGAGCCGACCGTTGACATCATGGCAAACGCCGCCTGCGCCAGCTCCATCAGCTCAACACCGACCCAGCGCCCGGTGAGCGCCAGCGTCAGGCCGACCGCCATCAGCTTGATGCAAAACGGTAGGGTTTGATCCTGCAACTGCATCGCGGCCTGCACCAGCGAAATGATCACCCCGGAGATCACTGCCACCAGCAGCGGCGGCGCGGAGAGAATAACCACCAGCAGTAACCCCTGGCGAAACAGCGTCAGAATATCCATGCGGGCCTCATAAATAGCTGTAGAACAGACCGTCGAGCAGCCGCGTCCAGCCGCTGATGAGCACAAACAGCAGGATTTTCAGCGGCAGCGACACGGTCATCGGCGAGACCATCTGCATCCCGAGCGCCAGCAGGATATTGGAGACGATCAGGTCCACGACAATAAAAGGGATGAAGATCAGAAAGCCGATTTTGAAACCGTTTTGCAGCTCCGACAGCACGAATGCCGGGATAATAAGCAGCATATTCTCCGGGGTGACCGAATCAGCCATTCTCTTAGGCCACATACGCTGGGCATTTTCCTGCAGATGGATAACGATGTCCGGGTCGGTATTTTTGCGCATAAACGTTTTCAGCGGTTCGATACCGTTAGCGGTGGTGTATTCCAGCCGCTCCATACTGCTGAAATCGACCGGGATCGCTTTCAGCCGGTCGGTCATATCGCTAAACACCGGTGCCATAATAAAGAGCGTTGCCGCCAGCGCGATGCCGTTAAGCGCCATGGTTGGTGGTACCTGCTGTACGCCCATCGCGTTGCGCGTCAATTGCAGCACCATGGTGATTTTCAAAAAGCTGGTGCAGATAATGAGCATCATCGGCAGCAGCGCCAGCGCACCGAGAAACAGCGCCAGCATAATTGGGTTTAGCGGCCCCATCTCCATCGGAATCACCTGTTCACATCCACGACGCTCGCCACGCCCGGCAGCATATGGGTAATTTGCAGCCCCAGACGCCCTTCAACATCGACCAGTTCGCCTTTCGCCAGCGGAAACTCGCCGTGGCAGAGCAATGCTTCACCCGGCACGACGTTATCGACGGTGACCGTCGAGCCGACATCGAGGCGATTTAACTCACCGAGCGTCAGTCTGAGATGGCCGCAGCGCACGGTTAAAGCCAGCGGCAGCGCATCAAAAGGCGAGGCCGAAGGCATCGTGGTTTCAGTCAGGTTTTCATCCGGGTGTGGGGTGTCGGCAGGCAGATTATCTTCGGGGGTCACATTCACGTAAGTATTCTCCAGACGGGTAATAAGAAAACGGGCAGGATGCCCCTCCTCGAACAGCAATTCGCCCTCAAGGTGTAATTGCGCAAGGCGAAGCTCGCCGCGACCGGTCGGGGAAAAATACGAGGTAGCAGGGAAAATCACATCATCGGGGCGAAGTGTGCGTAACTGCGCGGGGGCAAACGACACCACGCCCAGATCTATCGGCAGCGATAACGGCAGGTCGCTGCAAAGCGGCGCAGGCAGCGAAACCCAGCCAGGCTGGTTTAACAACGCCGCAAGGGTGGCGTGCGCAAGGTATAACTCACTTTGCGCCTGCGACTCGCCGAGCGTGACGCTCATCGCAAGCCAGATACCGTCAAGGGGCGCGCAGGAGGCCTCTTGCGGCGTCAGGTCGCCAAACAGCGCGCGCAGCGCCGGGCTGAGATGCTGGTTAAAGAGCGGCCAGTACCACTCAGCGCACGCGCCAGGCTCCGGTAGCAGCGGGCAGGCGGAAAAGAGGCTCAGCAGCGCTTCGCTACCTGACAGAGATAACAGCCCGGCCTTGCAGGAGAAGCGCTGCGTCGGTGGCCGATCGCCGGGGAGAGTCAGCCGGAACTGAAGCTCACCCGCTTCCCCCTCAAGGGTGAAGGGATAGCCAACACCGTGGCCGATACGCCGGCGCAGGCTGGCCTCCTCGCGCGGCAGAGTGCGCAGGGTTAAGGGTTTCATTCCCGGCCTCCGCGCTGCTCAAAGCGCAGGCGCACGGCGCAGGCCATCCGGCGGCGCAGCGACTCGCGGCAACGCTCCTGATGGGCAGCCATCATATTCATCGCCGCTGGCGCAAAACGCAGGCTGATATCCCAGCCCGCAGCAAAAGGGCTCACGCGGGCATCCACTTCGCCTAACAGGGGCAGCAGCAGCGTCATGGAGACCGGGTCGGCAGGCTGCTTCTCCACCATGGCGCACAGCGGGGGCTCCAGCTGTTGCCAGGCCCTGGCCGGTGAAGCGGGAGGTTCATGCTCATGGCTGAGCTGTGGCCCAAAAGAGGCGGGGCCCTCCCACGGTGTGATAAGCGGTTGCGCCACGTCGCTGGTGGGGAGCAACAGCGCGTCAAACAGCGAGCTCTCTTCGCGAAACGGCTCGGCGCGGGATTTACGCTCGGGGTTAGCGGCGTCTGACGATGCGGTTTGCGGCGAACGGCGCTGCACCTCCGGGCGGGCAGGCGGCGCGGGGTTATTTTGCTGGGTGTGGGGTAAAGCTGTCATCGTAATGCCTCGCTATGCTCCATCAGGTATTCCAGTTTTTCCACATCACGCAGACGCGCCTGGGTTTGCTGCTGCGCGTGCTGCACCTGCTGCTGCTGCGTGACCTGCTGTGTGCGGCACTGTTGCAGCTGATGACGCTGCCCGCTCACCGCGTCGCTGGCCTGGCGCTCCTCCGTCAATCCTTCGACCAGACGCTCCTGTTTTTGCAGCCCCGACTGGTGGTGTTCGGCAAAGCTCTCGCGCAGCTGTTGATAGTGCTGTTGTGCGGCTGCGAGCTGTTGTTCTGCTTCGGCTGACTGACGCTGCGTTTCGCGCAAAGCCTGCTCCGCTTGCCGTTGCAGGCGTTCGCAGCGGCGTAAGCGCTGGCGGCGAATCGGCAGCAGCAGAGAGAAGGCCTGCTGCAATTCAGT
Organism: Kosakonia cowanii JCM 10956 = DSM 18146; assembly: GCF_001975225.1. Lineage (NCBI taxonomy): Bacteria > Pseudomonadati > Pseudomonadota > Gammaproteobacteria > Enterobacterales > Enterobacteriaceae > Kosakonia > Kosakonia cowanii. The sequence goes on along the minus strand of NZ_CP019445.1, from coordinate 3,769,616 downwards.
GCTGCCATCGTCAGTAATGATGTCGTTATCAGGCAGCGGATGACGGCGCATGCTGGCTTACCTCCGATAAGTGGTGCAGGGTGTCGTCATACTCTGTGGGAGCGTGCATTGCCTGTTGCAGATAGCCATTAATCGCCTCCTGAGCCGCTACCGCCGCATCGGTCATCGCATCGTGGCCCGGCTGGTACTCCCCAAGGCGAATTAACATCTCAACCTGCTGCCAGGCGGACATCATGCGCCGCAGCTGCGTGGCGTCGCGGATATGCTCGCGCGTGGCAACGTTGCTCATGGTGCGGCTGAGGCTTGCCAGCACATCGATAGCCGGGTAATGCCCGCGCTCCGCCAGACGGCGGGTCAGCACAATGTGGCCGTCGATCAGGGATCGCACTTCATCGGCGACCGGGTCGTTCATGGAGTCGGCTTCAATCAGCACCGAGTAGAGGGCGGTGATGGCCCCGCGCGAGGTTTGCCCGGCGCGCTCCAGCAGGGTCGGTAACAGGGTATAAACCGAAGGGGGGAGACCGCCGCGCCCCGGCGGCTCGCCAAGGGCAAGGCCGATTTCACGCTGGGCGCGGGCAAAGCGCGTCAGGGAGTCGAGGATCAACAGCACGCTTTTGCCCTTATCGCGCCAGGCTTCGGCGATGGCGGTGGCGGTAAATGCGGCTCTGGCGCGCTCCATACTGCTGCGATCGGAGGTGGCGCAGATAAGCACCGTACGGCTGCGCAGCGCCTCGTCCAGTTCGTGGTCGAGAAACTCCCGCAATTCGCGCCCGCGCTCGCCAATCAAACCAAAGACGATGACATCGCAGGGGGTGTTACGGGCGATCTCCGCCAGCAGGGTGGTTTTCCCGCAGCCCGCACCGGCAAAGATCCCGACCCGCTGGCCGACGCCGAGGGTCAGCGGGCCGTCAATCGCGCGAATACCGGTTGGCAGCGGCGTCTCTATGCGCGGACGATCGGTGGGTGCCGGGGCATCGCCCAGCACGCCGACCGCATTTTCCACCGTACCGGGCAGGGCGAAGGCGCCGGGCTGGCCTGCATCGAGCGGGCGGCCAAAGCCATCCAGCACACAGCCGAGCAGGGCGTCAGAGACCACAATAGAGTGCGGCAGGCGCAGCGGAACCACGCGCGCGCCCCGGGCGATGCCGTCGAGCTGACCAAGGGCGGAGAGCAGAGTGTGCTGCGGGTTAAAACCAACGACTTCAGCCAGCACGCTCTGCCCGTCATCCCGGGCGATCTGGCAGAGATCGCCGATCCGCGCCTGGGGCAGGCTGCTTTCAAGCAATATGCCGTTAATCCCGGTGATGCGGCCAAAACTCTCGACCGGTGAAAAGCTCGCCAGCCGCCGCCGCTGCTGTTGATACCACTCCTCCAGCGCTACCGTCATTACCAGCTCACCTTGATGTTATCGCGACCGTTAAACTCAATCTGATCGCTGGTGATCGATACCAGCCGCAGGTGGTCCACTTCATCGCCGACAAACAGGCGCTGCCCGTCGTCGGTGACGATATTGGCGCGGCTACCGGTGGTGATTTGCACAATCCGGAAGGGCAGGCTGACCTTCAGCAGTTTGACCTGGTTATCCAGCGGGGTAGCGCTGGTGTAGGTGGCGTTAAAGCGCTCCAGCATTCGGTTAAAGATCTGCATCTGCGACTTACTGAGTCGGCCCGTCAGACGCAGCCGCTGGTTGTGCATATCCAGCTTCACCACCTTTGCCAGATCGCGTTCGCGCAACATTTTCTGTAACGGTGCCTGCAACTCTGCAGGCGTGCTCTGCGGTGTAGAGGAGGCAACCTGGGTCTGGGCAACGGTGGGCTGCAAAACCCAACTGGTTACCGTCAGGGTGAGCAGCAACATCAGGCTCCATGCCAGCGTGCGGATGCCGCGGGTGAAAAACCCTTTACTGGCGGCGACGGGGGGCGCTGCCTGTGGCGGTGCTGCCGTGGATCCTTCTGGCGCAGGCGGTGTGGCAGGGGGCAGGCAGGCGGCCCACGGCGTGTCGATACGCGCCACGCACAGCCAGACGTCAGCGACCTGAAAAGGCGCTTCAATATTGATGCTAAAAGCGTCGCCGCTCTCCGGCTGTGCCAGCCACTGGGTCTCTTCCCGGCGCAGCTCGCAGGCGCGGGGGGCAACGCGCGCATCGCTAAGCATCAGATCGGCCTCATCGGCCTGGCCAATCAGCCATTTATCGCCGAAGAGGGGTAACGCGGCGCCCAAATGCAGGCCAGACAGCACGCGCAGTTCGAACATGATCAACTCTCCCACGTGGTAAGCGAGTAAGCGGCCGGATCAAGCTCTATACGTCCCAGCACATTTACTGCGAGATTAGGTTGTAGCTCTGCAAACGAGAGCACCGGCACATAGTGAAACTCTTCCTGGATAAGCCCGCGCATCGGGCTGCGCAGATCCTGTGCCACCAGCAGCACGGCGCTTTCCGGCGTGTCGACCGGGAAGGCGTTGGCGATGACCGAGAGAATGGCGGTGATCTGCTCATGGGTGAGCGCGAAGAAGAGGTCGTTTTGCGTCTGACGCAGCGAGTCGCGCAACTGCTCTTCCAGCTCCGGCGTCAGCAGCCAGACATGCAGGCCATCCGGGCGGGCATACTGGTAACAGAGATGGTTTTTTAGCGAGATGCGCACCTGGTCGGTCAGCAGCCAGACGTCGCGCTCATGCTGCCCATGTTCGATCAGCGCTTCGGCAATGGCGCGAACCGAGCGCAGCGGAATACGTTCGGAAACCAGTTTTTGCAGGACGCTGGAGAAACGCGAGATAGGCATCACGCGCTGTAACTCCTGCGACAGCTCCGGCTGCTCCGCTTCCAGCCAGCTCACCAGCGCGCGGGTCTCCTGTAGCCCGATAAAGTGCGGGCTGCTGGCGTGGATCGCGTTCTCCATGCGCTTGACCAGCATTTCGCGCGCCGTCCAGCGCTCAACCTCTTCGTTTTGCAGCAGCGGATGCTCCGCCGCCAGCCAGATAAAATCGCCCTCCTGACGCCGCTCATCCCCCTCGATCACGCCCTCCCGGTCGGCTGGCGCGATCTCATCCAGCCAGCGGCGTTTCACCGCCCGGTGCGTCACAGTAAATGTGCCGATCACCTTCGGGATTTCATAAACCGAGAAGCGAAACTCATCTTCCGTTTGCTGGTCGAGAAACTCGATATCGAAGGCGGGCAGGGTAAAGCCGAAGTGGTAAACGATACGGTTACGCAGGCGGCGAATATCCTGCACCAGCTCCAGCATCTCGGGATGGCCGCGCCATGCGGAGGGGAAGTTGATCAGATAGGGTCGCGTTGGGTTGAACTGACGCAAATCTTCCTTGCCGTTTAGCTCCGGCGGAATGAGCTCATTCTCCATTTGTGGCTGCGCCAGGCTCAGGGTCTTTCTGATGCGCCAGATCTGGAAGCCGCCGCTAATCATCGTCAGCGCCGCCAGCAGCAGAAAAATCGCCGTTGGCATACCGGGCAGCAGGGCAAAGCCCACCATGCCCATTGAGGAGAGCAACCAGGCTTTCGGTTGGCTGGTTAACTGCTCGGCAATCTCGCGGCCGATATTATTATCCGCCGTCTGTTCATTGTCGGACGAGACGCGGGTAATCAGCATCCCGGCGGTCAGCGAGATAAGCAGCGCCGGGATCTGCGCGATCAGCCCATCACCGATGGTCAAAATCGAGTAGATGTGCATCGCTTCACCGGCAGGCATACCCAGTTGCAGCACCCCAATACTGATGCCGCCAATCAGGTTGATCACCACAATCACCAGTCCGGCGATGGCGTCGCCTTTGACAAACTTCATTGCGCCATCCATCGCCCCGAATAACTGGCTCTCTTTTGCCAGTTCATTACGGCGGTTTTTGGCCTGTACCACATCAATCAATCCGGCGCGCAGATCGCTGTCGATGGACATCTGTTTACCGGGCATCGCATCAAGGGTAAAACGCGCCGCCACTTCGGCCACCCTTTCGGAACCCTTGGTAATCACCAGGAAGTTCACCACGGTGAGGATCAGGAACATCACCATCCCGACCGCAAGGTTGCCGCCCACCACGAAGTTACCGAAGGCCGCCACCACATGGCCCGCGTCCTGCTGAATTAAGATCTGCCGGGTGGTAGAGATGGAGAGCGCCAGGCGAAACATAGTGGTCAGCAGCAGCACGGCAGGAAAGGTGGAGAACGCCAGCGGCTTCGGCAGATACATCGCCAGCACCACCAGCAGGGAGGAGAGGCAGATATTCACCGCAATCAGCGCATCAATTAATGGCAGCGGTAAGGGAATGATCAACATAAACACCAGCGCCATGGCAAAAGCCGCGCCGACCACTTCGGAGCGCTGCATGGCGCTGATGGCGATTCGATTTAATATCTGAAACAGGGTATTCATCTTGGTTGCCTCACGACGCGGCGTTCCGGTTGCGGCGCTGCTGTTGCTGCTCCGCTTTGGTGACGTTCGTAATCATGCCGCGCAGCAATTTCAACGCGTTACTTCGTTTTTCCAGGTCCGGCCACAGCGAGCGAGGCACGCCGCGCAGCAGCGGAAAAAGCGAGCTGTAAAACAGCGGCTCATGGTGTTTGCTCTCGCCGACAATCTCCTGCGCAAGGCCGGTGAAATCACTCTGGTAGGCGCCGTTGTGGCTGATCTGTAACATCCGGCGCGCCAGCGTCAGGCTGTTCATGTCAACATTGGACAGTTTGCTGCGCATACGCTGCAAAAATGTAGTGCTGTCGCTCAGCGTCTGGCTTATCCGGGCGGCATCGCGCAGCCCGTGGTGAATACGCCCGAGGGTAAGAGCGCTAATCGAAGGGGCAAGCGCGGCCATATCATCCGCCAGCGCGCGCTGCAAGGTACGCAGCGTCGGTATCAGATTGCGTGAGCCGATCGCCTCCAGCACCATATCCAGCATCATGATGGCGGATTGCTGGTGGACGATGCCGTCGTAATAGAGGTTGCGCAGGGACTGTTTACGCTGCGGGTCGCTGGTATACCCGGCGATGGCGGGGGCCGTGTTGTTACCTGCGCGGATGGTCTGGCCGTGGGTCTGCTCTAGCTTATCCAGCTGCGCTCCGGCCAGCGTGGCCAGTTCCCCGTCGCCTTCATCGTGTGCCTGGTTGCCAAGCATACGCAGCAGCAGGGCGGTGCGTGCCGGATCGCCGCCGGTCTTTTCCAGCAGCGTGTCGCTCTCCGGCGGCGGGTTCTGGCGCAGGGCGTTACGCAGCCACTCCATCTGCTCAAGGGCTTGTTGTTCATCGCCGCCGTCGAGCAGGGAAAACAGCTCGTTCAGCTCAGCGACTTTGCCGATCCCATGCTTGCTGCGTAGCTGGTTGCGTAACGCATTACGGCGCTCCTGCGCCTTTTGCTTGCGCTCCATCTTTTCACTGAACGCCGCGCCAATCTCTTCCATCGCGTCATTTAAAGCCTCTGCCCGCACGCGGACATTATCCGGCACGTTGGTTTTGCCTGCCGCTTGTGGCGTGTTTTTATGCAGGGCTTTTAGCGAGTGCGCCAGCGCCGGTATCGCATGTTGTATCTTGAACATCGCCAGCCATCCTCAGTGGTCATTACCCTCTTTCTGTGTCAAAGCGCGCCTGTCGGTTCCCTGAAAAAGAGCAAAAAAAAATGTGAATAATTTCATCGGGTAACCAATGCAATTTTTTGCATAACGCAGCGGTCGGGCGAGGTAAAAACTGGCTCGGAAAACTCTGTATTCACAATGAATTGCTTTTATAAACAGAGGGTTAATTTGCGATCGGCAGGTGGCATATCTCTTGCTAAGTAGCAGCGCACTCATTTGCTACCTATCAGAGAGACAAGAAAATGATTAATTCAACGCTCGTGTCCACTGTCGTAGAGTCACCGTTCGCGATGAACGTGAACTGGGATGAGATCTTCGTTACGCATAATAAGAAGCTCTTAAACTTCATTCGTAAACGTATCGCCAGCCAGGAGGATGCTGATGACATCTTGCAAATGACCTGTCTGGAAGTGTTGTGTAACCGGCATAAGTTTCGTGGCGCGTCCCGCCCGGAGACCTGGGTGTTTGGTATTGCCGTTAACTTGATCCGCAACTACTACAAATCGAAACAGAGCCACTATCTGTTCGACAGGCTGGATGATGAGATTACCGCCGATCTGCTGCTGGATGACGATCCCAGCGATTTAACGGAAAACAGGCAACTCCTTAGCCATACGCTGGCATCCATCGAAATATTATCGAAAGACGTTAAGGTTATGCTCTCAATACTCGTGGAGGAGGAGGGCAGCTATCAGGATATTGCGCAGCAGTTAGCTATACCGGTCGGGACCGTGCGCTCGCGGCTTTCACGGGCGCGGGAGACGCTAAAAGGGAGAATTTACGCCTGAATCCTGGTTTGCTGAAAACGGCAAATTAACTGCTAAGATTATTAGCTCATTAATATTTAGCGGGTTATGACTGTCATGCCGTCGGGACGCTATTCTCTGCGGCATGATATATCCGTGGAGGGAATGATGCTTTTACAGGGTGTAACTGGGCAGGTTGATAATCATGAGGTTAATATCAGCGGCTTATCCAACATTGCCTTAGACAAAATCCATGATGCCATTTATTTGATAGACAGCCAGCTGCGTATCAAATATGTCAACGAAAAAGCCTGCCAGTTGACGGGATATTCCCGCGAGGCATTTTCGCAACTCAGCTTTGATATTATTGATAAAGAACTGCGCGACAGTGATGTGTTTGCCCTGTGGTGGAAACTCAGTACCCGTCCTGAAGGGATAACATTTACGTCGCAGCATACCGGGCGTAATAATGTTTTTCCCGTCGAGGCGAGCTGTAGCGGATATAACCAGGAGGGTGAGCTACATATATTATGTATTGTTCGCGATATGCATGAAATTCGCCGGCAAAAAGAGCAGCAGCTGCTGCGGGAAAAACAGCTGCACCGGGTGGTGGAAAATTCTCCCGACCTCATTTTACGGTTTGATTTGCAGACCCGCTGTGTTTACGCCAACCTGGCGGTTCGTAACTGGTTTAACCTGAGCGAAAACGATATCAGCCGCGTGCCGCTGACCGAAAGCGTGCCGCGCGGAGGCGTCGGGCTGAGCCTGTTTAAGCTGGTTTCGCGCACCATGGTGGATGAAAACAGTGCCGAAGATGAACTGGTGGTAAAGCGTAACGGCGAGAAACGCATCCTCCATGTGCGCTGCGTCCCGGAATATGATCTGCGCGGCGAGATAATGAGCGTGCTGGCGGTGGGGCGAGATATTACCGCTATCCGTAAGACCGAAGAGGAGTTGCGGCAGCTGACGCATAATCTGGAGCGGGCGCGGGAAGCGGAAAAAAAACAGCTGGCGCGTGATATTCATGACGAGTTGGGCCAGCATTTAACCGCGTTGCGTACCGGGTTGTCGCTGCTGGCGATGCGTAAAGATCAGTCTGCCGACGAGCAGCAGGCGGAGATCGGGCAGTTGATGGGGCGTCTGGACAGCACCATTCAGGTGGTACGGGATGTCTCAACCCGTTTGCGGCCCAACGTGCTCAATCTCGGGTTGATTCCGGCACTGGAGTGGTTGCGCGATCAGTTTATAAAAAACAACTGTATCCGCTGCATTTTGCTGGCGCCCGACGAGCATACCGTGGTGCTGGATGATGCGAAGCTGACGGCGGCATTTCGCGTGGTTCAGGAGTCCCTTACCAATATCGCCCGCCATGCCAGCGCCAGCAATGTCTATATCTTTGTCAAACTCCAGCCGGACGCGCTGCTTATCGAAGTGGTCGATAACGGCAAAGGCTTTCATCTGCAACGTGTGAAGAAAGGAACCTGCGGGCTGCACGGGATCGAGGAGCGTGGACGCATGCTAAACGGCGAGGCGACCATCAATAGCACACCCGGTAAAGGAACACGGGTTAAACTGAAGTTCCCCCTCTCTGTGAGCGTTAAATCAGCACCATCCTGTTCGAAAACCAGGAGGATAGATCGATGAGTGAACGCATACGTCTGATGATTGCCGACGATCATGCCATCATGCGCGAGGGCCTGAAGCAAATTTTTGCACTCGATGACACTATCGAGGTGGTGTGTGAAGCGCCGGATAGCGGCCAGGTGCTGGAGCGTTTGCGCCAGCACGACGTCGATCTGCTGCTGCTGGATATTTCAATGCCGGGCATGAGCGGGGAAGATCTTATTACCCGCCTGATACCGCTCTACCCCCAACTGCGCATTCTGGTATTGAGTATGTTTAACGAACCGCAAATTGCCCGGCGGGTGTTAAATAATGGCGCGCTGGGCTATATCACTAAAGACAAGTCGCCGGAGATTTTACTCAAAGCGATCCGTACCGTGGCGCAGGGATCACGCTATATCGATCACGATCTGGCGCAGGAAATTATCTTTTCCGACTACCAGAGTAATAATCGTGCGCCGCATGAGAGCCTGACAATGCGCGAACGGCAAATAATGATCATGCTGGCCCACGGCGAGTCGATTAATGCGATAGCCGATGCGCTCTCCATCAGTAATAAAACCGTCAGCACCTATAAATCACGCATGATGAAGCGGATGAAATTCACCAATAACGCCCATATCGTCAAATATTCCCTGCGGCATAACCTGGTGCAATAAGGGTTTTCACCACCGCCTGACGGGGGCAATTATATTGCTACGTGCCCGACCTCATTTTTAGCGGCGCTGCAGTGAGATTGAAGAGAGGGTATAAAAAAAATCCACGCAGATGCGTGGATTTTATCGTTTTTGTGATGCGTATGAGATTTAGCAAAACCTCATAAGACAACATAATCGTCAAGAGTTATCGTTTTTTAAATTTCCCTTTTTGTCCTGAGATAATTTCTCAAGCGTTAATAATTCTTGACTTTTGACTTTGCGGCAAAGAGAAACCTATAGTAGTGCACCGCCTTCTATGAATAGACGGCCATTTAATCGCTGGAAGAAAAAATATTGGAAAGCACGAGCACTGGACTTTTAGGAGACTAAAGTGATTGATATTTATAAAGAACTTGATGATTTAATTAGTGCAAGTGGTGAGGAAGCGCGAGGAAGTGGTCCCGCCCCTGAGGATGTAATTGAGCTTTATGAGAAAGAGCTTAAGGTTAAATTCCCTCCCACATATAAGTTTTTTTTAGAGAAATATGGGACGCTTTCATTTAATGGAGAGTCATTTTATGGCATCTCAAAGTTAGGCTTGGCCGCACAATCTGCACCTGATGTCAGGTATACAACCCTTAAGACCAGGGAACTTGGCGATATTGATAACAATATGATTTTGATAAAATCCTCTGGTTATGGCCCACTATTTTCTATTGACGTATCTGTTCAAAGTGGTGGCGAGGCAGCAGTAGTGGAAACAGACTTATCATTCAAGAGAGATGGCAGTAAAAAAATCGTGGCTAAGACTTTTGCAGATTTTTTGGTTTGTGAAATTAAAAAGTCTTTGGAAGATTTATAATATCTTTGAAGAGCTTACATGCGCACCGTGTTAACCAGGCTGTAAGGTATAGTATCCAGAGCAGGATTCAGTATGACGCTCTCGGTGGCATGAGTGTCCCAGGAATTCCAGACATAATAAATTAGATGAACTTATGAATATAAACCAGGCATCGATCGAAAAGTTATTAAGAATCAACTGGCTTTCAAACGCAGGAAAAGATAGCTCTATTCCTGACACTATACGCGTTAAAAATATAAATACTTTTCAAATTAATCTGGAAAGTGAAGAGTGGGAAAATGTTACTTTAGAAGCCCGAAATAATATCACAGGTTGGTTGGCGAAAAAACATGTGAATGCTTTTCTTGAATGGAACAAGCTCGCAGATGCTGCTGCTATTATCATTGAAAGTAAAATTGTTCCACAAATCCCTCCTATAGGAGGGAATCAAAAGGCTTTGCTTAATAATATAAAGTGGGATTTATTAAATTATTTACTAGAGGATGCTTATAGTCCCTTTTTAAATAAGTCACTTTTTTTTATGAATCTTATTTCTATTTATGAGCAAGGTCATATGCCCTGTGGCTGGGCCGGTCAGTGGCCCCAGGGCGAGCTGATAATTTACTAGCCCTACTGGCGGAATGCGCCGCGAACTGGTTTTCGAGCGCCGCTACCGCTGGGACCGCACCGATCAGAGAGTCCAGCAGATACACACCGACGCGACGCCCGCCATGCCGGGCGAGAAGTACAGCCAGTACCTGTGGTCTACGACGCGGCGGGGCAGGTGACAAAGGCTCTCGAACCGCAGAAAAAGAGCGCTTCTTCTGGGAACCTGCAGGCAACCGCACCGAAGAACACCGTAACCCGGTGTGGCACAACCTGCTGCTGCGCCTGGGCGGGCTGAAGCTCGATTACGACGGGTTCGGGAGGCTCACGCGCCGTCAGGATAAAATAGCGTGGTGCAGCATTTTGCGTATGATGATGAGCAGCAGGTGAAGGAAATCACCTTCATCGGTCATGCCGAATTCAGAAAGGTGGAATACCGCTACGACCCGGTCGCCGGGCGTTACACCCAGATGGACCTGATTGGGTTTGCGGGCGGGATTAATACCTACAGCTATGCGGGTGACCCGCTGGTGTGGGTGGATCCGTTGGGGTTGAGTTGTGGAAAGATAAAAGAGTTTGATATTGTTCCTTATTGACCTGGTAATTCTCCAACGATTGCTTTATCTGTAGAGAATCATGCTGCGACAAAAGTAGTCTATCGTGATTAATTAAGACAAAGAACAGGTAAACCAGTCGGTGGGAAGGTTGACTGGACAACAGTTAGCAATAGAGAAATGAAAGATCTTCCAGAAAAAATGTTTGATGCCGCACATGTTCCTGCGGCAAGTAGAGATGCATATTATCGAGCAGTAAACCAATATTTACATGATGGGTCTTTTGAGCCTGTGATATTTTAAGGTGAAGAGTATGGATAAAATAGATAACTTACTTGATTTGATTAAGAAAGATAAAAGGTGTGAAGTGACTCCTCCCAAAGGGGATCTGCCATCACTCCCTAATAATAAATTAAAATACCCTGAAGATGTAATTTACTTTCATCAAAAATGTAATGGAGTTAAACTTTTTTGCAACGATAACTCTCTGATCACATTTACCATTCTGCCTAATGATGAAGTTTTGAATTCAAACATGAAGATTGTAGGTGAATTATGTGAATATGATATATCTTCCACATGGTATCTGATAGCAAAAACGGATAACAATGATTATTTATCTATAGATTTATCTCTTGAGAGAAATGGCCGTTGTTATGATAGTAATTACGAGGTTCATGGGGTAGTCGGAAGCAGTACAGTTATAGCACTTAGTTTCTCTGAGTTATTGTCGGAGTTGTATAACACAGGTGGTAAAGATATTTACTGGAAAAAGAAAAACTATGGAGATGCGTATGATTAAATGAGGTTTTATAAAGGCGAAATATTATGAGATATCGAGTTTAAGGAAGCGCAGTGTATTATCACGTTTGCTCGTGATTGCTTGCCATTAAATTCTTTATTTTTAGAGTTGATGGGCTCTTTCTGTAATTTATTTGAGAGAGATTTTTTCATTATTAATCTATGCGCCAATTGCGTGAGTTTATTATTTCTTGATAAACAAAAAGTTTATGTTAAATAATTTAATTTCTTAGGCAGTCGCTGAGAATACGGTTACGACGAGCAGGGAAACCTGACGGAAGTGCGCGACCCGCTCGGCAATAGCACGTTCACCACCTGGCACCCGGTTTTCACGTTCCCGCTGAAGGAAGCGCTGCCGGACGGTGCCACCTGGCAGTATGAGTACAACGCGCGCGGCGATGTGGTCTTATTGGTACAATTCAATCTAAAACCAGGTACGCGAGCACAGTTAGAAGGTATTGGCATTAGAGATAAGTCTGATCTGGCTGCTGTAACCCATCCTGATATACCAAGCCCAGTAAAACCAAAAGGTTGGGGGTTGAAAATGCTTAATTTAAAGGCGATGATGACCAGATAAATATTAGTCCTGGAAGGGAAGGGGCGCTGCTTTAAAAATCTTTAACGATGGTGTCGATTCTTTTAATGTGTTGAGGCAATAATGAATTCAGAGCAAAAGAACTTAGTGCTTTCCGTGGTTAATAATAAGCCACTTAGAGCTGGAAAAATAACAGATGAAGAATTTCTAAAGCTCTTTCCATGTGCTCAGGGGAGTGTTGAGGATTTTATAGATGACATTTTAAAAAATGCGCACTCTTCTAAAGACCTGAAAGAAGTTGAATACGCTTTATATATTGGCTTTCATTTTGGATTTACAAGCAAGCATGAAGATATCTTGATACATCTTTTGGGTGATGATTTTCATTATAAACATGATGATGTTGTCCGGGCTTTAGTTGAAACAAAGGCTAAAAGCGATGATGCAGTAAATGCCCTGTATAACTGTGCTTTGTCTGAATATGATTATTTGGCTGATGACAGAGAGGATGATAATTACATGTTGAAATGGAATTGTATATACGCGTTAGCGAAAATAGGTTCTAAATACGCTGTTGAGAAATTAAAAGCATTGTCAAGAAATTCCATTCCTGAAATAAATAGTAAAGCAGTACAGGTTGGAAAGTCTTACGGTGTTTTAGATTAGAAAATAAATTTTTATTTAAGCCGGTTTCCGGCTTGAATTTTATAAGGCCGTTCTTGAGGGAGAAGCGAAATTGCTAAATGTATGTCCCCAGTATCTATGCACCCTTTTCTCTTTTTGACAAGGCTGGTTACATCTAAAATGTTGGCAATCCATTTTTTGCAATATTCGGGTGTCGCGCAGCATCAGCTTTGAAAATGAGGCAGCGCGAGGTGAAGGCGGGCTTAACAACGTCCGCTCCTGGCACAAAGTGGCTCTTGAGGAATGAGTTCTATCTTGTGGTTCACTAAGTGTATTAAGTTCTACTCGGATCCTGCTACCCATTTGTCCAACATATCCTCCCATTCCCGAATCATCACTTTACGCTCATCAAGATAGGTTGCATGGTTGTATGTGCGACGAACATTATTGGTATCAGTGTGCGCAAGTTTGACCTCAATAGCATCAGGTCGATAGCCCCTCTCGGCTAAACGGGTACTTTCTGTGGTTCGGCTTGCATGAGGGCTATAAGTACCACTCCAGCCCATGCTTTTCAGTAGCTGACGAAGAGAGTGCGATGTCATTGGACCTGGTGGATTATCCCTCCCCGAAAAAAGGTGCTGCCAATGCCTGGTTAATCCTTGTAATGTTTTGAGCATGTTGAGGGCCAGGGAGGGGAATAATATTTTCCCTACCAGCTTTCATGCGCGTTGCTGGGATGGTCCACAGTCCGTTATCAAGATGATGATCTCTCTGATAGGGAGCTTACCGATTAAAACAAAAATCCACGCAGATGCGTGGATTTTATCGTTTTTGTGATGCGTATGAGATTCAGCGAAACCCCATAAGACAACACATTATATTTAGACGTTAAACAGGAAGTTCATCACATCGCCATCTTTTACGATGTACTCTTTCCCTTCTGAACGCATCTTGCCGGCTTCCTTCGCGCCTTGCTCGCCTTTATAAGCGATGAAATCTTCATAGGCGATGGTCTGGGCGCGGATAAAGCCTTTCTCGAAGTCGGTGTGGATTTTACCGGCCGCCTGCGGAGCGGTTGCGCCGACAGGAATGGTCCATGCGCGTACCTCTTTCACGCCAGCGGTGAAGTAGGTTTGCAGGTTCAGCAGTTCATAACCGGCACGGATGACGCGGTTCAGGCCCGGCTCTTCCAGACCCAGCTCAGCCATAAACTCGTCGCGGTCGGCATCGTCCAGCTCGGCGATGTCGGACTCAACGGCGGCGCAAACGGCAACCACCACGGAACCCTCTTTCGCGGCGATGTCGCGCACGGTGTCGAGGTACGGGTTGTTCTCGAAGCCATCTTCATTGACGTTGGCAATGTACATGGTCGGTTTCAGGGTCAGGAAGCTCAGGTAGCGAATAGCCGCTTTCTCTTCAGCAGAGAGATCCAGCGAGCGCAGCATACCGGCGTTTTCCAGCTGCGGCAGGCATTTTTCCAGTGCAGACAGCTCAGCTTTCGCATCTTTATCGCCGCCTTTGGCTTTCTTCTGCACGCGGTGGATTGCGCGTTCGCAGGTATCCAGGTCCGCCAGCGCCAGCTCGGTATTGATAACGTCAATATCGTCAGCCGGATCGACCTTGTTGTTAACGTGAATGATGTTGTCATTCTCGAAGCAGCGCACCACGTGGCCGATGGCTTCGGTTTCACGGATGTTGGTCAGGAACTGGTTGCCCAGGCCTTCACCTTTGGACGCGCCTTTTACCAGACCGGCGATATCAACGAACTCCATGGTGGTCGGCAGGACGCGCTGCGGTTTAACAATTTCCGCCAGCTTATCGAGACGCGGATCGGGCATCGGTACGACACCGGTGTTCGGCTCTATGGTACAGAAGGGGAAGTTCGCCGCTTCGATACCCGCTTTGGTGAGCGCGTTGAACAGGGTGGATTTACCTACGTTAGGCAGACCAACGATACCGCATTTGAATCCCATGATGTAATTACCTTAATCTCTTGATAATCAACCCGTTATTGAAAACGGATTGTCGAAAAGTGAAAAACTGCGCCTAGTATACACATAACCAATGTTATGCGCGGCAAAAAAGGCGCTGGGCGCGCTTACTGCGCTTTAAAAGCGTGCAGGCGATTAGTGGCTTTGGTCAGCCCCTCTTTCAGCCACACTTCGGTACAACGCGCCGCTTCGTCTACCGCATCGTCGATTAGCGTCTGTTCTGACACCGGCGGTTTACCCAGCACAAAACCGACAACTTTGTTTTTATCGCCCGGATGGCCAATTCCGATGCGTAAGCGGTGAAAATTGGGGTTATTGCCCAGTTTGCTGATGATATCTTTCAGGCCGTTATGGCCGCCGTGACCGCCGCCAAGCTTAAATTTTGCCACCCCTGGCGGCAAATCGAGTTCATCGTGCGCCACGAGGATCTCGTCGGGATTGATACGGTAAAAGGTCGCCATCGCCGCCACGGCTTTACCGCTCAGGTTCATAAATGTCGTGGGCACCAGCAGGCGCACATCTTCGCCCGCCAGCTGAATGCGCGAGGTGAAACCAAAGAACTTCGGCTCGTCGCGTAACGGCGCGCGGGCGCGCTCCGCTAGTAAATCCACATACCATGCGCCAGCGTTATGGCGTGTCGCGGCATACTCCGCGCCGGGGTTTGCCAGCCCGACAATCAGTTTAATCGTCACTTTCTCTTCCTGACCAGGTCAATGTCCGGCGCGTAGTTTACGTCGAGCGGCGCGCGATGACAAAATTCTCACAACTTATGAGCCGTTAAGTGGAAATGATTGCTCACCTCAATCATTCGAATTTCAACTAGTTCATGGGGTTATGTGTAAATTTATGTTAGGTGGATATGTGTAATTGTGATCCTGCCCGCAACCGCTAAAAAGTGCGCTGTCTATACTTTGCACACAAGGATTGGGGATATCCCATCCAACCCACTGTTCGGAGGTGACACATGAAACGTAGAAACGCGTCGTTACTCGGCAATGCGCTCATGGGGTTGGGGTTAATCGTGATGGTTGTCGGCGTCGGTTATTCGGTTCTCAACCAGCTTCCGCAGATTAACCTGCCACAGTTTTTCGCCCATGGTGCGGTGCTCAGCATCTTCCTTGGCGCGGTGCTTTGGCTGGCAGGCGCGCGCGTCAGCGGTCATGAAGAGGTGTGCGACAAATACTGGTGGGTGCGTCACTATGACAAACGCTGCCGTCGCGACCGGCAAAACCACGGCTAACCAGCACTGATTTCGATAACGGCTCCTGCGGGAGCCGTTTTTTTTTGGTCTTTTGCTTGACCCTCACGTAACGTGAGGCACGAAAGTGGCGTCTGTGGAGCACGAAAGGAGCAGTTATGTTAATTCAGGTAGGTGAGCTGGCGCGGCGCGCGGGCATTAGCGTTCGCACCCTTCATCATTATGAGCACATTGGCCTGCTGCTGCCTTCTGCCCGAAGCGCCGCCGGTTACCGGCTCTATAACCTCGCGGATGTGAAGCGCCTGCAGATGATCCAGGCGCTGGCAAAATCGGGGATGGAACTGGCGGCAATTGGTGACTACCTGGCGCGGGAAACGCGCCCGCTGGCTGAATTGTTAAATGACCAGATTTCCCGGCTCGACAGGCAGGTGCGCGATATCGTGACCCTGCGCGATCGCCTTGTCGATCTCCGGGATGGTCTTGCCCGCGGCGCGGAGCCCGACCTTGAGTCCTGGCTACAGACACTGGAGTTGATGAAAATGTACGATCGTTGGTTTACGCCGCAAGAGTTAAACGAGTTACCCTTTGCCGCCCGGGATGAAGCGCGTGACCGCGTCTGGGCGACGCTGGTGGGTGAAGCAGAAACGCTGATGGCAAACAGCGTGGCGCCGGATGATGCGCAGGCGATGGATCTGGCGACCCGCTGGATGACGCGCCTTGAGCAGGATACCGCCAATAAGCCGGAGTTTTTAACGCGGCTTAATGAGATGCACAGCGCCGAACCACAGATGCGCGAGCAGACTGGCATTACGCCTGCAATGACCGAGTACATCACCCGCAGTTTTGCCGAGAGCAAGCTGGCTATCTGGCAGCGCTACTTAACGCCGCAGGAGATGGCCTTCACCCGCGCACACTACTTCGACCGCATGATGGAGTGGCCTGCGCTGGTGGCAAAACTGCACGATGCCAGCCGCCGCGAGCTTGATCCACACAGCGATGAGGCGCAGGCGCTGGCGGCAAACTGGCTGGAGCTTTTTCAGTCCTATGCCGGGCGCGATCCGCAGACGCAGCAGAAGTTTCGCACGGCGATGGAGCAGGAGCCGCACCTGATGAAGGGGACATGGATGACGCCCGCGGTGCTGCAGTGGCTCCAGCGGGCAATTGAAGTGATGATGCGCGCCCGTTACGGCGCGCCGGGATCAGAGATCGGCTAACGCCGCGTCGCGGTTCGGGAAGAAGGCCAGCCTGCCGGGGATGGGTTGAATACCGGCGCGGGCAAAGGTGCGCAGCGGCTGGAACTCCAGGTTGCTGACGCGAAGCTCCACGCCCTCCGGCAGGCGGCTGACGAAACGGCGGAAGGCATCAAGCCCACCGGCGTCGAGCACCGGAACCGCGTCCCACTTCAGCACCACGATGCGTTTTCCGGCGATACGCGTCTCCAGATCGCTGAACAGCCCCTCTGCCGCCGCGAAAAAGAGCGGGCCGATCACTCTCAGCACCAGCACATCATCCGGTACGCTGACATTCACCGCCGCAAGACGCGTCATGCGCGCGATGCGGCGCATAAACAGCAGCGAGGCGAGGACAATGCCGACGCTGATAGCAATCACCATATCGAACAGCACCGTCAGCGACATACAGATCAGCATCACCACAATGTCATCGGCCGGTGCGCGGCGCAGCAGATCGACCACCTTATGCGCTTCGCTCATATTCCACGCCACCATCAGCAGCAGCGCGGCCATCGCCGAGAGCGGCAGCCAGGAGAGCAGGGGAGCCAGCACCAGCAGCGCCATAATCACCAGCAGGGAGTGGATCACCGCCGAAATGGGCGACGTGGCACCGGCGCGCACGTTTGCCGCCGAGCGGGCAATCGCCGCAGTAGCCGTAATACCGCCAAAGAAGGGCGCGACAATATTGCCCATTCCCTGACCAATCAGTTCACTGTTGGCTTTATGCTTGGTGCCGGTCATGCCGTCGAGCACTACTGCGCAGAGCAGGGATTCAATCGCGCCAAGCATGGCCATAGAAAACGCCGCGGGCAACAGGGCGCGCAGGGAGTCCCAGCTTAAGGTAAAGGTTGAGCCAGGCAGATCCCACGGCAGCACCAGTTGCGGCAACAACTGCGGAATGCCGTTGCCCTGGCTGCCGTCAGCCAGCAGATAGTGAAACTGCGAACCAATGGTGGCGACATGGCCGCCGAGCAGGTTGACCACTCCCATCACCGCACAACCGGCCAGCAGCGCCGGCAGATGCCCCGGCACGCGCAAACGCAGGCGCGGCCAGAGGATCAGCGTGCCGAGCGTCACCACGCCGATGGCGGCATCGCCTGGGTTAATGGTCGGCAGCGCCATTACCAGCGCGCCCACTTTTTGCAGGTAGTGCTCCGGCACATGGGCCATTTGCAGACCGAGAAAATCTTTGATCTGCATGGTGCCGATGGTAATGCCGATCCCGGAGGTAAACCCGAGGGTCACGGAGAGCGGGATGTACTCAATCAGGCGACCAAAACGCGCCAGACCGAAAAGGATCAGGAATACCCCGGACATCAGCGTCGCCACCAGCAGGCCACCGAGGCCGAACTGTTGCGAAACCGGGTAGAGGATCACCACAAACGCCGCGGTCGGGCCGGAGACGCTGTAGCGCGATCCGCCGCTCAGGGCAATCACAATGCCCGCGACGGCGGCGGTGTATAAACCGTATTGCGGCGCGACGCCGCTGCCAATTGCCAGCGCCATCGCCAGCGGAATGGCAATAATGCCCACCGTGACCCCGGCGATCAGATCGCGGGTAAAGCGGGCAGCGGTATATTTTTCTTTCCAGCAGGCATCAATCAGCGCGCGGAAAGGCATGATGTGGGGAGAAAGTAACGTTTTCACAGGAGTCACTCTTTTGCGAAGCGTAGTCTAACTAATTAATAAATCATACAAATAAAAAAGAGGGTTAAAAAAACCCGCCGGAGCGGGTTTGATATGAAGCATCGATTAATGTTCGAACATCGCAGAGATCGATTCTTCATTGCTGATACGACGGATAGCTTCGGCCAGCATGCCAGAGAGCGTCAGCGTACGTACGTTCGGCAGCGCTTTGATCTCTTCGCTCAGCGGAATGGTGTCGCAGACCACCACTTCGTCAATCACAGAGTTGCGCAGGTTATTTACCGCATTACCGGAGAAAATCGGGTGCGTGGCGTAAGCGAAGACGCGTTTGGCGCCGCGCTCTTTCAGGGCTTCTGCTGCTTTGCACAGCGTACCGCCGGTGTCGATCATATCGTCAACCAGCACGCAGTCGCGGTTCGCCACGTCACCGATGATGTGCATCACCTGCGAGACGTTGGCGCGCGGGCGGCGCTTATCGATGATCGCCATGTCGGTATCGTTCAGCAGTTTGGCGATGGCGCGTGCGCGAACCACGCCGCCGATATCCGGTGAAACCACAATCGGGTTGTCGAGGTTCAGCTGCAGCATATCTTCGAGCAGAATCGGGCTGCCGAACACGTTATCAACCGGTACATCAAAGAAGCCCTGAATCTGTTCAGCATGCAGGTCTACGGTGAGGACGCGGTCAACGCCAACGCTTGAGAGGAAATCGGCAACGACTTTTGCGGTAATCGGTACGCGAGCGGAGCGGACGCGGCGATCCTGACGGGCGTAACCAAAGTAGGGGATAACGGCGGTGATACGGCCTGCGGAAGCACGGCGCAGGGCATCGACCATCACAACCAATTCCATCAGGTTGTCGTTAGTAGGAGCACAAGTGGACTGGATGATGAAAATATCACCACCGCGTACGTTTTCATTGATTTGTACGCTGACTTCGCCGTCGCTAAAGCGACCTACGGCGGCGTCGCCGAGAGAAGTGTACAGGCGGTTGGCAATACGTTGTGCTAGTTCCGGGGTGGCGTTACCAGCAAAAAGCTTCATATCAGGCACGAGAAGAACCTCAGGCATGCGTCCAGTGGTGGATAGGATACGCCAAAATGTGCGGTCAGGGCGAAAAACTATCCATGCGGTGTATTAAAGAGCGCGATGCAACGTCTGGAACAAGTGACGTTGTCACCGTGACTCAGCTTGCCCGGCGATGGTTTGTGCTAGCGGCGAGAGGTTAACGCCTCGCGCGACAAAACCGTTCAGCCATTCCGGGGCTTGCTCAAGCACCTGACGAGCGGAGGATTCGGTGTCAAATTCGGCAAAGACACAGGCTCCTGTGCCAGTCAGGCGCGACGGCGCGTATTCTAACAGCCAGGAAAGCGCCGCATCAACCTCACGAAAACGTTTTCTTGCGATAACCTCGCAATCGTTGCCGAATTCACAATTCAGTAACGTATTGATTGACCTGACGGGTGTATTGCGCGGGAGCGCCGGATCGCCAAAGATAAGCGGCGTCGGAATGCTGACGCCAGGGTGGGCGACCAGGTACCATTTTTCCGGCGGATCGACCGGCGTAAGCAGCTCGCCGACCCCTTCAGCAAACGCCGCATGGCCGCGCACAAACACCGGCACATCGGCACCAAGCGTTAAGCCCAGGTGCGCCAGCTCATCAACGCTCAGCCCGCACTGCCAGAGATGGTTAAGCGCCACCAGCACCGTTGCCGCATTCGACGAGCCGCCGCCAAGCCCGCCGCCCATCGGCAGACGTTTTTCAATGGCGATGTCCGCACCACAGCCTGCGGCCAGGCGCTCGGTCTCGGCGGCGCGTTTCATCAACAAGCGCGCCGCGCGCACGATCAGGTTCTCCTCGTCGGGCACGCCCTCGACCGGCGTCAGCAGGCAGATTTTGCCATCCTTGCGCGGCTCGATGGTCAACGTATCGCCATAATCGAGAAACTGAAACAGCGTTTGCAGGGTGTGGTAACCATCCTCACGCTGGCCGGTGATGTATAAAAAGAGGTTAAGTTTTGCCGGAGCAGGCCAGGTCATCATTTAACGATCCAGTTATCCATCTTTAACTTGATGCGCTGCTTGCCGTCGCTCAGCTCCATATTAGAAGGCAGGGCCGGCTGGGTTTTGCTGTCATAGCCGCCATACACCACTTTCCAGCTCTTACCGTCCTGGCTGTAGTTGACCTGGCTCAGGCGATACTGGTCGTCGAGTTTGTAATCGGTGGCATCGCCCGGCAGGCCGAGGATCCACTGGCGCAGGCTGTTAAGCGGAATCGGCATGCCGGTCAGCTTGCCAATCATCTCTTCCGCGTCGTCGGCGGTGTAGTGCTTACCTTTATTATCCACCAGCTCAACATTGCCCGGCTGCGCCTTTAGCTCAAGCTCGGTGCTGCCCAGCGGGTTGGTGAGCAGTAAGCGGTAGCGATCCTGGCCGGTTTGCTGCCAGAAGAAGCGGGCATAGACTTTTTGCTCATCCGAGAGATAAGCAAACGCGCCGCGCGTCTGGTACTGGTGTAAATCGCGCACCTGCTGCTGATGCTGACGCCACTGCGGCGCATCGGGGCTTTTTCCCGGCCCTTTCGGCGCGGTCAGGGTACAGGCGGTGAGCACGAGGCTTGCCAGCGGTAGCAGGCGAATGAGGCGGAAATCCGACAGAATCATAACGATGACAAATCCTTGTAACAGTTTACAGACAGAAGCTTAATGCTAGCGCCGCACAGAAAGAGCGTCTACGTTCACGTTGTCTTAAATCATAAAAAGACCAATTACTCCGAAAGGATAGTCTCCCTTTTATTGACTGGGCTCATCCTGTATGATGCGTGCAGTCTAACCTTATCAACGTTGGTACTATTCCCGCGCCCATGACCCTTTTAGCACTCGGCATCAACCACAAAACAGCACCTGTTGCGTTGCGAGAACGTATTGCGTTTTCGCCGGAAACGCTTGACCAGGCGCTGGAAAGCCTGTTGGCGCAGCCGATGGTGCAGGGGGGCGTGGTGCTCTCAACCTGTAACCGCACCGAGCTCTATCTGAGCGTCGAAGAGCGGGAGAACTTACAGGAAGCGCTGGTGCGCTGGCTCTGCGACTATCACCATTTACGTGAAGATGAGGTTCGTCAGAGCCTCTACTGGCACGAAGATAACGACGCCGTCAGCCATTTAATGCGCGTGGCGAGCGGGCTTGATTCGCTGGTGCTCGGTGAGCCGCAGATCCTCGGCCAGGTGAAAAAAGCCTATGCCGACTCCCATCGCGGACACGGGAATGCCAGCGAGCTGGAGCGCATGTTCCAGAAATCCTTCTCTGTCGCCAAGCGCGTGCGCACGGAAACCGATATCGGCGCCAGCGCCGTGTCGGTCGCTTTTGCTGCCTGTACCCTGGCGCGGCAGATCTTTGAATCCCTGTCGACGGTTACCGTGCTGCTGGTCGGCGCGGGCGAGACCATTGAACTGGTGGCGCGCCATCTGCGCGAGCATAAAGTACAAAATATGATCATCGCCAACCGCACCCGCGAGCGCGCGGAGCTGCTGGCGAATGAGGTCGGGGCGGAAGTGATCGACCTGAGCGAAATCGATGAGCGCCTGAAAGATGCTGATATCGTCATCAGTTCGACCGCCAGCCCGCTGCCGATTATTGGCAAAGGGATGGTCGAGCGGGCGATGAAGGCGCGTCGCAATAAGCCGATGCTGCTGGTGGATATCGCCGTTCCGCGCGACGTTGAGCCGGAAGTGGGTGAAATTGCCAACGCCTATCTCTACAGCGTCGACGATCTGCAAAGTATCATTCAGCACAACCTGGCGCAGCGCAAAGCCGCGGCGGTGCAGGCGGAAACTATCGTCGCCCAGGAGACCAGCGAGTTTATGGCCTGGCTGCGCGCGCAAAGCGCCAGCGAGACGATTCGCGACTATCGCAGCCAGTCAGAACAGGTTCGCGATGAGCTGACGGCAAAAGCGCTCGCAGCGCTGGAGCAGGGCGGCGATCCGCAGACCATTATGCAGGACCTGGCGTGGAAGCTGACCAACCGTTTGATCCACGCCCCAACCAAATCTCTTCAGCAGGCCGCCCGTGACGGGGATGACGATCGCCTGCATATTCTGCGCAACAGCCTCGGGCTGGATTAGCACACCACACTCCTGATAATTACTAAAAGGTGCCTTTACGCCTATGAAGCCTTCTATCGTTGCCAAACTGGAAGCCCTGCATGAACGCCATGAAGAAGTTCAGGCGCTGCTGGGCGACGCGCAAACCATCGCCGACCAGGATCGCTTCCGCGCCCTGTCGCGCGAATATGCGCAGCTGAGCGACGTTTCCCGCTGTTTTACCGACTGGCGACAGACGCAGGACGATATCGAGACCGCGCAGATGATGCTCGAGGACCCCGAAATGCGCGAAATGGCGCAGGAGGAGTTACGCGACGCGAAAGAGAAAAGCGAGCAGCTTGAGCAGCATTTACAGGTGCTGCTGCTGCCGCAAGATCCCGATGATGAGCGCAACGCGTTTGTCGAAGTCCGCGCCGGTACCGGCGGGGATGAAGCCGCGCTGTTTGCCGGCGATCTGTTCCGTATGTACAGCCGTTATGCCGAGGCCCGCCGCTGGCGCGTTGAGATCATGAGCGCCAACGAAGGCGAGCATGGTGGCTATAAAGAGGTGATTGCCAAAATCAGCGGCGACGGCGTCTATGGCCGTCTGAAGTTTGAATCGGGCGGGCACCGCGTGCAGCGCGTCCCGGCAACCGAATCGCAGGGGCGCATTCACACCTCCGCCTGTACCGTTGCGGTGATGCCGGAGCTACCGGAAGCGGAGCTGCCGGATATCAACCCGGCGGATCTGCGTATCGATACTTTCCGCTCCTCCGGCGCGGGCGGTCAGCACGTTAACACCACCGACTCGGCGATCCGTATTACTCACTTGCCGACCGGCATTGTGGTCGAGTGCCAGGATGAGCGTTCGCAGCATAAAAACAAAGCCAAAGCGCTCTCGGTGCTGGGTGCGCGCATTCGCGCGGCTGAAGTGGCAAAACGCCAGCAGACGGAGGCTTCCACGCGCCGTAACCTGCTCGGCAGCGGCGATCGCAGCGACCGCAACCGCACCTATAACTTCCCGCAGGGGCGTGTGACCGATCACCGCATCAACCTGACGCTCTACCGTCTGGATGAGGTAATGGAAGGCAAGCTTGATGCACTGATCGAACCGATCGTGCAGGAGTACCAGGCCGACCAGTTGGCGGCGCTCTCCGAGCAGGATTGATGGAGTATCAACAGTGGTTGCGCGAGGCAGTCAGCCAGCTGCAGGCCAGTGAAAGCCCGCGGCGCGATGCCGAGATCCTGCTCGGCTTTGTCACCGGCAAAGCGCGCACCTTTATTCTCGCCTTCGGTGAAACGCCTCTTACGGACGAGCAGCAGGAGCAGCTTGCTGGGTTACTGGCCCGGCGCGTGCGCGGCGAGCCGGTGGCGCATCTGATTGGTGAGCGCGAATTCTGGTCGCTGCCGCTGTTTGTCTCGCCCGCGACGCTGATCCCACGCCCCGATACCGAGTGTCTGGTCGAGCAGGCGCTCGCCCGGCTTCCCGCCGCGCCGTGCCGCATCCTTGATTTGGGGACCGGCACCGGTGCGATTGCGTTGGCGCTGGCCAGCGAGCGGCCAGATTGCCAGGTCACCGCTGTCGATCTCATCCCTGACGCGGTCGCGCTGGCGCAGCGTAACGCCGATCATCTTGGCATCCGCAATATTGAGATTGTGCAGAGCCGCTGGTTTAGCGCCCTTGAGGGGCAGCAATTTTCGCTTATCGTCAGCAACCCCCCCTATATTGATGCGCAGGATCCCCATCTGGCGCAGGGCGATGTGCGCTTTGAACCGCTCAGCGCATTGGTGGCGGCGGAAAATGGCCTTGCGGATCTGCATACACTGATTAAAGACGCATCGCGCTATTTACTGCCGCAGGGCTGGCTGTTGCTTGAGCATGGCTGGCAGCAGGGTGCGGCGGTGCGCGAGATTTTTGCCCGCTACGGCTGGCAGCAGGTAGAAACCTGCCGGGATTATGGTGATAACGAACGCCTGACGCTGGGACGGCGGCCGTAACGGGAGCAACAGGGAATGTGCCTCTTTAACATCCTGATTACGTTACATTTGACGTCGGTGGCGCTGACCATTAGCCTGTTCACCCTGCGTTACTGGTGGCGCTGGAGCAACAATCCCCGCTTTCAGGCGCGTTGGGTGCGGGTGTTACCGCATATTGTCGACAGCGTTTTGCTGCTCAGCGGCGTGGGGTTGATAGCTCTGACCGGCTATTTGCCTTTTACTGTTAAAGGCGCATGGCTGACTGAAAAGCTGTTTGGCGTTATCATCTATATCGTTTTGGGTTTTATTGCGCTCGGGCGACATCGTCCGCGCGGCCAGCAGGCAGGTTTTATCGCCTTTATGCTGGGGCTGGTGGTGCTGTACATCATCATTAAACTCGCCGCCACAAAAGTACCGATACTGGGGTAAGACATGAGGTCGTTAGCTGATTTCGAATTTAACAAAGCGCCATTATGCGACGGAATGATCCTTGTTTCCGAGCTGATACGCGATGATTTTCCTTCACAATACGTACAAGACGAACTGGAGCATCTGCTCGCGCTTGCCCGTGAAGAGATCAGTCAGGCAAAGCCTCAGGAGCATCAACTGGAGGAGCTCCTCGCGCTGTTTTACGGCGAATGGGGCTTCAAAGATACCCGCGGCGTCTACCGTCTCTCCGATGCGCTGTGGCTGGATAAAGTGTTGCAGAACCGCCAGGGCAGCGCCGTGTCGCTGGGGGCGATTCTGCTGTGGGTCGCCGGGCGGCTCAATATTCCGCTGACTCCGGTTATTTTCCCGACGCAGCTGATTCTGCGCGGTGAGTGGCTGGATGGCGAAATGTGGCTGATTAACCCGTTTAATGGCGACACGCTGGACGAACATACGCTCGAAGTTTGGCTGAAGGGCAATATTAGCCCGGTGGCCGAGCTGTTTAACGAAGACCTTGATGAGGCAGACAACGCTGAAGTGATCCGCAAACTGCTGGATACCCTGAAGTCGGCGTTGATGGAAGAGCAGCAGATGGAGCTGGCCCTGCGCGCCAGCGAAGCGTTACTGCAGTTCAATCCGGAAGATCCGTATGAGATCCGCGATCGCGGGCTGATTTATGCGCAGCTGGACTGCGACCACGTGGCGCTGCATGACTTAAGCTATTTTGTCGAGCAGTGCCCGGAAGATCCAATCAGCGAAATGATCCGCGCGCAGATCAACACGATTTCCCATAAACAGATTACCCTGCATTAAGCATTCACACTCGATAAGGCGATTTTATGAAACAAAAAGTGGTCAGCATTGGCGACATCAACGTGGCGAACGACCTGCCGTTCGTGCTGTTCGGCGGCATGAACGTGCTGGAATCCCGCGATTTAGCCATGCGCATTTGTGAGCACTACGTCACCGTGACCCAGAAGCTGGGCATTCCGTACGTGTTCAAAGCCTCTTTCGATAAAGCCAACCGCTCTTCCATCAAGTCCTATCGTGGACCGGGTCTGGAAGAGGGGATGAAGATTTTCCAGGAGCTGAAGCAGACCTTCGGTGTCAAACTGATCACCGACGTGCACGAAGCAAGCCAGGCCCAGCCGGTCTCCGAAGTGGTGGATGTGATCCAGCTTCCGGCCTTCCTTGCCCGCCAGACCGATCTGGTGGAAGCGATGGCAAAAACCGGCGCGGTGATTAACGTCAAAAAACCGCAGTTCGTAAGCCCGGGCCAGATGGGCAATATCGTCGACAAATTTATCGAGGGCGGTAACGACAAAGTTATCCTCTGCGATCGCGGCGCGAACTTCGGTTATGACAACCTGGTGGTCGACATGCTCGGCTTCAGCGTGATGAAAAAAGTCTCCAACAACTCGCCGGTGATCTTTGACGTCACCCACGCCCTGCAGTGCCGCGACCCGTTTGGCGCCGCTTCCGGCGGCCGTCGTGGTCAGGTCGCCGAGCTGGCGCGCGCGGGCATGGCAACCGGTCTTGCCGGTCTGTTTATTGAAGCGCACCCGGATCCGGATAATGCCAAGTGCGATGGCCCGTCGGCGCTGCCGCTGGCGAAGCTGGAGCCGTTCCTGCAGCAGATCAAAGCGATTGACGATCTGGTGAAGAACTTCGACGAGCTCAACACCGAAGCGTAAAAGAAAAACCCCGCGAAAGCGGGGTTTTTTGTATCCGAATAACTCAGGCGAAGATGGTCATCAGGTAGGCGGCAAACAGCGCCAGATGCGCCGCGCCGTTAAGCACATTGGTGCGCCCGGTCGAGAAGGAGATCTGGCACAGCATCAGTGATGCCACCATCACAATCATCTCCGGCGCATCGAGGCCGAACACCAGATCGTTGCCGGTAAACCAGGCAATCAGCGTGACCACCGGTACGGTCAGCGAGATGGTTGCCAGCACCGAACCGAAAAAGAGATTCATCGCACGCTGCACCTGGTTGTTCAGCACCGCTTTTAACGCGCCCAGCCCTTCCGGCGAGAGGATCAGCAGTGCGACGAGGAAGCCGGTAAAGGCCACCGGGGCGTTCACTTCCGTCAGCAGCGCTTCCAGCGGCTGTGCGTTCATCTTGGTCACCGCAATCACCGCAATCAGATGCACAATCAGCCACGCGGTGTGCCAGAAATTGCCGTGCGCCGACGGCTTACCGTGGTGCGGATCGTCGCCGTCATCTTCATGCTCATAGACAAACAGGCTCTGATGGGTTTTGGTCTGGATCAGCAAAAACACGCCATACATCGCCGCCGAGATGAGCGCCACCAGCAGTGCCTGGCCGGTGGTGAAGTTCGCTTCCGGCAGCGCCATCGGAAAGACCAGCACGATAATCGCCAGCGGAAAGAGGGCGATCAGATACTGCTTGATGCCAAACAGATTGACGTACTGCGTGGCAAATTTACGCCCGCCCAGCAGCAGTGAGAAACCTACCAGCCCGCCGGTAACAATCATAATGATGGAGTAGAGCGTATCGCGCATCAGCGTTGGCGCGGCATCGCCAGTCGCCATCAGCGCGGAGATCAGGCTCACTTCGAGGATAACGACGGAGAGACTCAGAATTAACGAGCCGAAAGGTTCGCCCAGACGGTGAGCAAGAACGTCAGCGTGGCGAACCACGCTAAAGGCGCTGGCTAAAATCCCGACCAGCGCCAGCACATTGATTCCGACTATCGCCGGCAGTGACTGCGAGCTTCCCCAGAAGAGCAGCACGGCCAGCGCCAGCACCGGGAAAATGAGCGTGGTCTCCTTGTGGCGGGTTTTAACCGCCTCGTGGGTTGTTGTCATTATGATTCTCCTCAGAGGGCAGTGTTGTTGAAGTATAGATAAAGAATGCAAGGTGATTAAAATAGCAAAAAAGTCGCATTTACGTGGTTATTTTTACCTATTTTTACGGCAGTAAAATTTTTTCCGTTTTAAAGCCGCGAAAATTGCTGTTTTGTGGAAATAATGAAATATAAACATAACGATAGTTACTTTAAAAAGTCATTTATCCTCCATGCCTGGCGCTCAGGCAGGTTGTCGACCAGACTTAACCTTTTAGCCCAACAAGGAGCAGAAAAGTGCCATATAAAGCAAAATCCGAGCTTCCCGATAGCGTGCAACACGTTCTTCCAGCCCATGCGCAGGAGATCTATAAAGAGGCCTTTAACAGCGCCTGGGATCAATACAAAGATAAAGATGACCGCCGCGGCGATGCCAGCCGGGAGGAGACGGCGCACCGCGTCGCCTGGGCGGCGGTCAAAAATGAGTATGAGAAGGGGGATGACGACAAGTGGCATAAGAAGAAATAGCGCGTAGCAGCGCCACCTTCGCCATTTATAGCTTTATTCGATGGATTGATGCTGTTGCATGCGGCGCGTGAATTGCATATCGTCATATGGCGCTGCGTTGAAACGACGGCGTATGTCGGGAAGGCAGCAGTAAAGCAGTCGCAAGGACGCAGGCAGTGGCGGAGGTAAAAGATGTTAACGCGTGATTTCTTGCGAACGGCCGATTGCAAAACGGCGTTTGGCGACATAGAAGAGTCGTTGTTGTGGTCGGCTGAGCAGCGGGCGTCCTCGCTGGCGGCGACGCTGGCCTGTCGGCCGGATGATGGCCCGGTGTGGCTTTTTGGCTACGGTTCGCTGATGTGGAACCCGGCAATGGAGTTCGATGAATCCTGCCCGGGAACGCTGGTCGGCTGGCATCGAGCCTTCTGTTTGCGCCTGACTGCCGGGCGCGGTACTGCGTGTCAGCCAGGGCGCATGCTTGCACTGAAAGAGGGCGGGCGCACCACTGGCGTAGCTTACCGGCTGTCGGAAGAGAGCCTGCACGACGATCTGACGCTGCTGTGGAAACGGGAGATGATCACCGGCTGCTATCTGCCGAGCTGGTGCAAACTTTCGCTCGACGATGGCCGCGTAGTCAACGCGCTGGTGTTTATTATGGATCCGCGCCACCCGCTCTATGAGTCAGATACCCGCGCGCAAACCATCGCGCCACTGATCGCGGCCGCCAGCGGCCCGCTTGGCACCAATGCCCAGTACCTCTTCTCCCTTGAGCAGGAGCTGATTAAGCTCGGCATGCACGATGACTGCCTGAATGAACTGGTGGGACGAGTGCGTATGCTGCAGGAGGGGGACAAACCAGGCCCGGAAATGGTGCCTGGTTTTGCCTGCTAAGGATGAAGTTTACGCCGCAACATAGCTGATCGAGTGCTCCAGCGACTGGCTGTGGCTGTCGATCAGCACGCTCCAGATGCCGCTGTAAGGCACCGAAAGATAGGCGCTGGCGCGGTTCTGGACACTCAGAATATCCGCCTGCGCATTCGGCCTGCGGCTCTTCTCACACATCAGATGGATATGGCAATTTTCAGAACAGCGAACCACCACCGTATCCCCGCCAAACAGTTTTAAACTTGCTTTTACTACCGCCATTTTTTTTAACCCCGTCATTTGAATAACGCCATCCCTGCGTGATGTTGTTCACAAAACACTCCGTGCATCACACCAAACGACCGTTAGCCAGATGCTGATTTTGATCAACAAATGACGTAAGGATTAAACAAAAATAACAATCTGCGGCGAGGGGGGAGATCCGGCGCGCGAAATCGTAGTCTTCACGCGCCGGTAAAAGATTAAATGCGGAAATGTCCGGCGGTGTCGGCAAGTTCACCCGCTTGCGCGCGCAGTGCCCCGGCAGCAGCGGTTGACTCGACGACCAGCTCGGCGTTCTGCTGCACCATACGGTCAAGATTTATCACCGCATGATTAATCTCCTGAATACCTTTCATCTGCTCGCTGGTGGCGACGGTGATTTCGCGCATGATCACCGATACGCTGTCGATGCTGGTGACGATATCCGTCATGCTGTCGCCCGCCAGCCGCACATAGCGCGAGCCGGTGGCAACGCTGTCGGTGGTGGAGTCAATCAGCGTTTTAATCTCCTTCGCCGCCTGCGCGCTGCGGCTGGCGAGATTACGCACTTCGCCTGCCACTACCGCAAAGCCACGACCCTGTTCACCGGCGCGCGCCGCTTCCACCGAGGCGTTAAGCGCGAGGATATTGGTCTGGAAGGCGATGGCATCAATAACGCTGGTAATATCGCCAATCTTCGCCGAGGCGACTTCAATCGACTGCATGGTGTTAATGGCCTGCGTCACCACCTGACCGCCGCGCGAAGCGGCTTCTGATGCGACGTGCGCCTGGGTATTCGCCTGCGCTGCGGCATCAGTCGATTGCGCGACCGACGCGGTGATCTGCTCTACGGCGCTGGCGGTTTCACGCAGGCTGGAGGCCGCCTGCTCCGTGCGCCCGGAGAGATCCTGGTTCCCGGCGGCAATCTCCTGCGCCGCCAGCTGCACCGAGTGGGTGGAGTCGCGCAGTTTCACCATCACCACCGCCAGCTTGTCGCTGAAGGCGTTAAAGGCGTGGGCGATTTGCGCCACTTCATCGTTACCGCTCTCCGGCAGGCGCTGGGAGAGGTCGTTGGTGCCGCTGCTGATGGCGTTCATCGCATCGCGGATCACCACCAGGCGTTTAAGCAGCGCTGCGACCATCCACTGCATCAATGCCCCGGCAATAATTACCAGCACAATAAGCGACACGGCGGAGGCTTTTAACTGGGCGCGCAGACCGGCGGTGGCGTCATCCCCATCGAGGGCGACCACCAGCAGCCAGTCGGTTCCTTTTACCCGGCTGGCTAACAGCGACTTCTCATTCCCGGCATACTCGCCAGAGACGGTTTTCCCGCTGCTCAGCTCGGCAAAGGAGACGCCATGAATGGCGTCAGAGAAGGGCTTCATCGTCAGCTTTTCGTCAGCGGCGGCAATCACTGAGCCATCGCTGGCAAGCAGCATACCGCTGCTGTGCGGCGTCGGGCTGATGCCGCGCACGTTAGCCACCACGCTGGTCATCGAGACATCCCCGGCGACCACGCCCTTCAGCGTGCCGTTCTCTTTTACCGGCACGGCAAACGTCACCACCAGTTGACCGGTGCTGGCATCAACATAGGGGGCGGTGACGACCGGCGCATCGGCTTTCACAGCCTGCTGATACCACGGGCGAATGGTCGGATCGTAATCCGCCGGGACGCCGCCGGGATCGGAGAACTTGGCGGTTTTGCTGGCGTAGCCAACGTAGACATTGATAAACCCGCCGGCGCGGGCAATTTGGGCAAATACCGGTACTGGATCGTCCGTTAAGGCGACGCTTTGCAGAGAGGCGATCATCGCGGTTTTGCTGGCGACCCAGTCGGCAATGGCAATGCCATGGCTGTCGCGGGTACTGGAGAGAATATCCTGCTGGGTTTGCTGGTTGTGCTGGCGTGTAACCTGGTAGTTGATGATGGTGTTAAGCAGTAAGGCGACAGTAAGACAACCTGCCGTCGCCGCCATAATCCGGGCCTTGATCGATGTGAACATTTTTATTGTACCTGCTGTGTTTGTCTTAAGTGGCTATCGGCAACACAGCAGGCAAACTTGATGACTCGACGCCATCCATAAGTAAATTGTATTAAACTCGCCGTTCCATTAGAAAGTTAATACTTTGTCTGCCGCCAGCGTCCACTGCGCCAGCTCGACAAGGGTACCGATCTCCACGCCTTCGACCAGCGGCAGGGCGCTGACGCCACGTCCGTCGGCGCAGGTCTTGCACAGTTTCACCGGCACGCCCTGGGCGGTAAGGATCTCCAGCATCTGCTGAATGTTATAGCCCTCAGCGGGCTTCTGGCCGCGCAGCCCGGCGGTCACCGCATCGGACATTAAAAACAGCTTCAGCGCGACAGACTCCTCCTGTTCGCGCAGCGCAATTGCCAGCCGCAGGCTGTTAAACAGCGATTCACTTCCGTAGGCCGCACCATTGGCGATGATCACAACGTTTTGCATTGTCACTCCTTCGATTAACCGTAGCGAAAAGGGCTATGCTACTGCGCCGCGCGGGCGGCGAAAAGGTAAAATCACTGCCCGAAGCGGCCAATCAGCCCGGCGGCGGCAAGGGCGTTGCCTTTAAGCTTGCTGAAAAGCTCCTCGCGGGTCAGCCCCTCCTCTAAGGTCGGTGGCAGTGAGGTGGCAATAAGGGTGAAGGTGTAGTGATGCGCGCCGCTGCCAGGCGGCGGGCAGGGGCCATGCCAGCGGAAATTGCCGGGCGTGTTTTTCCCGCCGGTAAAGCCTTTGCCATCGCGCAGCGCGTTTTGCGCAAAGCCCGCGCTGGAGGGCGAAATGTTATAGGCCACAAGATGCGTTACCCCCAGCCCGCGTGCGCCCTCCGGATCGTGCACGATCAGCGCAAAACTCTGCGTGTTAGTCGGCGCGTTACTCCACACCAGCGCTGGCGAGAGGTTTTCGCCGGTGCAGTTGGGGTTGTTGCTGGCGTTACCGGCGAATTTTTTCTCCATCATCGCGTTATCGGCAAAGGCCGGGGATTGCAGTGCGAAGAGGGGAGTGGCGCTAGCCTGCGCGCCGCAGAGCAGCATCCAGCCGCACAGCAGAGTTATTTTTGTTTTCATGACGCGTCTCTCGTGACAAGGATGCATTAACTGTAGCCGCAGCGAGGCGCGTCGATTAGGGATTTTCCTGATATATCGCCAGCGGCTGTAATCGCCCGCTAAAACCGCTAGACTAAGTGACTTACTTCACAAATTTAGCCCAGGAACCCCGTTAACGTCGTGATGCGCCGCTCCTTTACTTCTCCAGTTCTCTCCCTTCTTGCCTTCTTAGTGGCGGGAGGCGATGCCCATGCGCTGCAGAGCAAATATGTGCAGCAGGCGGAAAACCCGTTCGATAACAATGGCGACGGCCTGCCGGATCTCAGCATGGCACCCGAAACGGATGCGCAGGAGAAACACTTTGCCGAAGTGGCGAAAGCGTTTGGTGAAGCGAGCATGACCGACAGCGATCTCAGCGCTGGCCAACAGGCGCGCCAGTTTGCCTTTGGCCAACTGCGCGATGTGGTGAGCGGCGAGGTCAATCAGCAGGTGGAGTCCTGGCTTTCGCCGTGGGGCAACGCCACCGTCGA
The DNA here is from genome assembly GCF_001975225.1 of Kosakonia cowanii JCM 10956 = DSM 18146. Classification (NCBI taxonomy): domain Bacteria; kingdom Pseudomonadati; phylum Pseudomonadota; class Gammaproteobacteria; order Enterobacterales; family Enterobacteriaceae; genus Kosakonia; species Kosakonia cowanii. The sequence continues at coordinate 3,736,489 of NZ_CP019445.1, read as the reverse complement.
TATGAAAGTGGATAACGAAGGGCAGTTTAACGGCAGTCACGGCAACTGGTTTGTGCCGTTGCAGGACAATAACCGCTATCTGAGCTGGAGCCAGCTGGGCCTTACGCAGCAGGATAGCGGGCTAATAGGTAACGTGGGTCTCGGGCAGCGCTGGGTCGCCGGCGACTGGCTGCTCGGCTACAACACCTTTTACGACACCCAACTGGAAGAGAATACCGGCCGTGCCGGGTTTGGCGCGGAAGCGTGGGGCGAATACCTGCGTCTGTCGGCCAACTACTACCAGCCGGTGAGCCACTGGCGTTATGACACGGCGACGCAGCAGCAGCGCATGGCGCGCGGCTATGATGTGACGGCACAGGCACGGCTGCCGTTCTACCAGTACGTCAACACCAGCGTCAGCGTGGAGCAGTACTTTGGCGACAGTGTCGATCTGTTTGACAGCGGCACCGGCTATCACAACCCGGTCGCCGTCAAACTGGGGGTCAATTACACCCCGGTGCCACTGGTGACCATCACCGCAGAGCATCGCCAGGGGGAGAGCGGGGTAAGCCAGAACGACCTGGGGCTAAAACTCAACTACCGCTTTGGCGTGCCGCTGCATAAGCAACTCTCCCCCTCTGAAGTTGCCGTCAGCCGCTCGCTGCGCGGCAGCCGCTACGATAGCCCGACGCGCAACAATCTGCCGGTGTTTGAGTACCGCCAGCGCAAAACGCTTTCCGTCTTCCTGGCGACGCCGCCCTGGGATCTACAGCCGGGGGAAACTGTGGCGCTTAAGCTGCAAATCCACAGTACGCATGGTATTCGCAGCCTGACCTGGCAGGGCGATACCCAGGCGCTGAGCCTGACGCCGCCGGTGAATGCGCGCAGCGGCGATGGCTGGACGTTGATTATGCCGCGCTGGGACAGCAGCGAAGGGGCGAGCAACAGCTGGACGCTGTCGGTGCTGGTGGAGGATGAGAAGGGGCAGAAAGTGGAGTCCAACACCATTGTGCTGAAACTGACCGAGCCGGTGATCCCACCGGCAACAGAAGGCGGTACGGACTGGTCGCTGCCAGCCGCGCCGTGATCAGAAAACCCGCTCCTGGTGTACCCAGACCGCCGCTTCGACGCGGGATTTAAGCTTCATCTTTTTCAGCATATGTTTGACGTGCACTTTCACCGTGCTCTCGGTGATATCCAGACGGCGGGCAATCATCTTGTTTGGCAGCCCCTGGGCGATCAGTTTCAGGATGTCGCGCTCGCGCGGCGTTAACTGGGAGATATCGCGATCGGTAGTCGCGCGGTTGGCGCGCAGGCTGGCCGCGAGCACCGGGGTCAGCGCTTCGCTCAGCACCATTTCGCCTGCCGCCGCCTGCTGTAACGCCTTCAGCAAATCTTCCGGCTCCATATCTTTCAGCAGGTAGCCGTCGGCACCGCGCTTGAGGGCGGTGACCACATCCTCTTCATGATTAGAGACGCTGAACACCACGATGCGCCCGGAGAGGGTTTTCTCCCGCAGCTTATCGAGGGTTTCCAGCCCGTTCATGCCCGGCATATTGAGATCGAGCAGGATCAGGTCCGGGTCCAGCGACTCCGCCAGCTCAATGCCTTGCTCCCCGTTGCTCGCCTCGCCGACGACGGTGATGTCATGGGCCATGCTAATTAACTGCTTCACACCGGTACGCAGCATCGGATGGTCGTCGATCAGCAGGATAGTTGCCGGATCCTGATTACTCATGGTTATCTCCTTGCATGGATGAGAGAAACGTTTCGGGTATAAACGTCACGACAACGTCAGTCCCCCCGGAGGCTCCGGGACGCACCTGGCAGTCGCCGCGCAGGCTTTGCGCGCGGTCACGCATAATAATTAATCCGTAGTGGTTGGTCCGTTCCGCATTGTCCGGGATCCCGCACCCGTTATCGCTGATGCGTAATATCACCCGGTTTTCCTGTTGTTGCACGGCGACGCTGACCGCGGTAGCGCCGGAGTGTTTTAACGCATTGCTCAGCGCCTCGCGGGCGATCTGCAACAGATGAATGGCCTGATGCGCCGGGACAACGCGCGGCGGAAGCTGGTAATCAAGCCGCACGTCGAAACCAAAATGGGCGCTGTACTCCTGACAGCTGGACTCCAGCGCCGGGCGCAGACCCGGCTCGGTGAGCTGTAAGCGGAAAGTGGTCAGCAGCTCGCGTAGCTGCGCCCATGAGGTATTGAGTTCATTGCGGATCTGGCTCAATAACTGGCGGCTGCTCTCGGGGATTTCATCGCCCTGCATCTGCAAACAGCTGACCTGCATCTTCATACAGGAGAGGGACTGAGCAATCGAGTCATGCAGCTCGCGGGCAATGGTCGCGCGCTCCTCCATCACCATTAATTGCTGCTGGCGATCCTGATGGCGATCCAGCGCCAGCGTGGCGGTAAGCTGTTCAACCAGAGTATCAACCAGCTGCTGCTGGTCATGGCTTAAATGGCGGCCCGGCGGCAGTTTCGCCAGCAGCAAACCGTACTGCATATGGGCATCCGCCAGCCGCCATTTGAGCGTCGAGCCAATGCCGGTCGATTCAATCAGCTTACCGTCGCGCGGGCAGAGGTGGCAGCCTTTCACGTCGCAACTGGCCGTCGACTGGCAGGTAAACTCCTGGTGATTCTCTTCATCTTCCAGGTCATAAACCCGCAGTTCAATATCGTGCAGCAGGGTCAGATTCTGTAAGCCATTGAGCACCGGCGAGAGGCGCTCACACATCGGAATGCGTGAATGCAGGCGGTGGTTGGCCTGCCATAAGAAGGAGAGGATTTCGTTCTTCTGCTCAAGCCCGGCGGTCTTCTCCTGTACGCGCCGCTCAAGCACCGCGTAACTTTCGCCCAGCTCCGCAGACATATTGTTAAGCGCCTCGCCAAGCGTTGCCATCTCGTTGCCGCCGCTGATATGGGCGCGCTGGGTAAAATCTCGCTGGCTGACGGCACGCGCCATATGCAGCAGCTGCTGCCACGGACGGAGCAGACGCGCCCGCAGCCACACCAGCGCAATCAGGATCAGCAAGCCCATCAGAATCGCCATCACCCGGTGCAGCACCACCACTTCGGCGATGCGGTGCTCGGTATTGCTGTCAAAAGCGGAGACCAGTTTATCGATGCGCCCAACGAAGACGGCGATGATCTCTGCAACCTGCGCTGGCTGCCGGGCATCTTTAATCGCCGGGATCACCACGTTGTGCCAGTAGGTTTGCAAATCAGCAAGCTGCGCCTGCTGGCCATCGCGTTTTGCCGCCAGCGCCAGTTCGGGGCTGAAAGCGGTGTGCTCCATCTCATCTAACAGATATTGCTCGCTTTCCTGCAGCGGGATGGCCGACATCAGGCGGTAGCTCTGCATACGCAGCGAACCCGCTTTGTTGATGGCGTGCGCGCTGCCCTGAACGCCCTGCACCAGCCAGCCGGAGACCGCCATACCGGTCACGCCAATCAGCGTGGATAACAGCATCAGTACGGCCAGTTGGCTGACCAGCGACATCGGTGAAAAGAGGCGTTTAAGCATGGGGAAATGAGACTCCTTGGCCGCGAAAGGTGCGGGTGGCGTTATTGTCAGATATCGCCTGGAGTATACCCATACCCACAAAGAGTTACTCCTTTATTGCCAGTGGGGTGACATTTGGAGGGGCAAACGACCCGGCAGCGGTCAGCGCCGTGAAAAACCACACCTTTTTTAGCGTTAAACGCTACTCATAAATGAGCATGATGTTTTTTTGCGCTTTATAACGCCAGCTTTTCCTTTGATTTATATCAACTTAACGCGCGCCACAGAAATTAATGTGGCAGGCATCAAACTGCACATCAGAGGTGTCTATGCATCAAACATCCGTTCCGGATTCGCGTTCGTCATCACGGGTTATTACCGAGTGGCGTCCCGAAGATCCGGCTTTTTGGCAGCAGCAGGGGCAGCAGATTGCCAGCCGCAATCTGTGGATCTCCGTGCCCTGCCTGCTTTTAGCGTTCTGCGTCTGGATGCTGTTTAGCGCAGTGGCGGTAAATCTCCCCAAAGTGGGCTTTCAGTTCACCACAGACCAGCTGTTTATGCTGACGGCGCTGCCGTCGGTCTCCGGCGCGCTGCTGCGCGTACCGTACTCCTTTATGGTACCGGTGTTTGGCGGTCGTCGCTGGACGGCATTCAGCACCGGCATTCTGATTATCCCCTGCGTCTGGCTCGGTTTTGCGGTGCAGGATATCTCCACGCCATTCACCACATTTATTATTATCTCCCTGCTGTGCGGTTTTGCCGGGGCGAACTTTGCCTCCAGCATGGCGAACATCAGCTTCTTCTTCCCGAAAGAGAAGCAGGGCGGGGCGCTCGGCATCAATGGCGGCTTCGGCAACCTTGGCGTCAGCGTGATGCAGCTGATTGCGCCGCTGGCGGTCTCCTTCTCCATCTTTGCTGCCTTTGGCGGCGGTGGCGTAACCCAGCCTGATGGCACCATGCTCTACCTGCAAAACGCAGCGTGGATCTGGGTGCCGTTCCTGGCGGTGTTTACGCTGGCGGCATGGTTTGGCATGAACGAACTGGCGACCTCGAAAGCCTCCCTCAGCGCGCAATTGCCGGTGCTGAAGCGCTCGCATCTGTGGATCATGAGCTTCCTCTACCTGGCGACCTTTGGCTCGTTTATCGGCTTCTCCGCTGGCTTTGCGATGCTGTCAAAAACCCAGTTCCCGGAGGTGCAGATCCTGCACTTTGCCTTCTTCGGGCCGCTGGTTGGCGCGCTGGCACGTTCCGCAGGCGGCGCGATTTCCGACCGTCTTGGCGGAACGCGCGTGACGCTGGTGAACTTTGTGGTGATGGCGATCTTCAGCGCCTTGCTGTTCCTGACGCTGCCGTCGAACGGCGAGGGCGGCAACTTCACTGCCTTCTTCTGCGTCTTCCTGGTGCTGTTCCTCACCGCCGGGCTGGGCAGTGGCTCCACCTTCCAGATGATCTCCGTTATCTTCCGTAAGATGACCATGGAGCGGGTGAAGAAAGCGGGTGGCAGTGAGAGCGACGCGATGCGTGAAGCTGCGACGGAAACGGCGGCCGCGCTGGGCTTTATCTCGGCGATTGGCGCGATTGGCGGCTTCTTTATCCCGAAAGCGTTTGGTACCTCGCTGGCGCTGACCGGCTCACCGGCGGGTGCGATGAAAGTGTTCCTTGTGTTCTATATCGCCTGTGTGGTGATCACCTGGGCGATATACGGGCGTAAAAAACAATAATAAATGTAGTGTGTTGATTATCATTGCGCGGCTTCGGTCGCGCATTTTTTTGTCTTCTTCATAGTTACAACATACTAACAGCCTTAACTGCGCCTGCTGCGGCCAGCACTGTGACCGCTATCGCATCGCAGCGGCGTCTACCCCTTAATACCTGGATACCGGGATAAATCTGAATAATCCAGTAACTAAATATAATATATTTATGTGAATCAGTTAGTTACGTGAAAATCATCGATAACTCTTTGGGAGTACTCCGTTGTCAGCGCATAAATGGCGCGCTATGGCGGCTTGATCATCATCAATTCTCGTTGTCTTTGCGGGGGTTACCTTCGCGGCAAATGCAGCAATGTCGATTTAGCCAGAGAGCCGTACAGGCTCCAACAGGAGAACCCCCGATGAGTAAATTCCTGGACCGGTTTCGCTACTTTAAACAGAAAGGCGAAACCTTTGCCGATGGGCACGGCCAGCTCGTAAACACCAACCGGGACTGGGAGGATGGATACCGCAGCCGCTGGCAGCACGACAAAATCGTGCGCTCTACCCATGGCGTAAACTGCACCGGCTCGTGCAGCTGGCAGATTTTCGTCAAGAACGGCCTGGTCACCTGGGAAACCCAGCAAACGGACTACCCGCGTACCCGTCCTGATATGCCGAATCACGAACCACGCGGCTGTCCGCGCGGGGCGAGCTACTCCTGGTATCTTTACAGCGCCAACCGCCTGAAATACCCCCTGATGCGTAAACGCCTGATCAAACTCTGGCGTGAAGCGAAAGCGCAGCACAGCGATCCGGTGAATGCCTGGGCTTCTATCATTGAAGATGTGGATAAAGCGAAGAGCTTTAAACAGGCGCGCGGACGCGGTGGCTTTGTGCGCTCCTCCTGGCAGGAGGTGAATGAACTGATTGCCGCCTCTAACGTCTACACCGTGAAAACTTACGGCCCTGACCGCGTGGCTGGCTTCTCGCCAATCCCGGCGATGTCGATGGTCTCTTACGCCTCCGGCGCACGCTATCTGTCGCTGATTGGCGGCACCTGCCTGAGCTTCTACGACTGGTACTGCGACTTGCCGCCTGCCTCACCGCAGACCTGGGGCGAGCAGACCGACGTGCCGGAATCCGCTGACTGGTACAACTCCAGCTACATTCTCGCCTGGGGCTCTAACGTGCCGCAGACCCGTACCCCGGATGCGCACTTCTTTACCGAAGTTCGCTACAAAGGAACTAAAACCGTCGCGATTACTCCGGACTACGCGGAAATCGCCAAGCTGTGCGATTTGTGGCTGGCGCCGAAGCAGGGCACCGATGCGGCAATGGCGCTGGCGATGGGGCACGTGATGCTGCGTGAATTCCACCTCGATAAGCCGAGCCAGTACTTCACCGATTATGTCCGTCGCTACACCGACATGCCGATGCTGGTGATGCTGGAAGAGCGTGATGGCTACTACGCCGCGGGCCGCATGCTGCGCGCCGCCGATCTGGTGGATGCACTGGGTCAGCAGAACAACCCGGAGTGGAAAACCGTCGCGCTGGATAGCGAAGGCAATATGATCGCGCCGAACGGCTCGATTGGTTTCCGCTGGGGCGAAAAAGGGAAGTGGAACCTCGAGCAGCGCGATGGCGGCAACGGCGCGGACGTTGAGCTGACCCTCAGCCTGCTGGGCAAACACGATGACGTTGCACAGGTTGGCTTCCCCTACTTTGGTGGTGACAACACCGAGCACTTCCAGGGTGTCACTCTGGATAACATCCTGCTGCACAAACTGCCGGTCAAACGCCTGCAACTGGCGGATGGCAGCAGCGCGCTGGTGACCACCGTTTATGACCTGAACATGGCCAACTACGGTCTGGATCGCGGCCTGGGTGATGAAAACTGCGCCAGCCGTTATGACGAAATCAAAGCCTATACGCCGGCCTGGGCAGAGAAAGTGACCGGTGTGCCGCAGGCACAGATCATTCGCGTTGCGCGCGAGTTCGCCGAGAATGCCGATAAAACTCATGGCCGTTCGATGATCATCGTCGGTGCCGGGATGAACCACTGGTATCACCTCGATATGAACTATCGCGGGTTGATTAACATGCTGGTCTTCTGTGGCTGTGTTGGTCAGAGCGGCGGCGGCTGGGCGCACTATGTCGGCCAGGAAAAACTGCGTCCGCAGACCGGCTGGCAGCCGCTGGCCTTTGCCCTCGACTGGCAGCGTCCGGCACGCCATATGAACAGCACCTCCTACTTCTATAACCACTCCAGCCAGTGGCGCTATGAAACGGTGACGGCGCAAGAGTTCCTCTCGCCGATGGCGGATAAATCCCGCTACAGCGGCCATCTGATTGATTTTAACGTCCGCGCCGAGCGTATGGGCTGGCTGCCTTCTGCACCGCAGTTGGGTACAAACCCACTGCGTATTGCCGCCGAAGCGGAAAAAGCGGGCATGTCAGCGGTGGATTACACCGTTAAGTCTCTGAAAGAGGGTTCGCTGCGCTTTGCCGCCGAGCAGCCGGAAAACGGCAGAAACCATCCGCGCAACCTCTTTATCTGGCGCTCCAACCTGCTTGGCTCCTCCGGGAAAGGGCATGAGTACATGCTGAAATATCTGCTCGGCACCGAGCACGGTATTCAGGGCCAGGATCTGGGCAAACAGGGCGGCGTGAAACCGGAAGAGGTGGAGTGGCAGGATAACGGCCTCGACGGCAAACTCGACCTGGTGGTGACCCTCGACTTCCGTCTCTCCAGCACCTGTCTTTATTCTGACATCGTGCTGCCGACCGCAACCTGGTATGAGAAAGACGACATGAATACTTCGGATATGCATCCGTTTATTCATCCGCTCTCTGCCGCCGTCGACCCGGCGTGGGAATCAAAAAGCGACTGGGAAATCTATAAAGGCATCGCCAAATCCTTCTCTGCGCTCTGCGTCGGACATTTAGGCAAAGAGACCGACGTCGTGACGCTGCCGATCCAGCATGACTCCGCCGCCGAGCTGGCGCAGCCGCTGGGCGTGAAGGACTGGAAAAAAGGCGAGTGCGATCTTATCCCGGGTAAAACTGCACCGCACATTATTCCGGTTGAACGCGATTACCCGGCAACCTACGAGCGCTTTACCTCTATCGGCCCGCTGATGGAGAAAATCGGTAACGGCGGCAAAGGCATCGCGTGGAATACCCAGAGCGAAATGGATCTGCTGCGCAAGCTCAACTACGTGAAAGCGGATGGCCCGGCGAAAGGCCAGCCGATGCTCAACAGCGCCATCGATGCAGCAGAGATGATCCTCACCCTCGCACCGGAAACCAACGGCAACGTGGCGGTGAAAGCCTGGGCGGCGCTGAGTGAATTCACTGGTCGCGACCATACGCATCTGGCGCTGAATAAAGAAGATGAGAAGATCCGCTTCCGCGATATTCAGGCGCAGCCGCGCAAAATCATCTCCAGCCCAACGTGGTCTGGCCTGGAAGATGAGCATGTCTCTTACAACGCCGGTTATACCAACGTTCATGAGCTGATTCCATGGCGTACGCTCTCTGGCCGTCAGCAGCTCTACCAGGATCACCAGTGGATGCGTGACTTTGGCGAAAGTCTGCTGGTCTACCGCCCGCCAATCAATACCCGTTCGGTAAAAGAGATGCTGGGCGTGAAAGGCAACGGCTACCCGGAAAAAGCGCTTAACTTCCTGACGCCGCATCAGAAGTGGGGGATCCACTCCACTTATAGCGACAACTTGCTGATGCTGACGCTTGGTCGCGGCGGCCCGATTGTCTGGCTGAGTGAAACCGACGCCAAAGAGATGGGCATTGCCGATAACGACTGGATCGAAGTCTTTAACAGCAACGGCGCACTCACCGCCCGTGCGGTGGTCAGCCAGCGCGTACCGTCCGGTATGACGATGATGTACCACGCCCAGGAGCGCATTGTGAACCTGCCAGGCTCGGAGATCACCGGCCAGCGCGGCGGCATTCACAACTCGGTCACGCGTATTACGCCGAAACCGACGCACATGATTGGCGGCTACGCGCAGCTGGCCTACGGCTTTAACTATTACGGCACGGTCGGGTCCAACCGCGATGAGTTTGTGGTGGTACGTAAGATGAAAAACATTAACTGGTTGGATGGCGAAGGCAATGACCAGGTACAGGAGAGCGCAAAATGAAAATTCGTTCACAAGTCGGCATGGTGCTGAATCTCGATAAGTGCATCGGCTGTCATACCTGTTCAGTCACCTGTAAAAACGTCTGGACCAGCCGCGAAGGGATGGAGTACGCGTGGTTTAACAACGTCGAAACCAAACCGGGCACCGGCTTCCCGACCGACTGGGAAAACCAGGAGAAGTGGAAGGGCGGCTGGATCCGTAAAATCAACGGCAAGCTGCAGCCGCGTATGGGTGGCCGCGCGATGCTGCTGGGTAAAATCTTCGCTAACCCGCATCTGCCGGGCATCGATGACTACTACGAGCCGTTTGATTTTGACTATCAGAACCTGCATAACGCGCCGGAAAGCAAGCATCAGCCGATTGCGCGTCCGCGCTCGCTGATCACCGGCCAACGCATGAACAAAATCAGCGCTGGCCCGAACTGGGAAGATGATCTCGGCGGCGAGTTTGAGAAGCTGAGCCGCGATCAGAACTTCGAAAATATGCAGAAGGCGATGTACGGCCAGTTCGAAAACACCTTCATGATGTATCTGCCGCGCCTGTGCGAACACTGCCTCAACCCGGCCTGTGTCGCCACCTGCCCGAGCGGTGCCATCTATAAACGTGAAGAAGATGGCATTGTGCTGATCGATCAGGATAAATGCCGCGGCTGGCGCATGTGCGTTACCGGCTGCCCGTACAAAAAAATCTACTTCAACTGGAAGAGTGGCAAGTCTGAGAAGTGCATCTTCTGCTACCCGCGTATCGAAGCGGGCATGCCGACGGTCTGCTCCGAAACCTGCGTAGGGCGTATTCGTTACCTCGGCGTGCTGCTGTATGACGCGGATGCGATTGAGAACGCGGCCAGCACCGAAAATGAGAAAGATCTCTATCAGCGTCAGCTGGATGTCTTCCTCGATCCGCACGATCCGGCGGTGATCGCTCAGGCTCTGGAAGATGGCGTACCGCAGAGCGTAATCGACGCGGCACAGAAATCGCCGGTCTACAAAATGGCGATGGACTGGAAGCTGGCGCTGCCGCTGCACCCGGAATACCGCACGCTGCCGATGGTCTGGTATGTGCCGCCTCTGTCACCGATTCAGTCCGCTGCCGATGCGGGCGAGCTGGGCAGCAACGGTATTCTGCCGGACGTCGAGAGCCTGCGCATTCCGGTGCAGTACCTGGCGAACCTGCTGACCGCCGGGGATACCCAGCCGGTGCTGCTGGCGCTGAAACGTATGCTGGCGATGCGTCACTTCAAACGGGCTGAAACCGTCGACGGCGTGATTGATACCCGTGCGCTGGAAGAGGTGGGTCTGACGGAAGCGCAGGCGCAGGAGATGTACCGCTATCTCGCCATCGCCAACTACGAAGACCGTTTTGTGGTGCCGTCCAGCCATCGTGAACTGGCGCGTGAAGCCTTCCCGGAGAAGAGCGGGTGTGGCTTTAGCTTCGGCGATGGGTGTCATGGTTCAGATAACAAATTCAACCTGTTCAACAGCCGCCGCATCGATGCGGTGAATGTGACAGTGAAAACGGAGCCGCACGCATGATTGAACTGGTGGTTATCTCCCGCCTGCTTGAGTACCCGGATGCTGCCCTGTGGCAGCATCAGCAGGAGCTGTTTGATGCGCTGGCCTCTGGCGACAATCTGTCAAAAGCGGACGCCCAGCAGGTTGGTATCTTTTTACGCGACCTGACGTCGCAGGATCTGCTCGATGCCCAGGCCACTTACAGCGAGCTATTCGATCGCGGTCGCGCCACCTCGCTGCTGCTGTTTGAACATGTGCACGGTGAATCGCGCGATCGTGGCCAGGCGATGGTGGACCTGCTGGCGCAGTATGAGCGCCACGGGTTGCAGCTCGACAGCCGCGAACTGCCAGACCATCTGCCGCTCTACCTGGAGTATCTGGCGCAGTTACCAGCCGCTGAAGCAATTGGCGGTTTACAGGATATCGCGCCGATTCTGGCACTGTTACAGGCGCGCTTACAGCAGCGTGAAAGTCACTATGCCTCGCTGTTTGACGCGCTGTTGACGCTGACGAAAACCGAGGTGGATAACGCGCAGGTGGCTGAAAAAATTGCCGGCGAAGCGCGTGACGATACGCCGCAGGCGCTGGACGCAGTGTGGGAAGAGGAGCAGGTGAAGTTCTTTGCTGAACAGGGCTGTGGCGATTCTGACATTACTGCGCACCAGCGTCGTTTTGCCGGTGCCGTTGCGCCGCAATATCTGAATATCTCAACAGGAGGAGAGCGCTAATGCACTTCCTTAATATGTTCTTCTTTGACATCTATCCCTATATGGCGGGTGCAATCTTCCTGATTGGCAGCTGGCTGCGGTATGACTATGGGCAGTACAGCTGGCGCGCGGGCTCGAGCCAGATGCTTGACCGTAAAGGGATGAACATTGCATCCAACCTGTTTCACTTAGGCATCCTCGGGATTTTTGCTGGTCACTTCCTTGGCATGCTGACGCCTCACTGGATGTACGAATCCTTTCTGCCGATTGAAGTGAAGCAGAAGATGGCGATGATCGGTGGCGGTGCCAGCGGCGTGCTGTGCCTGGTCGGCGGCCTGATGCTGCTCAAACGCCGTCTCTTTAACCCGCGTATTCGTGCCACGTCGACGGCGGCAGATATTCTGATCATGATCCTGCTGATGGTGCAGTGTACGCTCGGTTTGCTGACCATTCCGTTCTCCGCGCAGCATATGGACGGCAGCGAAATGATGAAGCTGGTGGCCTGGGCGCAGTCTGTGGTGACCTTCCATACCGGTGCCTCCGCGCATCTCGATGGCGTTGCCTTTATTTACCGCGTGCATCTGGTGCTCGGCATGACGCTGTTTGTGCTCTTCCCGTTCTCACGCCTGGTGCATATCTGGAGCGCGCCGGTGGAGTATTTAACGCGTAAATACCAGATTGTCCGCGCCCGCCGCTGATAACGATGGTTGACGATGATAAACCCTGCTTCGGCAGGGTTTTTTGTTTTCGGCGCGGTGCGGTTTGCGTGCCGGATGGCGGCTGCGCCTTATCCGGCCTACGGGGTGGCACGATGCAGAACCGGGCATTTTGCACGATTCAACATTGGGCGCTGGTTTTGTAGGTCCGATAAGCGAAGCGCCATCGGGCAATGGTGAGGTTGCAGAACTGGTAAATATAAAAGAAGGGTTGCGGAATAAGCTGGGGGGAAGGATTACTCGTCGCTGCGCTCCTCGCCCTTCGGGTCGTTGCCTGCGGCAACGCTCTCTCGCGATGCTCGAGTCGAACCTTAGTCGAAGCTTCTCAGCCTTCCCCGAATGGAGAATATGAGGTAATGGAACAGGTGATTTGATTGGGGAGTTATTTAGAAGATGGTGGTGGGGGAAGGATTCGAACCTTCGAAGTCGATGACGGCAGATTTACAGTCTGCTCCCTTTGGCCGCTCGGGAACCCCACCACGGGGTTACTACATTGTATGGTGTTGCAGAGGAAGGATTATTCGGAGCTACGCTCCTCACCCTTCGGGCCGTTGCCGTTGGCAACGTTCTCTCGCTGGTGCTCGAGTCGAACCTTCTAAGTCGGTGACGGCAGATTTGCAGTCAGCTCCCTTATGATCGCTCGGGAACCCCACCACGGGGTAATACAAATTGTGATGCAGGACGTAGATGGTGGTGGGGAAGGATTCGAACCTTCGAAGTCGATGACGGCAGATTTACAGTCTGCTCCCTTTGGCCGCTCGGGAACCCCACCACGGGGTCACTACATTTTACTGGCCGCTTCCTTCTCGGGAAGCGCGGCGCATCATACCAAATGACGCGTCTCTGTAAAGCATTCAATCGTGAAAAATGAATCGGTTGCCTGCTTTTTACCCGTAACGCTGTAAAGCCAGGCAACCTCAAGAGTAAGTGCTTAAAGAATGATCGTCCGGTTGCCGTAAACGAAGACGCGCTGGGCCAGCACCTGGTAGAGCGCGCGGCTGAGCACGTTCTTCTCGACGTCGCGACCTGCGCGCATCATATCTTCAGCAGTATAGGTGTGATCGACATGAATCACGTCCTGCATGATGATCGGGCCTTCATCCAGGTTGTCATTCACGTAGTGCGCCGTAGCACCAATAATTTTCACGCCGCGCTCGTAAGCCTGGTGATACGGGCGTGCGCCGATAAACGCCGGCAGGAAGGAGTGGTGAATATTGATGATCTTATTCGGGAAGCGCGAAACAAAGTCCGGCGTGAGTACACGCATATACTTCGCCAGCACCACGTAATCAGGCTGATGGGCTTCAATCGCTTTCACCATCAGATTGTCGTGCGCTTCACGCGTTAAGCCTTCATGGCTGACCAGCTCGAAAGGAATGTCGAAGCGTTCAACCAGCGGGCGCAGCGTTTCATGGTTGCCGATGACTGCTGCAATCTCCACATCCAGGCCGCCATAGTTGGCTTTCATCAGCAGATCGCCCAGGCAGTGCGCCTCTTTGGTCACCAGAATCACCACCCGACGACGACCCGCCGCGTTCAGCTCACGAACAGAGCCTTCCGGCAGCGCGCTGTCGAGATCGGCCAGCAGCGTGGCATCGTTAAAAATGCCCTCAAGCTCGGTACGCATAAAGAAGCGGCCGGTACGGTGGTCGACAAATTCATTATTCTGAACAATGTTCAGCTCGTGCTTATAACAAATGTTAGTAATACGAGCGATAAGGCCCTTCTGATCGGGGCAGATGGTGCGCAGAATTTTACGTTGTAAAGAGTGCATTGCCGGGTAAATCCTGTTGAGTGTGTTTGTTAAGGGTGCTGGCGGCTTATTGCCCGCAGCACTTTTTAAATTTTTTACCTGACCCGCAGGGGCAGGGATCGTTACGACCAAACTGTGGGTGCGTACCGTCAATGTAGTACCATTCGCCGTTTTCCTTTAAAAAACGGGAACGTTCAATAATTGCGCCATTTTTGTCATTCTCGCGAAAGCGAGCAACAAAACTGACATAACCTTCATTGTCATCGTGACCGTAAGCGTGCTCAAATAGCGTCAGTCCGAGCCAGGTTGTGGCGGCGAAACCGGCCTCAATCTGTTCCCGAAAGGTGTGTGCCGCGCAGGAGGGATGCCAGGTTTTCACCAGATAATCCGTCTGATGTAGGACAAAAGCGGTATAGCGAGAACGCATCAGGCGAGAGGGATCCGGCGCTGCGTGTTGACCAGACAGATAAGGCTGGCAACATACGCTATACTCCTGAGCGCTACCGCAAGGACATGTTTGAGACAAAACAGCATTCCTGAAACAATAATAACGGCGCAGCACGCGCCAGGGTGGCAATATGTTAACTGAGCCGCCGCGTTGTGGCTACAGTAAGCCGGGGGAAGTGAAGCACGCGGAATGAGAACGGTAAAAATCGGTCTGGCGCTGGGTTCTGGCTCAGCCAGAGGTTGGTCGCATATCGGCGTCATTAATGCGTTAGAGCGCGCCGGCATTACTATTGATGTCGTGGCGGGATGCTCAATCGGGTCATTAGTTGGCGCGGCATACTCCTGCGGACGTTTGTCTCTGCTGGAGAATTGGGTGCGCTCTTTCCGCTACTGGGACGTACTGCGGCTTATGGATCTCTCCTGGCGCCGCGGCGGTTTGCTGCGCGGTGAACGCGTGTTCAATCAATACCGTCAGCTCCTTCCTTTCGAAGACTTTAGCCACTGCGAAAAGCGTTTTGGCGCGGTCGCAACCAATCTCAGCACCGGGCGTGAGTTATGGTTTACCGAGGGCGATCTGCACCGTGCTGTGCGCGCCTCATGCAGTATTCCCGGTTTGATGTCGCCCGTTGCGCATAATGGCTACTGGCTGGTCGATGGCGCGGTAGTCAACCCGGTGCCGGTCTCATTAACCCGCGCGCTGGGCGCTGACATCGTCATAGCTGTTGATCTCCAGCATGATGCCCATTTGATGCAGCAGGATTTGCTCTCCGTAACGCCCTCCGATAGCGAGATGGAAAAAGGCAGCGGTGAAGCTCTGCGCTGGCATCAGCGCCTGCGCGAGCGGCTTAGCCGCACCACGCCGAAGCGCCCGGTGACGCCGACCGCGATGGAGATCATGACCACGTCGATCCAGGTGCTGGAAAACCGCCTTAAGCGCAACCGTATGGCGGGCGATCCGCCGGATATTTTGTTGCAACCCATTTGTCCGCAAATATCCACTCTCGATTTTCATCGTGCTGATGCGGCCATTGCCGCCGGGCAATTAGCGGTGGAAAAGAGCATGGACGAGTTACTTCCGCTGGTGCGGACTTTAGCGTGAACATAATTTTTATAAGACTTCAGCAAATTCTGACAGGCGAGTGTCGGCGAAGCATGCCACTATTGATCTACTGTCAGGCAGGGGAGAAGAGATGACGCAGCCGTTGGTCGGGAAACAGATATTGATAGTGGAAGACGAACTCGTTTTCCGATCGCTGCTGGATTCATGGTTGCAATCTCTTGGCGCAACGACGTTGCTGGCCGGAGACGGGGTGGATGCGCTGGAGCAGATGGCTGGCAATCAACCCGATTTAATTATTTGCGATCTGGCCATGCCGCGTATGAATGGTCTTGCGCTGGTTGAAGCGCTGCGTAACCAGGGCATGCAGACGCCGGTGCTGGTGATTTCCGCTACCGAAAATATGGCCGACATTGCAAAAGCGCTGCGTCTTGGCGTGCAGGATGTCGTGCTGAAGCCCGTTAAAGATTTCAATCGTCTGCGGGAAACCATCTTCGCCTGCATCTACCCAAATATGTTTAATTCCCGGGTCGAGGAGGAGGAGCGTTTATTCCAGGATTGGGATGCGCTGGTGGATAACCCGCAGGCCGCAGCCAATTTATTAAAAGAGCTTCAGCCGCCTGTTCAGCAGGTCATTTCCGGCTGCCGCGTAAATTATCGCCAGCTTGTTTCGGCAGAAAGCCCCGGGCTGGTGCTGGATATTGCACCGCTTTCCGGACACGATCTCGCCTTCTATTGTCTTGATGTAACCCGCGCCGGCAATAATGGCGTGCTGGCCGCGCTGCTGCTGCGCGCATTATTTAATGGCTTACTTCAGGAACAATTGTCACATCAACGCCAGCGCTTACCTGAAATGGGTGCTTTACTTAAGCAGGTAAACCAACTGTTGCACCAGGCAAATTTGCCGGGGCAGTTCCCGTTACTGGTGGGGTATTACCACAGTGAGCTTAAGAATTTGTTATTAGTCTCGGCCGGTTTAAACGCCACGTTAAATACCGGAGAGCATCAAATTCAAATCAGCAGTGGCGTTCCTCTCGGTACGCTTGGGAATACCTATCTCAACCAGGTAAGTCAGCGCAGCGAAGCGTGGCAATGCCAGGTCTGGGGTGCAGGCGGGCGGTTACGCTTAATGTTGAACGCGGAATGAGCGATCGCGTGGCGAAGCTCAGATAGATTTACCCGTCATATAAAAACGGGTGCTAATATCGCCGCAGTTTCTTCGTATTAATCCTAATTAGTTGTTAGCGCGTCCTTTTCAGACCTGGTCATTGGGTTGGTACTGATATACTCAGACGCGAGTTAATTCATGAACCTGTTCAAATCATGGACAGTCCAGGAGATTTCAATGGCTGCAATAAATTCGAAAGTGACTAAAGCAGTAATCCCGGTCGCGGGTTGGGAACGAGGATGCTACCAGCTACGAAGGCAATTCCGAAAGAAATGTTGCCGCTGGTTGATAAGCCATTAATTCAGTACGTGGTCAATGAGTGCATTGCTGCGGGTATTACTGAAATCGTTCTGGTAACACATTCATCTAAAAACTCTATTGAAAACCACTTCGATACCAGCTTTGAGCTTGAAGCAATGCTGGAGAAGCGCGTTAAACGTCAGCTTCTTGAAGAAGTGCAATCTATTTGCCCGCCGCACGTGACCATCATGCAGGTGCGTCAGGGGCTGGCGAAGGGTCTGGGTCATGCCGTTATGTGCGCGCATCCGGTTGTCGGCAACGAGCCGGTCGCCGTAATCCTGCCAGACGTTATCCTTGATGAGTTCGAGTCCGATCTGTCGCAGGATAACCTCGCTGAGATGATCAAACGCTTCGACGAATCCGGTGCCAGCCAGATCATGGTTGAGCCGGTAGATGACGTTACCGCTTACGGCGTAGTGGACTGCAAAGGCGCCACGCTGAACCCGGGTGACAGCGTGCCGATGGTTGGCGTGGTTGAGAAACCGAAAGCGAACGTCGCGCCGTCAAACCTGGCAGTTGTTGGCCGTTATGTCCTGAGCGCTGAGATTTGGCCGCTGCTGGCGAAAACGCCTCCGGGAGCCGGTGATGAGATCCAGCTTACCGATGCTATCGATATGCTGATCGAAAAAGAGACCGTTGAAGCCTATCACATGAAAGGCAAAAGCCATGACTGTGGTAATAAACTCGGCTATATGCGCGCCTTTGTAGAATATGGCATTCGCCATAAATCACTGGGCGAAGAGTTTAAAGCCTGGCTGAACGAAACAGTAGGCGCTGCTAAAGCATAACCCCCAGCGCAGACAGTAAATAAGGTCGACGTTAATCGTGCTCAGCACTGTTTATCGTCGGCCTTTTTTATTGCGCGTTTATCAGCGGCCCGCTGTGAAGAGGGGGATAAGAAAAAGCGTATAATGCTGGTAATGAAAGTGGCGGGTTTTTGAGCGCTGCCCATGACGAAAACAAACGACGTGTTTGTCCGGGCTATTTGTGAAGAAATTGTGTAGAACGGATAAAAAAAATCCCGCCAGCGGCGGGATATTAAAAGCAGATAAGAGTTTACTCACTTACGCGAGCAGGAAATCTTCCAGCTTTTTACCTTGTTCATCGATAGCTTTTTTGATTACTGCTGGAGTACGACCCTGGCCGGTCCAGGTTTTCGTTTCGCCATTTTCATCTACGTAGCTATATTTAGCCGGACGCGCAGCGCGTTTTGCTTTGGTACCCGTTTTAGCCGCAGCCATGCTGTTCAGCAATTCATTCGGGTCAATACCATCAGCAATTAACATTTCACGATACTGCTGCAGTTTACGGGTACGCTCTTCAACTTCAGCTGCGGCAGCGTTCTCTTCTTCACGACGCTCATTAACCACAACTTCTAATTTTTCCAGCATCTCTTCCAGTGTTTCCAGCGTGCATTCTCTTGCCTGTGCGCGCAGAGTACGGATGTTGTTCAGAATTTTAAGGGCTTCGCTCATTGTAGTAATCTCAAACTTATATTGGGGTGGTTTGTTGGGCTAATAATAGAGCGTTAAATTCAGCAGTGCAATAGCCGCGAATGTAAGGAATTCAAAATGGCCCTTTATTTAAGTTTTTCTAAATACCGTTATCTTAAATTTTTAATCAACAACCACACTGCCAAACAGGTATAAGCGTGCAATGCAGGTTCGGTCATATGCAAAGGTGAAGCGATATTTTTTGATTATTCCTTTGGGAGAAATAGCCATAATGGATAAATAACAACCGCGTTTATTACCCGCTTAAATGCGGTTACTTTAGTAAAATATTAATAATTTCTGAATGATATGATGAGAATCATCGCATAAGAACAGTATGCTAACTTCCTGAATTTGTTATGGCTGTTTCTTTTGCAGCTACAACCGC